>NZ_JBSFTE010000006.1:0-321827 GCF_053590565.1 Micromonospora sp. NPDC003197 | reverse complement strand
CCGAACACGTGACAGTGCACCTTGACCGCGGCTATGACAACAAACCCAGCCGCCAGGTACTGGCCGACCTCGGCTTCAACGCCAAGATCGCGAAAAGAGGCATACCGGCCCCGGTACAGGCCAGCCACCGCTGGCCAGTCGAACGCACCCACGCATGGATGAACGGCTACGGCAAACTACGCCGCTGCACCGACCGGCAAGCCACCATCATCGACTTCTACCTGTACCTCGCCGCCACGCTCGTCACCGTGCGTGCCCTCATCCGGCAAGCCCGTACCCACTACCGCTGGAACACCCGCCCCACCACCCGCCGCCTCAAATAACACCTACTGACGGTCCCTCTTAGTACGACCAGATGTCCAAAGTACGCGGGGTGTTGCAACTCGGCACCGCCGAGGCCGAACAGATCCTGTGCCGGTTCACCACCGGTGGACCGAAGCACCCTACCTTCGCGACCATCGACGAACTCGACTGCGCCGTACACCGTCCTTATCGCCGACTACCTAGCAACTACTGAAGCCCCTGACAGTCTGGTCGATCGCGCCGGCGTCGCCCAGAACCACTGGGTATTACTTTCGGCAGCATGGCTGGTGGCCGCATTCGGTGCGCTGAGCCAGGACGGGCGACGAAGCTCTCGATCTACACCATCCTAAATCCTTGCGCACAATAACTGTCATTATGGTGCAGTACCAATATGCCCTGTTTGTACACGTGGATTATTGGATTTCCATTACCGACAATCCAATAATCGGTCAACGAGGGGCAACGACACCGAACGCGGGCCGGGCCGGGCCGTCGCCTCTCAGGCGACGCCGAGTCTTGCGCCTGGGTGGCGAGTGCGATGAGCCCCGGCGCGGAGGGCTCGTGGCGGGGGTGTCGTGGTCGAGAGGGTGCGACATACTGGTCCGCCATGGACCTGCACGAGTATCAGCGCGGCGCCCTCCGTACTGCCGCTCCGCGTGACAAGAAGAACGAGCTACTCCACCTGGTGCTCGGGCTAGCCGGCGAGTCGGGAGAGATCGCCGAGAAGTTCAAGAAGTGGATCCGAGACCTCGACAGCGACGAGACGCGGATCGACCGGGCAGACATCGCCAAGGAACTCGGTGACGTGCTCTGGTATTTGGCGGTGCTCGCCGATTACCTCGATCTGTCGCTGGACGACATCGCGACGGCGAACCTGGCCAAGCTGGCCAGCCGTCAGGGCCGTGGCATGCTGGGTGGCAGCGGCGACAACCGCTGAGCTGGGGCTCTCATCGAAGTGGTGAGAAGTGATGCTTGTTCGACGAGGAAGGTGGCGAGTCGACCGCGAGCTGCGGTATCGGCGGTGACCTGCTGCCAGTACGCGGTGATCGCCTCGCCCGCCGCCGCAGGCTCCAAGCCACACACAGTGCGGTTTGTCGCGAGTGGCATGCCGATGCGACGTAGCGGAGTGATCAGCCGGGCCATCGGCAGCTGGTCCGGGTCGTAGAGCCGTCCTCAAGCATGGCGCGATGCTCCTCGATGGCCTCTTCCCGCATCAGCCCCCATGCCGCAGCGGCTTGAACCTCTATCTCGGGACAGCGTGTCGCCCGGACGAGCGCGTCCACGGAGTTGGTCCGCGGAGCCTCGTGCAGCAGTTCCAGTGCCCTGACGCGGTCATTCAACGGCACGTTCTCGTCGCAGGCGACATTCCCAAGCGCTACGACGAGCAGCAAGTCAGCCTCCTCCGTGTCCTTGAACACCGCTTCCACCGCATCGAAAGCCCGCGAGCGAACGTGATCGCTCGCGGCGGCCTCCACTACCTCGGCCAGCAGGGACGGCTCGTCTGCTGCCACGACGTCCAAGGCTGACAGTGCGGTGAGGTGCTTGGCCTCGGGCCCGTACCTGCGGCTGAGCTCGGCCGGCGCGGGAGGCTGCCGCAGCATCTGCCGGATGCGGTCCAGAACGAGTGCCCTCTCCGGTTCACGTGCTTCTTCGCCGCCCCTCTGCACGGCACCGTCGGGACTCCACCAATGGTCGAGGGCGATGCCCACGGCCGCCTGGTCGTCGCTTTCGAGCAGCGTACGAAGCGCCTGGTGATACGACTCGTCCACCGTGGGAGCCCTCAGCCTCTTGTGGGCGCGATGCAGGTTCGGGTCCGCCAGCCGGTGTCCTTCCCAGTGGACGCTGTGCGGCGTACCGAAGATCATTTCAATGGGGTTTTGGCCCCAGGGCCGCTGGGGAGGCCGCTCGCCCCAGCTCTCGGCGACTTCCTCCATAATGGCGCGGTGCCGCTCCAGGGCTCCCGTCCTGACCAGGTAATAGGACGCGTGGGCCTGCACCCTCGGCGCAGCCTCGCGGAGCGCCCGCAGGAGGATGTCGTCCGCGTCCGCGCCGAGGCTGTCGGCCAGGATGCGGATCGCCGTCTCCTTCGTGCTGACGGACGACGGGTCGAAGATCAGGTCGCCCAGGGCGGCGACGAGCCTCTCGTCCTTCACCTCGGCCTTGTCGAGCACGCCTCTGGCCATCCAGATGGCCTCGTGACGCACCGTGTCCGAGTCCGTGCGGGTGAGGACATCTAGCAGCAGGTCGGCGTCGCCGGGCTCGATGTGTCGCTTCCTGATCATGTTCAGGGCGCTCACCTCGGCGGGAGACATCGGCCGCCGGAGCACCTCACGAGCGCGGGCCAGCACCTCGGGCAGGTAGACCTCGGCACGTTTCTCGTCCTCCAGGACATGACACAGCCCCTCCGAGGATTCGTAATGGTCGAGCGCGATGCCCACGGCAACCGGGTCCTCGCTGCGGAGCAGGGTGACGAATGCCTGCAGGCATTCGTCGTCGCTGAGTGGGAACCTCAGCTCGTCGTGGGCCTTCCGGAGTACCGGATCTTCCAGCTCGATGTCCTTCCAGTAGGTGCTGTGGAAACCCTCGACCTCTTCGCGAACGCGGTCAGCCTGCCAACCCGCGTCCTCCGGCCAGGACTGTACGAGCCGCCTGACACGTTCGCGATGGACACGGAGCCGCAGGGGCGTCGCGAGCCAACCCGCCGCGTGTATCTGGAGTTCCCGTTCGGACGACTCACTGACATGAACGATGAGGTCCTCGACCTCCGGCAGATCGAGATCGTTCAAGGCGCGAATGGCGTTCTTGCGATCCCACACGTCGAGGCCCTCGTCCAGCACCATGGCGGTAACCAGATCCAGCAGCCGCCGGCTCGGCTCCTCGCCCGCCGCGAGGGCGGTGCCGGCCGCGAGAAGCGCATCCTCCCACCCCTCGGCGTCCGGGTCGCCTTCGATGACGTCGGCGATCAGGTCCGCGTCCTCCTCCTCGGCGAGATGCCACATCACGGTGAGAGCACCCGCGTGGCTGCGGCCGGACGGAGGTTGCCTGAGGAGGTCCCGGGCAGCGAAGCGAACCTCGTTGTCCAACAGCCAGTAGGGGTTGTCCACACCCCACCTGGTGTCCGCCTGTGCCTGCAGGTAGTCATCCAGAGCCCCGCGAACAACGTCGATGTCGTCGCTCTCCAGCCGGGTACTGAACTCGCCGAGTCGGGACTTCACGTCATCGCTCACGAGACCTCCTTCGTGATCATCTCTTCAGACTGGCAGAGCCGTCCGGGCCGTGTCTCCGCATTTTCCGAGGTCGATGTAGCGGGTGTTTCGCCACACGATCGGTTTGAGCACCAAGCCCAACGCGCCGAGCGGGTCTTTCTGCCCAGCACGGCTTCCTCGATGCGCCGGGCCAGCTGCCAGCCTGGGCCGACCCTTGCGTTGAAGGTTCGACCCTTGTGTTGAAGGTTTTACCTCACGGTCCTGGCATCACCGTGGAAAAGTCTCCACCGTCGATTCAAAGATAGCGTTGATGGCATGAACGCCGATATCACTGACACCATCCGTGCCGTCGATGCTGCCGCCGTTACGGGGTTACTCCCGACCCGGCCAAGACTGCTCGCCCTCGGAGAGCCCACCCACGGCGAGGACACCCTGCTCGACCTGCGCAACGATCTTTTCCGGCAGCTCGTGGAGAAGGAGGGCTACCGGACGATCGCCATCGAGAGCGACTGCATGATGGGCCTGGTCGTGGACGACTACGTCACCTCGGGCACGGGCATCCTCGACGAGGTCATGGAACGCGGCTTCAGCCACGAGTGGGGTGCCATCCCGGCCAACCGCGAACTCGTAGGCTGGATGCGCGCGTACAACGACGGTCGGTCCGTGTCCGAGCAGCTGCACTTCGCCGGTTTCGACGGCCCGCTGGAAATCACCGGTGCCGCGAGCCCTCGTCAGGCCATCACCGCGCTCCACGCCTACCTCGCGACCTGGGTGGACACGGCCCTACTCCCCTGCTCCGCGGAAACGCTCGACCGCCTGCTCGGTGCCGACGACCAGTGGACCAATCCCGCCGCGATGATGGACCCGGCGCAGTCCGTGGGACGGACACCCGAGGCCACGCAGCTGCGGCTACTCGCCGACGACCTGGTGGCGCTGCTCGACGCGCAGACGCCGCACCTGATCGCGGTATCCGCACCGGACGACTGGGAACGGGCGCTGCTGTACGGGCGCACCGCCACCGGGCTGCTGAGCTACCACTTCTGGATGGCCGACACGTCACCGGGCCGCATGGCGCGGCTGCTCGGCGTACGGGACTCGATGATGGCCGCCAACCTGCTCGCTCTCGCCGAACGGGGCCCGACGCTGGTGAACGCCCACAACAGCCACCTGCAGCGGGACAAGAGCACGATGCGAATGTGGGAAGGGTCGATGGAATGGTGGAGCGCCGGCGCGATCGTCAGCGCCCACTTGGGCGACGGATACGCCTTCCTGGCCACCGCCCTCGGCACGATCCGGCACCACGGTGTCGACACCCCACCCCCGGACACCATCGAAGGGCTCCTGTACGCGCTCCCGGAGAACCAGTACATCGTCGACGCCCGCCGACTGGCCACGGCCCTCGGCGACGTGACGTCCCCTGGCCGCGTATCCCCCTGGTATGGCTACTCCCCATTGGACCCGGCCCACGTGGCTAACATCGACGGGCTCGTGTTCGTCAAGGACACCTCGCGCCGCTGAGGTTTCTCACCTTCCCCAACCCGCCCCGGACGTAAGCCGCCCCAGCCGGCTTACGTCCGGGTGATGGTGAGCAGCAGCGGTGTACGGACGCCGAGCAGCGCCGCGGAGTCAGCAATCACCTCGGCCAGCCACCCGATCGCGTCACACGACCATTCGACAAGCTCGCCGCGCAGCACCACCCCGTGCAGCGGCGGACCGTTCCAGAAACTGTCGTCAAAAGGCGGAGTGGGAATGGCGTCCTGCCCGGCAACATCGTGGGAGCGGCACCTGAACACGTCCTGGTCCAGGTCAGCGAGGTGCTCGCTGAGCTGCTGCACGGCAGCGAGGATCGACGAGTCCCGGCCACTGTTGATGTTGACCTTCACCGGTGTCCTCGACTCGGGGTTGCGCTCGGCGAACCAACCGACTGTGCCGATCGCTGGCACCGGCGCGTACGGTGGCCGCGACGCCGGGTCGAGCCCCTGTACCGGCAGCAGGACCTGCACTGCCGACAGGTCCAGTGCGCCGGCCTGTGTTGTCGCGTCCACTGCACACCGCAGGAACGGCTGCACGGGCAGCGGCCGGTCACCGGGCACCGCGCTGACACCAACCTGGAACCAGGAGACCAGCCCGGGGACCGCGAGGGGATGCTCCCAGCCGGCGTCGTTCATGCCCCACAGCCCAGGCGCACGCCGCATGCGATCCGCAACACCGCCTCCGGCCCCTCTGTCGTCGAGCCACCCCATGGCGATCGACCGGTCGTAGAACAGCGAATAGGCATCGTGCCCCGACTCGGGATCGCGCCAGGCGTGCGGGACCAACTCGCCGTACAGGGCAGCGAACATGCTGCCCGCGCTCCGAGCCGAACCGGGTGCCAGGCCAGGACGGGCCTCGTCGCGGTACAACATGGGGTGCCTGTCGACATGGTCACGCCGCGATCCCATGAAGGTAGTTTCGCAATCTCAGGCTGCGACCAGCCCCGATTTTTATCCAGATCGGGCTGAATCTGTCATCCGAGAACCGGCCTCGTATCCGCCGTACGCTGAAGGCGCGCAAAAGCTGTTGCCGTTCTGGCAAGATCGTGGCATGGACGGTGACCTTGACCAGACGCTTGACGCGGTCGGGCCCCGGCTGCGCGCATTGCGGCGGCAGCGTGACACCACCCTGGCCGACCTGTCCGCGGCGACCGGCATCTCGGTGAGCACCCTGTCCCGGCTGGAATCCGGTGCCCGGCGGCCAACCCTCGAGCTACTGCTGCCCCTGGCCAGAGCCCACGGTGTCACGCTCGACGAACTCGTCGGCGCCCCACCCACCGGTGACCCACGCATCCATCTACGCCCGATCACCCGGCACGGCATGACCATGCTGCCGTTGACCCGCCGAGCCGGCGGCATCCAGGCGTACAAGCTGATAATCCCGGCCGGCAGCCACCGACGGAAGCCCGAGCCACAGACCCACGAGGGCTACGAATGGTTGTACATCCTCAACGGGCGGCTGCGGGTCATCCTCGGTGAACAGGACTTGGTGCTCGTCCCCGGTGAAGCGGCCGAGTTCGACACCCGGGTACCGCACTGGTTCGGTGCCGCCGATGCCGAACCAGTGGAGTTCCTCAGCCTGTTCGGCAGGCAGGGTGAGCGCGCGCACCTACGGGCCCGCCCGCAGCCGACCGCGTAGCCCGCAGTCGACAAGCTGCCCCTACCAACAACCGAAACCAGGTCGCCCGACTGGCTCAGCCGGCTGACACCAGGTCTGCCGGAAGAAGCTGTTCGGTGAGGAGCCGGCGCACTCGTTCGGTGCGGTCCGGGGTGGAAAGCCAGGAATCCAGGATCCGCCAGCCATAAAAGTATCCGAAGACATACAGGGCCATGCCCGGGGTGCGCAGTGAGCTGACCACCGCGTCGGCCTCGGCGCCGGACAGCAGCGCCCAGCGGGAAAGATAGTCCGTCAGTTCCGCGTCCGGACGGCCGTCGGCGGCCATGAATACGGCGTTGGCCCACACTCCGAAGAAGACGTTCTGGGCCCGGTGGATCGCGGCGAAGTCACTACCGTCCGGAGGCACGCCCTCCTCAGTGAGGACGTTGTCGGTCAACCAAGCCTGGGCCTCGTCACCGGGAAAGACGATGTCCTGCGCATGCAGGCCAAGCCCTTCACTGATCACGAAACTGGGACCGAGCATGAACCGCGTCTGCTGGTCGACCCGGCCCTGCTCGTCGACCAGCAGACGCTCCTTGAGTAAGGATTCGGCAATGTGCCCGGGGTGGCCTTCGTGCGCGACGACGTACAGCAGGTCGGCCAGGTTGAAGGGCAGATCGGTGTTGACGTGGATGGTCGAGCACAGCCCGCCCTCGTACGCCCCCGCCGCGCGAAAGTGCGTGCCGGACACCAGCCGGCAGTGGACCACCTCGTCGGCGGGCAGTGGCACGATGGCGCTGGTCCGCCGCCGTGTCTCCGCTACGGCCCGGTCGACCAGAACGGGGATGCGATCCGCCCGACCCGGCGGCAGCGTGTGGACCGCCTGCCAGGTGTGCAGGCGGTCCACCAGGGAACCGGCGGCCCGGGGTAGCGCGACGTCCAGTTGGTCGTGTGCCTCCTGGAACACGTCCTCCGGCAACCGCTGCACCGATATCCCCAAACATTCGCCGACGTACGCCGGCAGCGGCAACTCCTGACCGGCGAGCCGGCGGGCAACCGCCCGGAGTGCGCGTACCTGGGCGGCCAGGTATCTGGCCCGCTCGGGTGGGAAGGGCAACTGCTCCAGCAGCGCCTCAGCGTCGTCGGCCAACCGGCCGGCCGGGACGGGCGGTTCGCTTTCCACCCGGGTACGCCACTGGGATAGCCCCCGGTAGATCAGTACGGTGCTCGCGCCGCCCTGCGTCACCTGCCGGTTGACCCGCAACGCCAGCAGCGCGTAGTCGCGCAGCCACTCCTGTTCAGTGCGGGGCATTGTTTCCCCTCCCGTACCGAAGCCATCTCCCCGGACATCACCATGTCTACCCGCGTCTGTGTATCGCGGACAACAGCAACACGGGCCGGTGCCGCCATCCGGCCGGCGCGACGCGGCCAACGTGCTGAGCCGGGTGCGGGTGGCGTCGTCAGTGACGCCACCCGCACCCGGACACGTCAACTACCGCAGATCACGGTCACGCTGGCGTACCAGTTCTCCGCCCAACCGTCGGAGTCCTCGTACGCCCAGGCGTTGGCCTGGCTGCCGTTGGACCGCAGTCCGGTGAGCATCACCTGCGTGCGGTCGTCCTCGTGGATGCTGGAGACGTTGATTCCGCCGCCGACGCTGTAGGGCGACTTGCCAGTAGGGCAGGACACGGAAACGTTGTGCATCGCAGGGCTGGTCATCGGCGATGTGGCGCGTACCCGTTCGTAGCCGGCCGGCTGGTTGGCGCAGATCGCGTACGTCCGCAGCGACTCCTGGCCGTGCGCCACCGTACCCTGCTCCACGGTGCGGGCGGTGCCGATGGTGTACGTGGGTAGTTCCGTCACGGAGTTGAAGCCAGGCTCCACGTAGGTGAGGACGAACGCCCCGTCGGTGTTTTCCACCTGGGCACCCGAGCCGAGCAGTTTCTTCGTCCCCGGGCAGGTCGCCGTCTTGGACATCTGGTGGTAGTCGTTCCAGCCGGCCTTGACCTCCGAAACGACCTGGTAGCCGGAGGGTGCGGTGGCACAGATGGCGACAACGGTGAAGGCCCAGTCTCCGGTGTACTTCACCGCGCCGACCTCACGCATCCCGACAGTCCACGACCGGCCGTCGGCCGACGGCGCGAACTGGTCCATCGCCACCCGCCCGACAGCTCCCGGTGACGCGGTGAGATACCCACCGCCGCCGGTGACGACCTTGCCGACGGGGCACGTCAGAGTACGGCTCTTGTCCGAACTGTTCGAGGCGGTCAACGCGGTGATCACCTCCATCCCGGCTGGTGCCGCCGAGGCTGGTGCCGCCCAGCCGATCCCTCCTGCCGTCAGCACTGCCAGTGCGACGGCCGCCCGGCCGAGCCCGAATCTCGTAGGAACTCGCATGTCTGCTCTCCTTGTCCCGAAGCGGTGACCGGAGCGATTGCGTACCGGTCGACCTCCGTCAGGTGGTCACTGACGGCTGGGAACAAGCCTGGAGAGCTGCGCTTGCCGTCCACTATTCATCCGCTTGGCGGGGCGCGATCCGCCCGCTTGCGGGGCTACCAGTGCCGGGGACGGCGCAGCGTGGCGGGCAGTTTCGTGGCGGCGCTGCCCCGGGCCGCGTTGAGCTGCTGCTGGGTGAGGAAGAGACTTCCGGTGAGGTCAGCGCCGCTCAGGTCGGCGTCCCGGAAGTCCGCGCCGACGACATCGGCTTCCCGCAGGTCGGCATCCCTGAGGTTGGCGGCGATCAGGTAGGCACCGCGAAGATTGGCGCCCCGAAGGTTGGCTCCGTGCAGTCGGGCACCGATCAGGTCGGCTCCGCGATGGTTCTTCTTACGCCCGGGAACCTTCGCCCGCGCCAGCTCACTGGCGCGCAGCAGCAGGTCACTGACGTCCTGGCGGACTGCGGCCACATCCACCGTCGCCAGAATCTGCGCGTCGGCGTGGGTAAGCCGCTCGACGTCGTCGAGCGCCCGGCGTACCTCGCGGTGCACCGGGCGGGCCGACGGTAGTTGGAGTGCCTCGGTCAGGTACCAGAGCAGTTCGTGGAGTTGCCGCATGGTGGCGAACACGTCGAACATCTGCCGAGCGTTGTCCGGGTCCTGTCGCCAACTCCGGCCCTGGAACGTCACCTGGGACACCTTCTGCCCCGCCCCGAGGCAGTCGAAGACGGTGCATCCGGTGAAGCCCCGCTCGCGAAGCTGAGAATGGATACCGCACCGAAAGTCGTCCCGCAGGTTCGTACACGGTTTTCCGGCCGCCTTGTCGACGGCGAAGTCGGCCGACGCGGCGAAGGGCAACGCGACGCAGCAGAGCCCGAAGCAGTTCGCGCAGTCCGCCCGCAGACCGAGACGGTCCCGGTCAGCGGGCGGGGGGTGGTGTTCTCCAGCCAACGTACGAATCTCCTGCCACGCGGCGAGCACCGCGCTTTCTGCTGTGCTCTGGACGGAAATGTAGTCTTCCCGAACCGGCGTTGGCGCAGCCATCCGGGGGCTCGAGAGTTGACGCTCCACTGACCGGGGCGCGAACGCGAACAGCCGCCACGGCCGTTCGACCCCGATGCAAGTCGCGGATCAGGTGGCTTCGCGATGCACCGCAAGCGGGGCGAAACTCTGGGCGACCGGCATCAACTCGATGGTGTTGATGTTGACATGGTCCGGTTGGGCGGCTGCCCAGTACACCGACTCGGCGATGTCGTCGGCCAGCAGCGGCCGGGTGCCCGCGTAGACCGCGCCCGCCCGGACACTGTCGCCGCCGAAGCGCACCGTGGAGAACTCCGTGCCTCCGCTGAGGCCGGGCTCCACGCAGGTCACCCGTACGCCGGTGCCGTGCAGGTCGGATCGCAGGTTGAGGCTGAACTGGCGGGTGAACGCCTTGCTGGCGCCGTAGACGTTGCCGCCCGGATAGGGGTAGGTGCCGGCGATCGAGCCCAGATTGATGACGTGGCCACGGCCCCGGGTGACCATTCCCGGCAGGATCGCCCGGGTGCAGTGCAGGAGTCCCTTGCAGTTGGTGTCGACCATTTCCGCCCAGTCGTCCGGGTCGGCCTCGTGAGCCGGCTCCAGTCCTCGTGCCAGGCCGGCGTTGTTGACCAGGATGTCGATGTCGGCGAATTCGGCGGGCAGCGCTGACACCAGCTGCCGCACCGCCGGCAGGTCACGCACGTCGACCTGCCGGGCAAGTACGTTCGGGCCCAGTTCGGCGGCGAGCGTGGTGAGTCGGTCGGCCCTGCGGGCGCAGGCCACGACCCGGGCACCGCCGGCGGCGAACCGTCGGGTGATCGCCGCGCCGAAGCCGGCGCTGGCACCGGTGACGAGCACGGTGTACGGCCGCCCAGACATGATTCTCACTGGATCTCCGTAGCAGTCGAGGCGGCCTGCGCGTCGGCGGCCGGTAGGCGGTCGAGGAAGCTGCGCAGGGCGGCGTCGAACTCTGCCTGCCGTTCCAGGTTGGGCATGTGCCCGGCACCGGAGATGATCGCGATGGTCGCGTCGGGGATGTGCTCGTGCATCACCTGGGCGTCGGCGACCGGGGTGAACTCGTCCTCGCTGCCGACCACGACCAGCGTGGGCACCTCGATGTACGGCAGCATGCTCAGGTAGTCGGGGCGCTCGGCTCGACCGCGCAGCGCGGCGGCGGCACCCTCGGGGGCGGTGGTCCGCATCATGTCCAGCACGTGCGCGGCCACCGCTGGCAGCGCCGCGATGTTGGCCGGTGCCACCATCTTGGCCAACACCTCGTCCGCGTACGGGCCCATCCCCTCCCGCAGCAGCCGATCTGCCTGCGCGTTACGTCCTATCTTGCCCTGCTCGGTCTCTGCGGCGGCGAAGGTGTCGGCGAGCACGAGGCCGCGGACGCGTGCCGGGAACAGGCGGTGGAGCTCCATGACTATCTGTCCGCCCATGGAGAGCCCGCCGAGCACGAACCGGTCGACTCCCAGGTGGTCCAGGAGTGCGGCGATGTCGCGGGCGAAGGTGTCGAGTGTCGTCTTACCGGGCACGACCGTGCTCTCACCATAGCCGCGCAGGTCCGGGGTGATCACCCGCCAGCCGAGCCGAGCGAAGGTCTCGACCTGCGGGGCCCACATCGACCGGTTGAAGGGGTGGCCGTGTACGAGGACCAGCGGTTCGCCGCTGCCCTCGTCGTCGTATCCGAGCGTGACGTCGCCAATGGTCACCGCACTCATCGGGGTCCTTTCCAGGTTTCCGCCTTGACACCTCGATGCTATTTGGTGCAATATCTCGGTGCAATAAAAGAATTGATCTCAGTGCAATATTCTTTCGGCCGCTCGAACCCCCACCCGAGCCGGAACAGGATGAGGCTGATGGAGGACTACCGGCGCATCGCCGACCAACTGGCGGCCGACATCGCCGCCGGACGCCTACGCCCAGGCGAGCGACTCCTGCCGCAACGTCGGTTCGCCCGGCAGCACGGCATCGCCGACTCCACGGCAGCCCGCGCGTACGGCGAACTCGTCCGCCGCGGGCTGGCCGTGGGAGAAGTGGGCCGGGGCACCTTCGTACGCGCCGCCCCCGCCGGTCCCGAACCGGCGCTCGCCGAACCGGGCGAATCCCGAATCGACCTGGAACTGAACTTCCCGGTGCTGCCGCAGCAGGCGGAACTACTCGCCCCCGGCCTGACCCGGATGACCCGGCCGGATATGCTCGCCACCAGCATGGGGGCGCTAGGACCGGCCGGTACGCCAACGGCCCGGGAGGCAGCCGCATCGTTTCTCGCCCGTGCCGACTGGACCCCCGACCCTCGGCGCATCCTCTTCGCCGGCAACGGCCGGCAGGCGATAGCCGCAGCCCTCTCCGCCTGCGTCCCGGCGGGCGAACGACTCGGCGTGGAACGGCTCACCTATCCCGTCGTGAAGGGCATCGCCGCCCGACTCGGCATCACACTCGTGCCGCTCGCCATGGACGAGCATGGCCTCCTGCCGGAGGCGGTGACCGAAGCGTTGCCGCTGCGCGCCGTCTATCTACAGCCAGCAGTGCACAATCCGCTCGGCGTGACGATGCCGCAGGAGCGCCGAATCCGGCTGGTGGAAGCCCTACGCCGGGCCGACCTGCACGTGATCGAGGACGGCATCTACGGCTTCCTCCGCGACGACCTGCCGCCGCTGGCCGCACTCGCCCCCGAACGCACGATCCTGGTGGACAGCCTCTCCAAACGGCTGGCACCCGGACTGACACTGGGATTCGCGGTGCCGCCCGCAGGCGGCGGGGAACAGCGCATGACGTCGGCGTTGCGCTCGGGAGCATGGACAGCCTCCCGATTCGCCCTGGACGCGGCAACCCAGTGGCTGACCGACGGCACCGCCGCCACCATCGGCGAGGCGAAACGCCTGGATGCGCGACAACGGCAGCAGATCAGGGCGCAACGGCTGGCCGGATTCACCGTGCACGCCGACCCGAACGGCTACCACTGCTGGTGGGAACTGCCGGACCCGTGGCGGGCCGAAACCTTCGTCGCTGCCGCCGCCCGGCACGGCATCGCCGTCGCACCAGGAGCCGCCTTCGCCGTCGGCGCGGGCCACGCCCCGAACGCCGTACGACTCGCCCTGGGTGCCCCCACCCACGACACGCTCGCCGAAGCCCTGGATCTGCTCGCCGGCCTGGCTCGCGGCGCACCGGAGGACGCCATACCGGAGTGATCCGACACGGCAGTGGCATCAGCGCATCAGGGGCGAAGCGCCACCCCATAGCGTTCCTGGCATGGATGTGTCATCAGGATGCTTCGCCTGCGACAACAACAGTCGGATCGATTCGCTCCCCGCCCGGGAGCTCGTGGCGGCAGACGAACACTGGCGAGTCGCGCACGCGTTCGACACGGCACTACCAGGCTGGCTGATCCTCCTCCCCCGCCGGCACGTGACAACGATCGCCGACCTGAACGACGGTGAAGCGGCGGGCCTGGGCGGGTGGCAGGTCCGGCTATCCCGAGCGCTGAAGGCGGTCACGGGTTGCGTGAAGACCTACGTGGTCCAGTTCGCCGAAGCCGACGGCTTCGCCCACGTCCACTTCCACATCGTCCCTCGGATGGGCGACCTGGCCCCGGATCGGCTCGGGCCGAACGTTTTCGGACTGTTGGGTGCGACCGGGGACGCGCGAGTCGACAACGAGCTAATGGACAACCTGGCTCAGGCGCTGCGGACGTACCTCGCGCCGGACCGTCTCACGTCCACCAGGTCACCGAGCTAACTGCTTGGCCGGCAGCCATTGACCACACCCCGGGAGACGGCGGTCACGGGTCGAGACGGGCAACCTTGCCGATCTCCAACGCCGTCCACACCGCGCCGTCGGGGCCAACCGTGATGCCGTGTGGCTCACTGGACGAGGTCGGCAGGTCGTACTCCTCGAGGGTGCCGTCCGGGGTGACGTGGCCGATCCGGTTAGCGCCCCATTCGGTGAACCAGCAACCCCCCTCGGGGTGGGCAACGATGGCGTGCGGACGACAGGCACGATCGGGCAGCGCAATGTTGCGGATCTGACCGTCCGGGGTGATGCTGCCGATCTGGCCGGCGCCGATCTCGACGAACCACAGGGCACCGTCGACGCCGGTGGTGATGCCCACCGGGGCGGCGTCTGCGGTAGGCAACGGGTGCACGGTGACGCTGCCGTCGCAGGTGATCCGGCCGATGGCGTGGGCCTGGTTGAGGGTGAACCACAGCGCGCCGTCCGGCCCGGCGGTAATGGCCGAGGGCATCCCACCCGAGATGGGCAGCGCGAACTCGGTGAGCGCACCGTCGCAGGCGATCCGGCCGATCCGGTCGGTGTGCATCTGGGTGAACCAGAGCGCACCGTCCGGCCCGGCGGTGATGCCGAACGGACCTCCCGCGCTCGGCAGCGGAACCGACGTGGCCTGCCCCTCGACGCTGATCCGCCCGATCCGGTGGTCACGGAACCGGGTGAACCAGAGCGCACCGTCGGGACCGGGCGTGATCGTCGAAGGCCCGCACGTCGAGGAGTCCAGCACGTACTTGTCGCACTTCTCGTCGCCGCTGAGGCGAACGATCTGGCCGACGTGGACCAGGGTGACCCAGAGCGCGTCGTCCGGCCCGGCGGTGATGCCGTACGGCCCCGCCTCCGGGCCACTCACGCTGATCTCCCGAATCGACCTGCCGACGGACTCAGACACAAGGACCTCCAAACGCAACTCTTGTAGCGATAGGAAGTGTGCCATTGCTCAGGCCGGTCAGCAACCGATCAACACGACACGGGGACCCCACCATCGAGGCGCGGACCGCGGCTTCACGCCCGGAACGTACGGCGGTAGGTGTCCGGCGGTACGCCAATGGTGCGGTGAAAGTGGCGGCGCAGCGTCGTCGCCGTACCCATGCCCGCGGCCGAGGCAATGGTGTCGACGCTGTCGTCCGTGGCCTCCAGCAACTCCTGCGCGTGGCGGATCCGTTGCGTCAGCAGCCACTGCAGTGGGGTGGTGCCGGTAACCGAACGGAAGTGGCGGGTCAAGTGCCGCGAACTCATGTTCGCCTGACGGGCCAGATCCTCCACAGTGAGCGGCTGATCCAGCCGCCGCATCACCCAGGGAAGCAGCTCTGCCAGGGGATGGCCGTCCTGGGCGGGCACCGGTGTGGTGACAAACTGGGCCTGGCCACCGGCCCGGTGGGGCGGCACGACCAGACGACGGGCGACCACGTTGGCGACCGCCGAGCCGTGGTCACAGCGGACCAAATGCAGGCACAGGTCCATCGCCGCGGCCTTCCCCGCAGAGGTGAGCACGCTGCCGTTGTCGACATAGAGCACGTCCGGGTCAACCGTCACCCGGGGATAGCGCGCCGCCAGTTCCTCGGTGTGGGCCCAGTGCGTGGTCGCGCGCAGCCCGTCCAGCAGGCCGGCAGCGGCGAGCACGAAAACGCCCGTACACAGGGAGACCACCCGCGCTCCCAACTCGTGGGCCGCGCGCACCGCCGCGACCAGGTCCGCCGGCGGGTCCTCGTCGACGTCCGCCAAGGCAGGAACGATCACAGTGTCGGCATGCGTTAGCCGGTCAAGCCCACAGTCCGGCTCCACCAGGAACCGGCCGACCCGCACGGCGTGCGTGCCGCACACCGTGACGTCGTACCAGGGGCCGGGCAGGGCGGCCGGGGCGGAACCGAAGACCTCGTAGGCCAGGGCCAACTCGAAGTGCAGCATCCCGTCGGTGGCGGCGATCGCCACCGAACGCGAACCAAAAGTCATGTCGGAAACTGTACGGGTCATGTCGTTCCAGACACTGTCCCGGATGGGCCAACCGCGACAAGATCTTCCTAGTCGATCACCTCGAACACACGGGAGCAGACATGGAATCGAATCGGAACGTGGCAGTGTTCGGCGCCTACGGGCACACCGGACGGTTCGTCGTAGCCGAGCTGCGCGAGCGCGGATACCTACCGCTGCTCCTCGGTCGCAACCAGGACAAGCTGCAGACGCTGGCACAGGCCCCGGGGCTCGAAGCACGGCAGGCGTCAGTCGACGACCCGGCCTCGCTCGACCGCGCACTGCACGGCGCGACGGCCGTCATCAACTGCGCCGGGCCCTTCGCCACAACCGCCGCCCCACTGGTCGAGGCGGCGCTACGCGCCGGCATCCCGTACGTCGACGTGGCGGCCGAAATCGAGGCGAACCTCGACACGTTCGCGCACTTCGCGGAACGCGCCCGCGACGCCGGCACCATCGTGCTCCCAGCGATGGCCTTCTACGGTGGCCTCGGCGACCTGCTCGTCACCACCGCGATGGGTGACTGGACGACGGCAGACGAGGCGCACATCGCCTACGGCCTGAGCAGCTGGCACCCCACCAACGGAACAATCGTCTCCGGCGTGGTCTCCGGGCAGCGACGCGGCGGCCGCCGCGTCCGCTACACCGGCGGACAGGTGCAATACCACGACGACCCGATGCCGACCGTGCAGTGGCCCTTCCCGGCCCCGCTCGGCCCCCAGAACGTCATCGCAGAATTCACCATGGCCGACATCGTCACCATTCCCAGCCACCTGACCATCCCAGAGGTACGCACCTACATGGCCGCCAAGGCAGCCGCGGACCTGTCCGCCCCCGACGCCTCGGCACCCACCGCCGTCGACGAGCGCGGCCGCTCCGCGCAGACCTTCGTCGTCGACGTCCTCGTCCGCTCCAACGGCATGGAACGCCGCATGGCCGCCACCGGTCAGGACATCTACGCCATCAGCGCACCGCTCGCGGTGGAGGCCGTCGACCGCATCCTCACCGGCCACACCAGAACCACCGGCGTCGCCTCCGCCGGCGCGGTATTCGACGCCCCGGACTTCCTCCGTGCCCTGTCCACACACCTCTCACTGGACATCCCACTCGACACCCGCAGCTGACCGGCGACCCGCACGGCATGTGCCTCCATGCTCTTCGCCGCAATCGCCCAAAACTCGCCCCAGCGGTCAGTCCCGAGCGGCTCCGACACGATACTGCTGGGGACTGACCCCCTGCTTCCGTTTGAAGGCGGCACTGAGGGCAAACGAACTGCCGTACCCCACCCGCCGGGCCACCGCCCCGATGGTGACATCGGTTTGCCGCAGCAGATCCGCCGCCAAGGCCAGCCGCCAACCAGCGAGATAGGTCATGGGCGGCTCGCCAACCAGTTCGGTGAACCGGCGGGCCAGCGCCGCCCGGGACACCCCGGCATCGGCGGCGAGTGCGGCAACCGTCCACGGTTGGGCCGGATCGTCATGCAACGTCCGCAGCGCCCGCCCCACCACCGGATCGCCAAAGGCCCGATACCAGGCCGGAGCATTCCCCTCCGGACGGGACAACCAGGCCCGCAGCCCCGCAATGAGCAACAGGTCCAGCAACCGGTCCAGGACAACCTCCTGCCCCGGCTCGTCCTTCACGATCTCGTCGCTGAGCAACCCCACGAGCGGGCTGTCCCACGCCTCCCCCGGCAACACCAACAATGTGGGCAACGCCGCCAGCAGCCGCTGACTGACCATACTGGCCAGCTGATAGGTGCCCGTGACCAGGACCGTCGCACCATCCACACCAGAACCCCAGGTGCGCACCCCCCGGTCCGTCAACCCGGACAGTGGCTCCCCGTCGGGGGTACTACACCCCTGCCCCGGATAAATCACGGCCTGCGGTGGCGTCGCCGGATCGTCAGCCACCCGGTACGGATCCGGACCGCGCGCGATCGCGACATCCCCCGGTCGTAGCCGCACCGGCTCTCCCCCGTCCGGCACCACCCAGGCATCCCCACGCACCAACGCCATCAACGTCAGCGGCGCACGATCCTCGATCCGCAGGCACCACGGCGGATCCAACACCGACCGAAGCAGAAACGCCCCTCGAGCGCGTGGCCCGTCCAACAACCCCGCCAACGCATCCACCCGACAGAGCCTAGACGATAAAACATGGGAACGAGCCTCACAACCATGGAGCGTCTCACCATCGCGCGCTTGACTTAGTGGCATGACAGCCAACACCAAAACCACCCTGGTCCTCGGCGGCACCGGCAAAACCGGCCGACGGGTAGCCGACCGGCTCACCACACACCACCTACCCGTACGCATCGGCTCCCGCACCGGCCAACCCCCGTTCGACTGGGCAGCCCCCGACACCTGGGCCCCCGTACTACGCGATGTCGAATCGGTGTACCTGGTGTTCTACCCAGACCTGGCCTTCCCCGGCGCCGCCGACACCATCCGCGCCTTCACCACCCTCGCCGTCGACAACGGCACCCGACGCCTGGTACTGCTCTCCGGCCGAGGCGAAGAAGAAGCCCAAGCCAGCGAACAAGCCATACAGGACTCCGGCACCGAATGGACCATCCTGCGCGCCAGCTGGTTCAACCAGAACTTCAGCGAACACTTCCTACTCGGACCAGTACTCGACGGCGAAATCGCGCTCCCCGCCGGTGACGTGGCCGAACCATTCATCGACGCCGACGACATCGCCGACGTGGCAGTCGCCGCCCTGACCAGCGACACCCACACCGGCCGGACCTACGACCTCACCGGCCCCCGGCTGCTCACCTTCGCCGACGCCGCCGCCGAAATCGCCAACACCACCGGACGGGAAATCCGCTACACCCCCGTCACCCCCGCCCAGTACGCTGCCGCCGCAACCGACCACGGCGTACCCGAAGAACAAATCGCCGGCCTCACCGACCTGTTCACCCGAGTCCTCGACGGCCGCAACGCCCACCTGACCGACGGGGTGCGCCAAGCCCTCGGCCGCGAACCGCGCGACTTCACCGACTACGCCCGCGACACCGCCGCCACCGGCATCTGGAACCGCTGAACACCCGGAGACAAAACCATGGCACTACTCCAAGTCGCCGTGCTCATCGCGGCAACCATCACCACCGGCCTCATCGCCGGCCTCTTCTACGCGTACGCCTGCTCCGTCATGCCCGGACTACGCCGCACCGACGATCGGACATTCGTCACCGCGATGCGGCAGATCAACGAAGCCATCCTCAACGGCTGGTTCGCCGGCATCTTCGTCGGCGCACCAGTACTGACCACCGCAGCCGTCGTACTCCACCTGCCCACCGCCGGACGGCCCGTGCTGCCCTGGCTCATAGCCGCGCTCCTCCTGAACACAACCACGATCGCCATCACCTTCGGCATCAACGTGCCACTCAACAACGACCTCGCCGCCGGCAACCCGAACAGCGCCACGCTCGCAACGATCCGGGAAAAATTCGAGGCGAAATGGGTCCGCTGGAACATCGTCCGAGCCGCCACACCCACCGCCGCGCTCGCCTGCCTCACCTGGGCACTCGTCCTATATGGACGCCTCGGAAGCCCGTGACCTCACAAGAAAAATCGGCGTACGCAGGTCAACCCGCCCGACGGCGGGCCCGCCGCGCCGCCAACTCATCACCGACCGACTCCGCCACCTCAGACTCCCGCTCGCCCGATGAAGGCGGCACCGCACGCTCCGCCGGCAGATGCGACAACGACCCCTGGATCTCCTTGAACGCGCCACCGATCGCAATACCGAAAACCCCCTGGCCGCCCTGCAACAGGTCGACCACCTCCTCCGGCGAACGACACTCGTACACGCTCGTCCCATCGGAGATCAACGTAATACCGGCCAGATCAGCCACCCCGTGCGAACGCAGCGTCTCGATCGCCTTACGGATGTTCTGCAACGACACCCCCGCATCCAGCAACCGCTTGACCACCTTCAGCACCACCAGGTCACGGAACGAGTAGAGCCGCGATGTGCCCGATCCCGACGCATCGCGTATGCTCGGCACCACCAAACCGGTACGCGCCCAATAGTCCAACTGGCGATAGCTGATGCTGACCGCATGACAGGCGGTGACTCCGCGATACCCCACGGAGCCGTCGTCCAGATCAGCGGTCCCCGTCGGATCCACCACGACTGGACGATGATCGGACGAACCTGGGTCAGGGTCCTGTGGCTCGTGCATCCGGAAAACCTCCCCCGCCAGTGCGGTAACACATCGTTTCCGGGACGTGTCACCCCTCGACAAGGCAACACTAACGCCCACCGTTGGGGTTACCCCGCAAGATCTGCCGCGACACGCCGCAGCGCCGACACCCCGGAACCCCATCCGCGCACCTCAGCGACGGACCCGCCCAACCGACCACAAACGCAAACAACGGGGCCGAAGAGTAATCCCCAGCCCCGCCCGGCACCACCAACTCAGCCCGCGAAGTCCTCCGGCCGCACCTGCTCCAGGAACTCCCGGAACTTCTCGACCTCGTCCTCCTGCTCGTCCGGAATGACGATCCCCGCCTCGGTCAACACCTGCTCGGCACAGCGAATCGGCGCACCCACCCGCAACGCCAACGCAATCGAATCACTCGGCCGAGCCGACACCCGAATCCCATCACCGATCAACAGATCCGCGTAGAAGACGCTGTCCTTCAACTCCGTGATCTCCACCGCCTGCAACGGCGCCTGCAACGCCGACAGCACATCCCGCAACAGATCATGCGTCAACGGCCGGGCCGGCTTGACCCCCTGCTGCTCATAGGCGATCGCAGTGGCCTCCACCGCACCGATCCAAATCGGCAGATAGCGGTCGCCCTCCACCTCCCTGAGCAGGACGATCGGCTGGTTGCTGGGCAGCTCCACCCGAACCCCGACCACGCTCAGCTCGCGCACCGCCGCCTCCGTGTCGTTGTCTACTTCCCCAGCACCGCACCCTTCCCTGCACGGTACACGGGCCGGCATGTCATCGTCCGACACGCGTCACCCGCGCTGCTCCCGCACCACGAAGGGTTACCCCACGAAGCCTACGGCACGCCCGGACCGGCAGATCTTTCCGCCAGCCGGGCGTCCCATCAACGGCCCAACGTCGCCCGCAGGCCCACCCGCACCAAAGCCGAGTGCAGCCGCTGCGACAAACCCACCAACTCCCGGGCCGTCTCCGCCGCCCGCGCCCGCGCCGCCGGATCATTCTGCCGAGCCAACGGCGCGACCAACTGGGCGAACAACCCCACCTCGCGATCAGCCGCCGTCCGATACCCCCGCAGATGCCGCGGCTCCAGCCCGTACGCCGCCAACCCCGCCACCGCCTGCGCAATGATCAGCGCATCCGCGTCGTACCAACCCGGCGGACTCGACACGAGCACCCCCAGCCGCTCCAGCTCGGCCAAAGTGCTCTCTTCGATGCCACTACGCGCCACCAGATCGGTCCGGCCCAGCCGCACCTCGCCCGACTCGGCCGACGACACATCCCCGGCCTCACGACCCGGCACCTCACCAGCCGGACCTACCGCCACCAACGCCGGCCGCTGCCGACCAGTGACCTCCGGCTCCCGGTCCATCGCCGCCAGTTGATCACGGATCACCCGCAACGGCAGATACTGATCCCGCTGCGCCGTCAGGACGAACCGCAGCCGCGCCACATCATCCCAGCTGTACTTGCGGTAGCCGGCCGGGCTGCGCTGCGGCTCGATCAGGCCCTCAGCCTCCAGAAACCGCAGCTTGGAAATCGTCGTATCGGGAAACTCCACCCGCAGATGCGCCAGCACCTCGCCGATGCTCATCAGCGGGTGGGGTCGCCCGGCCGCAGGCGCCGCTGCCGCCGCGCGCTCGTTCACCCCCGGCTGGCCTCCTCCTCCGGACGCGGACCAGCAATGAACACCAGCCGGAACTTACCGACCTGCACCTCATCACCGTTACTCAACGTCGCCGCCTCGACCCGCTCCCGATTCACATAGGTGCCGTTGAGGCTGCCCACATCACGAACCGTAAAGGTGCCACCATCGCGGTGGAACTCGGCGTGCCGCCGTGACACCGTCACGTCGTCGAGGAAGATGTCACTGTCGGGATGCCGCCCACTGGTGGTCACATCATGGTCCAACAGGAACCGTGCACCAGCGTTAGGACCGCGCCGGACGACCAGCAACGCCATCCCGGGCGGCAACGAGCCCGACATACGGCTCGGCACCACATCGGGATCCGGTCCCTCCAACACTTCCTCAAGGGCACCGAGATTAAGCGTCGAAGTGACGTCGAGTGGGGGGAACTCGTCGTCTGGGCGCGTCATGGGGACCACCTCACGGATCAGATCGGTCGGCGTCGGGTAATGGCGGGTCTGGCCGCCGGGCGGTTGAACTCCCGGCGGCTGGCTCCCCGTTGCCTGGGTAGGCACTTCCGCAACGCGCAACTATCGGGTTCTCGGTCGACTGGGCGAGCCTAGCCAGCGCCGAAAAACAGGGCAACCAGACGCGCGGACACAACCCACGGCTGGGATGTATCCACGGTCAGCCTTCAGTCAACTCACGATAGGCCGCAGCAGTCAGCAACCCATCGATCGACGTCGGGTCATTCGGGGCAATCTCGACCAGCCAGCCAGCTCCGTACGGATCAGTGTTGATCGCCTCCGGCGCATCGCCAAGCTTGTCGTTACGGGCCACCACCGTACCCGTGAGCGGGGCGTACAACTCAGAGACACTCTTGGTCGACTCGACCTCGCCGAACGATTCTCCTGCCGTCACGACCGCGCCCTCGTCCGGCAACTCGACGTAGACGATGTCACCCAGAGCGTCCTGCGCGAAATGCGTGATGCCCACGCGCACCGGCCCGCTCCCGTCGCCCGACACCCACTCGTGTTCGGCCGTGTAACGCAGTTCCTCAGGAATCACCAGACCGTCCTTCTCGTTGCACTGACCGGTGACGCACCGGCGAACCGGCGCGGCCGCGCCCGGTCAGGAGACCGGACGCGCGTGTTTCAAATCGTTCGGCACGCTCAGCGCCGAAACATCAGCCACCTCGCGTTCCTGGACGATCACGTTACCGCCGTCCCCGTTGACCGACGCCACCACCCCGCCCGGAATGTTGAGCGCGGTCCGCATCGTCGTCGGATCCCCGATCACCGTGATCGTGTACGGCCCGCTCATCGGCCGTCCACGCACCGAAATACCGTTATCCGCATCCAAGAAGAAGGTGTCCGCGACGATCCGCACCGGCGTACCGTCACTGCCAGCAATCTGCATCGCCTCGGCACCCGCACCCCGCAACTCCTGAACCGCGTCCAGGATCGCCGAAGCCCGAATCGGCTTCGCACCCGCCACAAACCTGATCTCCAACCCCGGGCCACGCGCCGGTAGCGTCCCCGCCAGGATCCCCAGCTCGTTCGCCCGCCGAGTCGCCTCCTCCAACGCAGCCTGCCGCCCCTGCGCGCCCGAAGCCAGCTGCCGCTGGCTTTCCTCCAGCGCCGCAATGTCCTGCCGGAGCCGCTCCTCCTGCGACTCCAGGTCGGACAGAATCCGGACCAGGTCCTCCTGCCGGGCCGCTGCCAACGTCGGATCCGTCGACGTGCTACGCAACTGCGCCACCAGGGCGAACCCAAGCAGTGCAAGCAACACGACGATCATCGCCCCGGCACCAGTTAGTTTCGTTCGAGCCCGCCCCCACCAGTCGACCGGATCCGAACGCTTCTCCGGACCATCCTCGGCCACCTCCGCAGACGCCTGTGGCGGCTTCGGTGACGACTCTGGCTCCGGCGGGGTCACCGAAGCCGCCGGCTCTGCCGCCGTCTCGCGTTCTTCCTCATCCGCGCTCATCGCATCGAACCTACGCCCGGAACAGGTGCCGACGAATAGCCGCCACGTTACCGAAGATCCGTACGCCCAAGACGACCACGACACCCGTAGACAGCTGTCCCCCCACCCCCAACTGGTCACCGAGATAGACGATGATCCCCGCAACCAGAACGTTGGAGATGAACGAAATCACAAACTGCTTGTCGTCGAAGATGCCATCGAGCTTCGCCCGCACCCCACCGAACACCGCATCCAGCGCAGCCACCACCGCGATCGGCAGATACGGCTGCAACGCGGCAGGCACACTCGGATCCAGCCAGACACCGAGCACCACGCCGGCAATCAAGGCGAGTACAGCGATCATCGGCCCCCTCCGGAGGGATTCGGAGTCACCCCGGAGCCGGACGGCGTCGGGGTGGCTTTCGGCGACGGCTGCGCGTATCGCAACTGCGCTTCACTTGCCGAAGGCAAGGTAAGATCATCGGCTTTGCGAACACCGAAGGACATGCCGTGGCTGGCGGAGACACTGCGCAACAGGCGGGCAGCGGCACTGTCCCGGAACCGTCGCTCCATCTCATCCGGACCGATAGCCGACACCTCGTACGGCCCCGACACTGGCCGGAAGTCGACCAGGATCGCACTCCCGGCAGCCCGGATCGTCGAGGTGGCGGTCAGGCGCTGGCCGTTGATCGCAATAGCCTCCGCACCAGCGCTCCACAACGCGTTGGCGATGCTCTGCAGATCGGAGTCGAGCACCCGGCCAAGGTTCGTTTCGCCGGCACCGGTGACCGCGTCCGCCTTCGACGAGGCGTCGGCAACCCGGACCACCACCCCGTCACCGCGTACCCGCCCCAGCCCGGTGATGGCTTCAAGATCCCGCAGTCGGGCCGCGTCGCTGCCGGTCAGTGCGGCGTCGCGTTGCCGGGCCACCTCAACGCGGAGTACCTCGGCTCGCCGAGCCAGCGCGTCGGCCTCGACCTCCCGCTGCTTGATCTGCTCTACCAGGCCGGCGCGCGCCTGACGCCGACTCGGTTCCTCCGCCAGCGTCTGCCGGTAGGCGACCGCCAGCAGGAATCCCAGGGCCACCAAGGTCACCAGACTCACTGCCCGGATCGTGCCTCGGCGCCAGCCGCGTACCGGCCCCTGCGAACGGCGATGCTCCGCCGCGTCGTGATATCCCGGCTCGAGCGGGTTGCGGAACAGCTCGGTCAGGAAGTCCGGGGCGTAGGAGCGTGCCGGCTCGGGCTCGGTGCCCATCAGGCCGCTCCCGTCCGATACTCGCGGGCCGCCCGGACGAGGCCGACGGCCTGGATCACGTAGAGGACGCCGGCCACCCAGTAGAGGACCAGTCCCCACCACGCCAGGCCCCAGCCGATGGCACCGGCAGCGGTCGCCGCCCCGGATACGGTGCTGGCGAGCAGCAGGACGGGGAATGCCGCGAGCAGAATGAACGTGGCGGTCTTACCGACGTAGTGCACCGGTGGCGGGCCGTAGCCGTAGCGACGTAGCACCAGCAGGGAGAGTCCGAGAAGCAGCTCCCTTGCCAGGAGAGCGGCGGTGAACTGCCAGGGCACCACTTCCCGGGCGGTGAACGCGACGAGGGTGGCGAGGATGTAGAGCCGGTCAGCTAGTGGGTCGAGCAACTCCCCCAGCCGGCTCACCTGGCGCAGCCGCCGGGCGATGTAGCCGTCGATCCAGTCGCTTGTACCGCCGATGGCCAACACCACGATGGCCGCGATGTCGGCGTGGGCGACCAGGAACAGGTAGAGAAAAATCGGCACGCCAAGCAGCCGACCGAAGCTGATCAGGTTTGGAATGGTGAAGACCTGGCTGCCTTTGTCCGAAGACTGGGCAGAGGTGTCACCGGTTGGCTGGGCATGCACTGCCCGCGCCGGCCGACGCGACACCGAACCTCCCTCCGCGACACGGTCCGGTGCTCTCACCTCAAGACGGCGAGCGGTTGGGAACCGGTGCGCGCTCCGGCCGGGTTGTCGTGGGACTCCTGCCGGACCCCGGGCGACGCCGGCACATCGACACATCCCAGACCTCTCGGGTTGCCGATCTGGTCTGGGCTGCTGCGTTGCCGTGCCACTATATCCGGCCCGAGTCGATCTTGGCGGATGTGAGTCGGCGGGTTGGTTTTCGCGGTGAGCGAGTAGTCACTACCCCTAGTGCGTCCTAGGATGCTAGGTGTTTGTCTAGATCAGCCGCTCAGGCTGGCCCGACCGAACAAAACGGCGTAACCGGATGGCAGCTGGGTCAACACGTCGTTCAGTTCACCCCCGCTGACCGCCTCGGCGACCGTGCACAGCACGGCGCTGGCATCCCACTGGGCCGTCTGTGCGGAAGCACCCGTGGCGCTGGCCACCCGGTCGAGAAAGTCCCGCACCCCGAACGCCACGGCTGGGCCCCGTTGTTCGGTCAGCCAGGCCCCCACCGGCAACGGCAACTGGGCCGCGAGGTCCTCGGCTTCCGCCGGATCCAACCGCTGGGACAGCACGCCGAGGACCAGGCGGATCACCTCTTCCGCCGCTACGTGGTCGGGATACTCACCGCGCTCCCGTACCCGCGCCACGAACTCGTCGTACTTCATCACTCCCCCTCCGCGGTCGCCGCGCCGACATCCGCTACGGCGGCCGCGGGTGGTTACCCCGACAGGGGGTGATGATGCGCCGACACCACGCAGTGGCGAACGGGTGCCGACTGCGCTACCCGCCGCGGGGTCCGGGATAGTGGAGCAATGAGTACAACAGCTGGCAAGACCGTGGTCGTCGGGGTCGACGGCTCGGACAGCTCCCTGAACGCGGTACGGACGGCTGCAGCCGAGGCCGCTCGCCGGGGACGCGCCCTACACGTCGTACACGCGTTCGTTTGGCCGATGCTGCGAGTTCCGGTTGGCCCGCCACCGGGCGGTCCCGCCGAGGGTGGCCTGCGTAACCAGGCCGAACGTGTGCTGGCGGATGCGGTGGCCGAGGCCGAAGCGGCCGCACCCGGGATCACCGTCACCGGAAGCATCGTCGAGGGACAGCCCGCAGCGGTATTGCTCGGCCAGTCCCGGGACGCGGATCTGCTCGTACTCGGTGATCGTGGGCTCGGCGGCTTCGCCGGCCTGCTGGTCGGCTCGGTCGCGATCCAGGTCGCCGAATACGCCCAGTGCCCCGTACTGATCACTCGCGGCACTCCGCCCACCACCGGACCGGTGGTCGTCGGAGTCGACGGCTCGGCCCGTTCAGCCGCAGCGGTCGCCTTCGCCGCCGAGGAGGCCGCCCAACGGGGCGTGGAACTCGTCGCGGTGCACACCTATCGAGAGCCGGTGTCGCTGGGCCCGGGTGACATGTTGCCGCTGGTCTACGACGTTGACGCGTTGCGGGTCGAGGAGGGACAGGTCCTCGCCGAAGCGGTCGCCGGACTTGCCGACAGCTATCCGGACCTGCGGGTCGTTCAGCGGTTGGTGCAGGGACGCGCCGCTCCGGCACTGATCAAGGAGGCGGCCACCGCCCAGCTCGTGGTGGTGGGAGCCCGAGGCCGGGGAGGATTCACCGGTCTACTACTCGGCTCGGTCAGCCAGTCGGTGCTGCACCACGCCGAATGCCCCGTGGTGATCGTCCGCCACCAGGACTGACCCCCGCACTCGCTCGGTACGAACCGGCCCGGTCCGCCACGGACCGGGCCGGTGTCCGTCGGACGACCTGCTGATGCGCGAATGGTCCGCCCGAAGGCGGGTAGACGGCCGGCGTACGTCACCGGACACGACGGGAGGCACCCCATGCCAGGACCACGGCCGGGCAGTAAAGCGTACGACGTTGAACGCGCACGGTTGCGCAAACTCATCGAGGACTCGGGGCGGGCCGCCGACCAGGAGGCGAACACCGTCGCCAACCGGATCCTGCAGGAGGACCG
Organism: Micromonospora sp. NPDC003197; assembly: GCF_053590565.1. Lineage (NCBI taxonomy): Bacteria > Bacillati > Actinomycetota > Actinomycetes > Micromonosporales > Micromonosporaceae > Micromonospora > Micromonospora sp. NPDC003197. The sequence goes on along the minus strand of NZ_JBSFTE010000006.1, from coordinate 294,299 downwards.
CGAACAGCGGGGTATCCTGCGCGGCGAGCGTGGACGCGGCCCCAAGGGGGAACGCGGCCGCGGTGAGCGGCGGTGACGCGATGGCACGCGGCACAGAAGTAGACCGGGGACGTGCGCTGCTGGACGGCGCGATCGCTGGGGCAGTGGGCAGTACCGCGCTCAACGGGGTGACCTACCTGGACATGGCGTTGCGCGGTAGACCGGCCAGTAGTACACCGGAACGTACCGCCGGGAAGCTGGCGGCGTTGGCGCACCTGGGGCTGGGGCCCGAGGACCGGGCAGCGAACCGCCGCTCGGGCCTCGGGCCCCTGTTCGGATATGTGATCGGGGTGGGAGTCGCGGCCGCTGGTGCCGCGGTACTCGGACGACCACGGCTCCCTACGCCGATCGGCGCCACGCTGCTCGGCGCCGGCCTCATGCTGCTCTCGGACGGGTCGATGACCGTGCTCCGGGTGACCAATCCCCGGCAGTGGAGCCGAACGGACTGGATCTCGGACATCATCCCGCACCTGATCTACGGTGCGGTCGCCGTGGCAACCTGGCACCGGTTGGTGCAGCGGTCGAAGCACTAGCCGCCGGCCGACTCGCTCTGCTCGACGGGTTCGGCAACTGGCCTACGCGACGGCCCGTACGGTGAGACCTGGTCACGTGGCACCGGACGGGCCTGGCCACCGCGCGCCTTTGGTCGGCGATCGGCCGGACCGGGTGCCTTGCTGTCCTGCACCGTGGGGTTGCGTCCGTTACGACGCAATTCCGGCTGCTGCACGTTCGTCATGCCTGTCTCCTTCCGCCCTGGACGCCAAGGTGCTCGCGTCACTGGGTACGGCCCGGGATTACCCGGCGGGTCGGGGCGGCATACCGTCGGCCGCACGGAGATCCGGTCGCGCCACAGCGGCCGGCGATCTCTCGGCTGCCGGCGGGCCACTGGCCACGCCTCGATGCTCCCAGGGGCCGCTACGCCAGGGCCTATTCACCCAGCCAGGGCCTATTCGCCGGCTCGCGGGGTAAGCGAGCGTTATGGGCAATAGTCGCGCCGTCGTCCGAACCCTGCTTGACCGACATGGCCGCACCTACGCTGAGGATTGCGGCATCCAGCTTGCCGACCGCCCAGCGCCGCTGTACCAGTTGTTGGTGCTGGCCACGCTGCTGAGCACCCGGATCCGGGCCGGGGTCGCGGTCGCCGCCGCCCGAGAGCTCTTCGCGGCCGGATATCGCACCCCTCAGGCGATGGAGGCGGCCAGCTGGCAGGACCGGGTCGACGCGTTGGGCCGGGGGCACTACCGGCGTTATGACGAACGGACCTCGACGATGCTGGGTACCGGGGCCCGGCTGTGCCTGGAGCGCTGGCGCGGCGATCTACGCCGACTGCACCGGGAGGCGAATGGTGATCGGGGTGCGTTGCGGCGGTTGTTGACCGAGTTCCCCGGGATCGGTCCCACCGGCGCGGACATCTTTCTGCGTGAGGTGCAGGCGGTGTGGTCCGATGTACGGCCGTACACGGATCGGCGGATGAGTAGCGGAGCCCGCCGGCTGGGCCTGCCGACGACACCCGACGCGTTGGCTGGGCTCGTTACCGGGCGTGATTTCTCCCGCCTGGCCTCCGCACTGGTCCGGGTCTCGCTCGGAGAGGCACCGGCGGAAAGCCTGACCAAGGCGGCGGGCGCGCGCTGATCGACAGGTCAACTGACCGGTTTGTCGGGCTTAGGTTTGGTAAGGAACCACACGAGCACCGCAGCGAGTATGCCCAATACGACCAAGGCATTGGTGACCCCGGCACCCTCCGGGGGTCGACTGCCGAAATAGATCACCGCAAGACCGGCAGCAAAAGCCAGAAATGTCCGTAAACCCTTATTTTTCACGGAATTCACGTTAGGGCGGGCTTGCCCCCGGCACGATCGTTCATCACCTCCTTCCCACCACTGGGCGATGGTGGCGGCGTCGACCCGCAACGGTTTGTGCTCGATGGCCACGGGAAGGCCACCAGCAGCGGCGCGGCCACCGTAGTCGACCCGCGCCGCGGGAGGAGACGGCATCATGACCGCACAGCACACTCCCTTGATGGGCAAGACAGTGGCGTTCCTCGCCACCGACGGGGTCGAGGAAGTGGAGTACACCCAGTCGCGGGCGGCAGCCGAACAGGCCGGCGCACAGGTGGATCTGATCTCCACCCATCCCGAACCGGTCCAGTCGGTGCGCCAGGACATCAACCCGTCCGCCGAGTATGAGGTGGACCTGACGGTGTCCGAGGCGGACGCCTCCGACTACGACGCCCTGGTGCTGCCGGGCGGGGTCGCGAACGCGGACCGGCTACGCCTGGACCCGACGGCGGTGGTCTTCGTCCGTACCTTCTTCGAGCAGGAGAAGCCGGTGGCCGCGATCTGCCATGGCCCGTGGCTGTTGGTCGAGGCGGACGTGGTCAATGGACGCACCCTGACGTCGTATCCGAGCCTGCGCAGTGACATCACCAACGCCGGCGGCATCTGGGTGGACGAGCCGGTGCACACCGATGCGGGCCTGGTCACCAGCCGCGGCCCAGCGGACCTACCCGCATTCGGCGCGAAGTTGGTCGAGGAGTTCTCCGAGGGACTGCACGTCGGCCAGTTGACGTCCATCTGAGCCCAACTGTCGGTGGCCCGTTCCGGAATTTCCGGAACGGGCCACCGCCGCTGGCACCGACCGTGCTTCCCTGCCGGTCAGTAGAGCAGGTACGGGGCGCGCTGCCGGTTGAACGCCGTCAGCTCGTCCGACCAGGCATCCACCACGTCCGCGACGTCCGCGCCGGCGTCGATCATCGTCCGGAGCCGGGTGGACCCGGTCAGCTTGTCGATCCAGTACGGGCGGACCGCGTCCCAACTGTCGGCCCGCCAGGCGAAGGCCGGGTATTTTCGGGCCTCCACGAGCATCGCCACGGCGGTGCGGATCGGGTCGTAGCGGGCCGGATCGATCACCTTGACCTCCACCCCCGCACAAAGCTTGTTCAGCAGCTGCGGTTTCTGCCCGGCTGAGGTGGGTGAGAAGTACGCCTCGCGGAACCGTACGCCCGGCAGGTTCCGGGCGTTGAGCCGGTCGGACCAGTGGTAGTCGAAGTCGGTGGCCAGCCCACCGATCAGCTCGAACGGGCGAGCCGTTCCCCGCCCCTCGGTAATTGACGCGACCCCCTCGAAGAGGCCGGTGCCCGGATAGACCAGGGCGGTGTCGACCGTCGGCATGTTGGGGCTGGGCATCACCCACGGCACACCGGTCTCGGCGGCGAGCCGGTCCCGCTTCCAATGTCGGCAGGCGACCACGTGCAGGTCGACCGAGCGGCCCGCCTCGGCAGGCAGGAACTCGCCGTTGAAGAAGCGGGCCAGTTCACCGACGGTCATCCCGTGTTGCTGGACGATCTCCTTCTTGCCGACGCCCGAGGTGTAGGGCGCGGTCATCATCGGCCCGTATGCCCGACCGCCGATCGGATTGGGCCGGTCGAGAACAACGTACCGGCGGCCGAGCCGGGCGGCGGCGACCATCGAGTCGTACATCGTCCAGATGTAGGTGTAGAACCGGGCGCCGACGTCCTGGATGTCGAAGACGACCGTGTCGACGCCGGCCCGGGTGATCAGCTCGGCCCACTTGGCCTGGGACGCGCCGTAGGCGTCGTAGACGGTGACGCCGGTACGGGCGTCGATCCCGGTCCCCTCACTGCCGCCGGCCTGGGCGGACCCCCGAAAACCGTGCTCCGGACCGAACGCGGCGGTCAGTTGGACCCGACCGGATTCGTGCATGAGGTCGACCAGGTGTCGGTAGTCGGAATCGACCCCAGTGGGGTTGGAGATCACGCCGACCCGTTGGCCAGCGAGTACGGCGAACCGGGAGTCGACGAGTACGTCCAGACCGGTCTGGACGGCTCGGCCCCGACCTCCGGCCAATGCGGGGGTGCCAGCGACCGTCGTAGCGGTGACGCCGAGGGCACCCGCGGCAGCGGTGGCGGCTAGGAAGTTCCTGCGTTCCAAGGCGTACCTCCGTCAATCGAACCGGCAGGGAGACGCCACGAAAGTTACCTACGGGATACACAACGGTCAAGAAGGAAAGCTACGCGATCAGCCGCTCTCCAGGTCATCCAGACTGATGCTCTGGATGGTCAGCCAGCGAGCCAGCGCCGGCATACCAAACAACCACAACGGTGCCGACTCAGTCAGTCCGTTCGTGGCATAGATGGCGAACCGCAGGTCCGGTGCCCGGTACGCCTCGATCCGCCACCGGTGGTTCTTGTCCCGCCACGTCGCCGCAGGATCCATGGTTTCCACGTTAGGAGAGCTGGTCCGATCCGGCAGACGGATCGCCGGTAGCCCTCACTGAGCGGACGATCCGGGTTGGTACGGATCCAGCTGCGACCAGCGTCGGCACTGCGATAGATCCGGGCTGTCGCGTCCCCCTCGGTGAAGACGGCATAGGCCGTCCTACCATCGACGCTTGCCACGCTCGGCTGACCGGCCACCGGATCGTCGTCGGACGGCACCGGGGCCTCGCCCGCGAACACCGACAGGGTCCAGGTGGCGCCACGGTCCCGGCTCACCGCGACCGCCGGCCGGCGACTCACCGGATCGATCCCCATCACCCAGACACCGATGCTGGCCGGCACATCGGTCAGCCAGAACCGGACCAACGGCGGCTGGCTGGCCAGCGGGGCGATCGAGCCGGTACTCCGGTCCAAGACGTACAGGGCGGCATCCCCGTCCTTTTCGTCGTACGCCGAACGGAGAACACTGTCATCCGCCGCTGCTGCGGCTACCGGCACATCCGTTCTCAGCGGCTTACGCCAGGTCGTACCACCGTCGAGACTGACCCGCCAGTCCGCGACATGCTGGTATCGACGGAACTTCTCAGAAAACGATATCGGCGACGACTGCCCGGTCGAATTCAGATCGACGAACAGAGCCTGCGGGCCGACAACGTGGATCCGATAAGGCCCTCGGCTCCCGTCGAAGTCACTGCGCTGCTGCCAACTTCGACCGCTGTCTGCCGACGCCAGCAATCTCGTCGGGCAGCTTCCACAATCGGAAACCAGGGCGTAGAGGTGGGTGGCGTCACCGGCTCCGGCCCATAGCAGATACTGCCAGTGGGTCTCGACCGGATTGCCTGACGGTAGGCTCTCTCCCGGTGCTGGCCCCCGTACCGTCGGGGTCAGGGCGGTGAAGCCGCCGAGGCCAAGCAGCACGGCCAAGGCCAGGGCCACACCACTGGTCCGCACCCGCCGCCCGGTACGCAACCTGCTGGCCCGCTGCTGGACGCTCCGACCGACCACGTCACGCAGGCCGTGATAGTCCGGTTCACGCATGGCTGACCGCTTCCTTCCTGACTGGTTGGGGATCCTCGGACAGGTGCCGGGCGAGCGCGGCCCGGCCCCGGGACAGCCTGGCCTTGACCGTGCCGGCCGGGACGCCGAGCGCGGTGGCGACCTCCGCCACGGACAGGTCACCGGTCAGGCCGTAGAGCTGGCCCACTAATCGTTGGTAGTACGCCTGATATGCCTGGCGCACCGCGTCCACTCCGTCATCCATTCCCACTCCCTTTGGCGACGCTGTCAAAGGAAGGACGGGCAACGACCCGCAGTGGTTGCACGCAAAAGTCCAGGCGTTCAGTCCACCGGCGTGGTTACCACGATCCGGGCGTCGTCGGGCAGCCGGCGGGTTGCGCCCCGCTGGTCCAACAGTTCGAGCAACGGCACCGCTACCCGTCGGGTGGTGCCCAGCGCCTGACGGGCGGTGCTGAGCGTGAACGGCTGCGGCAGGCCGGCCAATACCCGTACTGCCTCGTCCGGGGCCCCGGGCAGCAGCACCACGTTCTCCGCCAGCCGCAGCAACGCCCCTGTGCGGACCGCGGCACCGATCTCCCGGCGGCCCAGTCCCAGCTCCACCAGTCGGGCCGCCTCCGGGGCGAGGAACGGCCGGGCAGTCAGGTCGGCCCGAAGGCGCTCGACTGCCCGAACCAGCCTGGCGGGCAGCCCGGCTTCCGGCCCGACCAGACTTACCCGACCGGCACTGGCGGCCAGGGGCGGCGCCACCAACGCCGAAACGAGGGCTCGGTCGGGTAGGCCGAGCGTTCGACGTAGAGTCTCCACCGGCATGCCCGGCTCGAGCGGATGGGTAGCGGCATACCGACGCACCTGATCGATCGCGCGCCGACGCAGTTCCCGCCAGTGCGCGTCGTCGACGTGCCAGTCCCCCGCCACCGGTGTGGTGCCGACCCGTACCCCCATCCGCTCCAGGTCGCCCCGACGCGACAAGCCCCGTCGGGCCAACTCGCCGGCTTCGTCCGGTACACCATCCATCGTGGCCAGTACGACTGCCCGCCGCGCCGCCGCGCCCCGTCGGGTCAATGGTGGCGGTACGACGTCGAGGACGGTCACGCCCCCCACCACCCGATGTCGGCCGGGGTCCCGCAGCAACGCCCGGTCACCCACGTGCAGCGGCACCGGCCGGGCCAGCCGCAACCGGATGGTGTCCGCCCCCAGCGGCCGTATCCGTACCGGCACCGCGGCCGAACCGATATGCAGGGTCAGCGTGGCCGGCACGGCGCTCACCGGGTCACCGGCCAGCCGCACGTCGACCAGGTCGGTCGGCTGGAACCGTCCCGGGGTGAGCAATGCCTCGCCCCGGGCCACCTGGTCCCGGGCGACGCCGCGTAGGTTGACCGCCACCCGGGCCACCCCGTTGACCCGGTCGACCGGTGCGCCCAACGACTGAAGCGCCCGGACCCGGACGCGACGACCGGTGGTGCCAAGTTCCAGTTCGTCGTCGATCTGCAACCGGCCTCCGCCCAGGGTGCCGGTGACCACCGTGCCGCTGCCGGCGACCGTGAACACCCGGTCCACCCACAGCCGTACCGGGGTGGACGACGGCGGGGGCGGCATCCGTCCAGCGAGCCGGTCCAGCGCGTTCCGCAACTCGATCAGACCGGCCCCGGTGGCGCTGCTGACAGCGACCGCCTCGATATCGCGTAGCGAGGTGCCGGCCAGTTCGGTGCGGGCTTGCCGGGTGGCGGTTCGCGGGTCGGCCAGGTCGGCTCGGGTCACCACAAGCAGGCCGTACTGGACACCGAGCGCGTCCAGCGCTGCCAGGTGTTCGGTGGACTGTGGCATCCAGCCCTCGTCGGCGGCGACGACCAGCAACGCGGCGGGGACCGGTCCGACCCCGGCGAGCATGTTCGGCACGAACCGCTCGTGCCCGGGCACGTCGACGAACGCCACGACCTGACCGGACGGCAGCGTGGTCCAGGCGAAGCCCAGGTCGATCGTCATGCCCCGGCGGCGTTCCTCGGCCCAGCGGTCCGGTTCCATCCCGGTCAACGCCCGGACGAGGGTGGACTTGCCGTGGTCGACGTGTCCGGCGGTGGCAACGACCCGCACGTCGACTCAGCGGTTCCGGGCCGGGCTGTCGGGGGCGGCACGCTGCAGCGCCCGCAGGACCGCTCGACGTAGGGTGTCGTCCTGTTCGGGGGGTACGCCCCGCAGGTCCAGCAGCAGTCGATCGCGTTCGACCCGGCCCAGCACCGGTGGATCGCCGTGACGCAGCGCTTCGGCGTACTGGGCTGGCAGGGCGAGCGCCCACGACTCCAGCTCGACCCCGGGGGCACCGCCGCCGCCCACCACCGCCACCGAGCCGACGACCTCGGTTTTGTGACCGGCTTCGCCGATCGCCTGGCGTAGCCGCTCGGCGCGGTCGTGCAGTTGCCCCGGACCGGCCCGCAGCGCCTGCCAGGTGGGGGTGGCCTGATCGCGCAGGGTCGCCTCCAGGGCGGCCAGGGTCAGTTTGTCCACCCGCAGCGCGCGGGCCAGTGGATGCTGACGCAGCCGCTCGACCAGGTCGGCGTCGCCCAGTAGCAAGCCGGCCTGTGGCCCGCCGAGCAGTTTGTCGCCGCTGGCCGTGACCAGGGCAGCCCCGGCCCGCAGCATCGAGGCGGCGTCCGGCTCGTCGGGCAACAGCGGGTCCGGGGCGAGCAGTCCGGAGCCGATGTCGGCCACCACCGGCACACCGAGGGTGGCCAGCTCCCGGACCGGTACGGCGGTGGTGAAGCCGCGGACCACAAAGTTGGACGGATGGACCTTCAGGATGAATCCGGTGGCCGAACCGACTGCCCAGGAGTAGTCGGCGAGGGTGGTGCGGTTGGTGGTGCCGACCTCGCGGAGCTGGGCACCGGTGCTTTCCAACAGGTCCGGTAGGCGGAACCCGTCGCCGATCTCGACCAGTTCTCCTCGGCTGACCACGATGTCCCGCCCGGCGGCGAGCACCGTAGCGGCCAGGACCAGTGCCGCCGCGCCGTTGTTGACCACGTGCACCGCTGCCGCCTCCGGTACGGCGGCGGCGAGCGCGGCCATCGCCTCGCGTCCCCGCTGGGCCCGCTGTCCGGTCGTCAGGTCGAATTCGACGGCGGTGTAGCCGGCGGCGGCGACCACCGCCTCGATGGCCGACGTGGACAGTGCCGCCCGGCCGAGGTTGGTGTGCAGCAGCACGCCGGTGGCGTTGACGACCGACCGGGGGCGGTTGCTGGGTAGTGCCGCCACTGCCGCGTCGGGCACCTCCTCGGGCCGGATCTCCCCTCGGCGGGCCCGGTGCTGTGCCCCGACGACGACCGCCTTGACCCGGGCCCGACCAAACGCGGCCACGGCGGCGGCCAGACGTGGATCGGTCAGCACCAAATCGGTACGGGGTATACGTCGCCGCGCATCGGTCGCCCCTTCGCGCATGGCTCACCTCGCCGGCTCGACGAACACGGACGGATCCCGTCAGGGCAGCCACCCGTGCCGGGTTGGCGGAGACGGACGGTCCTGGATTGGCGGAGGCGGACGGGAATCGAACCCGCCCGGCCCGGATCCCGGACCACACCGGTTTTGAAGACCGGGAGGGGCACCAGCCGCCTGAACGCCTCCACTGAGCACTCTAGCTAGCGAAATCCGGCGTCTGGGCCGAAAACCGCAGCGGTGGCGCGTACCGACCCGATCGGGGTAATCCGGGTGGGGTGGGACGGTCAACTGTCGATCGTCGGGGTGGTCTCCGTCAGCCGCTGCCGCTGCGGCAGGACGGTGTACCTCGGGTCTCGGGCGGAGGTGAGTCCCGCCTGGAACACGGCGAACCGGGTCGCCACCGAGGAGGCGAGCAGGGCCGCCCCGGACAGCGCCGAGACCACCCGGTTGCGCCGGCCGAGCAGCGCTCCGACGGTTCCGGCCACCAGTAGCGCCCGGCCCGCGCGCAGCAGGATTCCGGCCGGTCCGGTCTGGTAGGGGTCGCTGACCAGCCCCATCCGTTCGACCCGACGACCGGCGGCGAGTTCCAGCCCGGCGGCGGCCACGACCAGGCGACGCAGCGGTCCGGTCTCGGCGGGAGGAACGGCCACCAGGCCCATGCCGGCCGCGCTGGCCAGTGCGCTACCCGAGAAGACGAACGGAAGCCAGGGGTAGGCCTCGTGCCAGGAGGGTACGGCGGTATCAGCGAGCAGCACCCCGGTGTACGTGGCCAGGGCCGGTGCCGCCACAGCGGAAATGACACCGGCGGCCCGGCCGACCGGCGGCGCTGCCCGACGCGCCAGGCCGAGTAGGCCGCGGCTGGGCAACAACGGGCCTATCTCGCTGACCGCCGCCGCTCCGGCCGCCGGTCCGAACACGGCCAGGATCCAGGTCCCCACCGACATCGGCGAGGTGGGTTTGGCCACCCGCAGCATGTGGTGGAAGCGGGCCGGGCGGCCGAGATCGTGAACCAGGAAGTAGGTGCTGGCACCGACCGCAGCCAACGATGCGAGCCGGCTGGCCCGGCGCAACGTCGGGCGGCCGGTCAGGTCCGCGCCTGCCGCGACCAGCGCGGTGCCGGCGGCAAGCCCGCCCGTGAAGAGGTAGGCGGGAATGTCCCACCGCCACACCGGGGCCTTGATGATGGGACGTCCGTAGTAGGAGTCGAAGGTCAACGGCGGGACGGTGATGCCGTCGCGGCTCACGCCGGCCCACCCAGGAACGCGGCGACCGTAACGGCCGCCATGACCAGGGCAGCAGCACCGGCCCGACGCCACATGTGGGGCAGGTCCCGGGTGGTCACCACCGGATCGGGGGGCAGGCCGTACACCTCTGGCTCGTCGAGCAGCAGGAAGAAGGCACCGTCGCCACCGACCCCGTCGGTCGGATCGTGGCCGTACAGCTGGGCCTCGGGGACGCCGGCATCGTGCAACCGCTCCACCCGGGCCTGGGCCCGGTCGCGCAGTTCGTCGAGTGGACCGTACTGGATCGACTCGGTGGGGCAGGCCTGCGCACAGGCCGGGGTCATCCCCGCCCCGATCCGGTCGTAGCAGAGCGTGCACTTCCAGGCTCGGCCGTCGTCACGCCGCTGATCGATCACTCCGTATGGGCAGGCGGGGATGCAGTATCCGCAGCCGTTGCAGATGTCCTCCTGCACCACGACCGTGCCGAACTCGGTACGGAACAGCGAGCCGGTCGGGCAGACATCCAGGCAGGCCGCGCGGGTGCAGTGCTTGCACACGTCGGACATCATCAGCCAGTGCGTGTCGGTTTCGACGAAGGCGACGTGCCGCCACGAGTTGGCGGTCAACGCACCGGTGTTGTCGTACGACATGCCAAGCAGGTCCAGCCCGGTGGCGGGCACCTGGTTCCACTCCTTGCAGGCCACCTCGCACGCCTTGCAGCCGATGCAGACGCTGGTGTCGGTGAAGAACCCCATCCGGGGTGGCGCGTCGACGTGTCCGGCGGCTGCGGCCGGCTCCCCCGGCTCGTATCTGGTGAGTATCTCAGTCATGGCCGGTATCTCCGTCGGTGGTGGTCAGCATTGGCGGGTACTGCCCGTCGGCGGTGCCGGAGCGTCGTCGGTAGTCGTCGACCAGTTCCCGCAGTGCCGCTCCCCTGGGTCGGCGGCCGGTTCGCAGGTCGCAGGTGCCGACCTTGCTCTCCTGGATCAGTACGTTAGGGTCGAGGACGATCCCGAACAGGTCGTTGGCCGAATCTCCCCGGCTCAAGCCCTGGTCCCCCCAGTGGTACGGCAGCCAGATCTGGTGGACGGTCCTCCCGTCGATTCGCAGTGGGGCGACCCGGCCGGTGACCAGGACCCGGGCCTCGACAACTGCCCGGGTGGTGATCACGTGGGCCCAGCCGAGGTGGGTCAGCCCGCGCTCGGCGGCCAACTCCGGGGAGACCTCCAGGAACATCTCCGGTTGCAACTCGGCCAGGTACTTGACGTTGCGGCTCATGCCCCCGGCGGTGTGGTGCTCGGTGAGTCGGCTGACAGTGAAGACGTACGGGAAGACGTCGCAGTGTGGTTGGGGCGGGCTCGGGTTGGTCGGGTTCTCCGGCCGGTCGTACACCTTTCGGGTCGGGTTGGCCTGCTGGCCGTAGAGCGGGTTACGGATCGGCGACTCGGCCGGCTCGTAGTGGGTGGGCAACGGACCGTCGAGGGTGCCGGCCGGCGCGTACAGCCAGCCCTTCCCGTCGCCCTGCATGATGAACGAATCGGCCCCACTGATCCCGGCGACTCCGGTGGCCCCGGGCGGCGGGCGGTACGACGGCGGTTTGGTCTTCTCGAAGTCCGGCACGTCGTGGCCGACCCACTCGCCAGCCTCTGGATCCCACCAGACGTACGCCTTGCGTTCGCTCCACGGCCGCCCCTCCGGGTCGGCCGAGGCACGGTTGTAGAGGGTGCGGCGGTTGGCCGGCCAGGCCCAGCCCCACTCGGGAGCCACCCAGCTCTGTTCCTGGCCGGGTTTGCGGCGGGCGGCCTGGTTGACCCCGTCGGCGTACACCCCGGAGTAGATCCAGCAGCCGCCGGCGGTGGACCCGTCGGCCTTCATCTCCGTGTACGAGGCCAGCGGCCGGCCGGTGGTCACGTCGTACCCGTTGATCTCGTAGAGCACCGCCTCGGCGCTCGGCTCCGCGTACGGACCGTGCGTGGGGTAGTTCCAGTTGAGGTCGAGCAACGGCCGGTCGCGGTCCCGGTTGGCGTGGGCGAGTTTCTCCCGGATGATCCGCCCGAGGTGGTAGAAGAACCACAGTTCGGAGCGGCAGTCGCCGGGCGGCTCGACGGCCTTTTCCCGCCACTGCAGCAGCCGCTGGGTCTGGGTGAAGGTGCCCTCCTTCTCGACGTGTGAGGCGGCGGGCAGGAAGAACACCTCGGTACGACACTGTTCCGGCACGATCTCGCCGGTTTCGACCTCCGGCCCCTCCTGCCAGAAGGTGGCGCTTTCGATCATGAAGAGGTCCCGGACGACGAGCCAGTCCAGGTTGGCCATGCCCAACCGCTGGGCGCGGCCGTTCGCGGAGCCGACGGCCGGGTTCTGCCCGAGCAGGAAGTAGCCCTTGATCTTGCCGTCGATCATGTCGAGGACCTGCTGGTAGGTGCCGTGGTCACCGCTGATCCTGGGCAGGTAGTCGAAGCAGAAGTCGTTGTCCGGGGTGGCCGCCTCACCCCAGTACGCCTTGAGCAGGCTCGCCGCGAACCGGTCCGCGTCGCCCCAGAAGCCCTGCTGCTGCGGATGCCGCATGGTGTCGACCCATTTCGCGAAGGTCGAATGGGTGGTGTGCTGTGGCATCGGCAGGTAGCCGGGCAGCAGGTTGAACAGGGTCGGGATGTCGGTGGAGCCCTGGATGCTGGCGTGTCCCCGCAGCGCGAGCACACCACCGCCCGGGCGACCGATGTTGCCCAACAGCAGCTGAATGATCGCCCCGGTACGGATGTACTGCACTCCGACGGTGTGCTGCGTCCAGCCCACCGAGTAGACCAGCGCGGTGGTGCGCTCCCGGCCGGAGTTGGCCGTCCAGGCCCGAGCCACCTCCTCGAACAGGTCCCGGGGCACGCCGCAGACCCGCTCGACCATCTCGGGGGTATAGCGGGCGTAGTGCCGTTTGAGAATCTGGTAGACGCAGCGCGGGTGCCGCAACGTCTCGTCCCGCTCGGTGTCGCCTCCGACCGGGACGCCATGCGACTCGTGTTCCAGGCCGGCACCGGTCTCCCGCTGCGTGGCGGTGTCACCGCCCCCGCCGTCCCGTTCCTGGCCGTGGTACTGCCAGGTCGTCTGGTCGTAGCTGGCCGTCTCCGGCTGGTAGCCGGAGAAGAGTCCGTCCAGGTCGTCGGCGTCCCGGTAGGCCTCGCTGACAATGGTCGCCGCGTTGGTGTACGCCAGCACGTACTCCCGGAAGTCCAGTTCGTTGTCGAGGATGTACCGGACGATGCCGCCCAGGAAGGCGATGTCGGTGCCGGCCCGGATCGGCACGTGGGTGTCGGCCATCGCGCTGGTCCGGGTGAACCTCGGATCGACGTGGATGACCCTGGCCCCACGCTCCTTGGCAGCCATCACCCACTGGAACCCCACCGGGTGGCACTCGGCCATGTTGGAGCCCTGGATGATGATGCAGTCAGCGTTGACCAGGTCCTGCTGGAACCCGGTGGCGCCGCCACGACCGAAACTGGTCCCCAGACCGGGGACGGTGGCGGAGTGTCAAATGCGGGCCTGATTCTCGATCTGGATCGCGCCCAACGCGGTGAACAACTTCTTGATGAGGTAGTTCTCCTCGTTGTCCAGCGTCGCGCCGCCAAGACTGGCGATGCCCCGGGTACGGCGCAACGGGCAGCCCGTCTCGTCAGTCTCCTCCCAGGTCTCGTCACGAGCGGCGATGATCCGGTCGGCGATCATGTCCATGGCGGTGGCGAGATCAAGATCCTCCCACTGCGTGCCGTATGGCCGGCGGTAACGCACCTTCTGCTGACGCAGTTCGCTGGTGACCAGGTTCTTGCTGGCCGAGCCCTTCGGGCAGAGCCGACCCCGGGAGATCGGGCTGTCCGGGTCGCCCTCGATCTGGGTGACCTTGCCGTCGGTGACGTAGACCCGCTGCCCGCAGCCGACGGCGCAGTACGGGCAGACCGAGCGGGCCATCGAATCGGCGGTCTCGGTACGGGGGGTCAGCGCCGCCGAACGCGCGGACTTGGCCGCCGCGCCGAGCCCGAGCGGGTCGGTGCCGGTCAGCTGACGGTAGACCGGCCAGCCCTCGATCCAGGTACGGACGCCCACGCGGCACCTCCTCCCGGCAGCGACCAGCCCCGACCCACCTGACGATAGTGAAAAAGGCTTCGACTGTCGGGCTCATCGACGATCCCACTGCCGGACGAGAAGGCATTTTCTCGGGTCGATCTATGCCTCTACCGGGGAGTAGGGTCGGGCCACACGGCACGACATTCGTCTTCGGGGAGAGAGGAAGTCTGATGCTGGTCAAGTCCGCCCGCACCGACAACGGGGGGCAGGTCACCATCGAATCCGAGCGCGGTTATACCGGCTCGGTGTACAAGGTCTATCTCAATGGGGCGTACCAGGGCGAGTATTCGTCCATACAGGACGCTCTGGCTAAGGTCCGGGAGCTTGGAGGGAAGTCGTGACGCCGGCCAGAGCGGCGACGATCCGGGGCAGGGCGGTCCCGATCGGCTCGCGAATCACTTCGACGGCCAGATAGTCGTACGGCGTCGGGTCACGGTTGACGATCACCAACCGGGCACCCGCGTCGACCGCGACCGCGCACAGCGACGCCGCCGGCTCCACTTGGAGGGAACTACCCACCACGAGCAGGAGCTGGCTCGCCACGGCGATTCGCTGCGCATGATCCAGGATCCCGGTATCGAGACGTTCGCCGAACATCACGACCCCGAGCTTGAGGATGCCACCGCAGGACGTACAGGCCGGGTCGTCCGTACCCTCGGCGACCCGGGCCAACGTCTCCGCCGCCGGCGTCCGCGCCTGGCAGCTGGTGCAGACCACGGTACGCATGCTGCCGTGCAGTTCGAGCACCTTACGCGCGGCGCTGCCCGCCTTCTGATGCAACCCGTCGATGTTCTGGGTCACGATCCGTACCGCTAGGTCGGAGCGCTCCAACTCCGCCAGCACCCGATGCGCGACGTTTGGCTCGGCCTGCCAGGCGGCGTGGTGCAGATAGCGCCGCCAGAACCGGACCCGGACCGCCCGATCGGCCATGAAGTGGGGATAGGTGAAGACCTCGACGGCGGATGGATCACGGGTCCACACCCCGTCCGGGCCACGGTAGTCGGGGATTCCCGAGTCGGTGGAGATCCCGGCCCCGGTCATCACCGCGACCCGGCTGACCCCGTACGCCCAGTCGCCGATCGTCTCCCCCATGCCTGCCGATGGTAGGTGTCCGGAGCACGGATCGGCGAGCCGATTAGCTCTCGGTCGGCACCGTTTGCTCTGGCAGACCACGCAGCAGGCGCGGACGGAGTTGGAGCGCTCCGACCTGCTGCGTGCCCTCACCAGGTTGGCTGCGCCCCCTCATTCATCGCGCGATGGTAAGGCCGAACGGAACCGGCCCGAGAGCGGCGACCAGGGGACGGACCAGCAGGATGAAACTCTCCGGCCACCTCGCCGTTGTCACGTCACCGAGATCGATGATCCACCCTCGTGGCCAGCCCAGGTCGACGAGCAGATCCGCGACCACGCCCTTGGCGTCGACGTCATTGCCGGACAGGAACGCCGACAGCGGTGTCGGCAGGCTCGTGGGGTCGACCATCAGGGACGCCGGCCCCACGGTGTTCAGGGTCTTGACCACCTTCACGCCGGGCAACGCGTGTTGGATCTGCTCGGCCAAGCTGCTGACGGGATAGCACAGTGATTCGGCAAATCCGTCCGGACCCGAGGTGACGGCGTTGGCGATGTCGACGAGTACCTTGCCGGTGAGCACCGGGCCCAACTCTCGGAGCACCTCGACTGACACGGCACCGGGTAGGCCATTGACCACGATGTCGCCCGCTCGGGCCGCCTCAGACAGGGCGGTGACGGAAATCCGCGCACCGGACGCGCCCACCCAGTCCTTCCGGGTCGCGGCCACCGGTTCTCGCGATCCCACGACGACGCGGTATCCCGCATCGGACAGCTTGCCGGACAACGCCTCAGCGACGTTCCCGGTTCCGAGTACTGCAACGGTGGTCATGAGGGAGCTCCCTGGGTTGACGCGCTCGAACGGCTGGTGGGGCCGCCTCGGGCAACGCTAGGGTCGCTACCGATGATCAGGCAGTACGCACTTGAAGGTGCCCAACGCACGCGGGGGATGCCATGGTGACTCATACCGCTGCTCACCGACGTAAGCAGGCCGGGGTTGCGTACCTTGCCCGCCTCGCCCACTGCCCGACGCACCGGCTACTCGACCGTATCGGCAGCAAGTGGGTCAGCCTCGTGCTGAAGGAACTCGCCGACGGGCCACGCCGCTACGGCGATCTCGCACGCACCATCGCCGGGGTCACCCCAAAGATGCTGACCGAGACCCTCCGAGGGCTCGAACGTGACGGACTGGTGTCGAGGTCCGTAGTCGCCGCGGTGCCCGCCCGCGTCGACTACCGGCTCACGCCGCTCGGGGAGAGTCTGCTGCCCGTGCTGCACGTCGTGACGCTCTGGGCCGAGCAACACATCGACGCGATCGACGCTGCCCGACGCTCGTACGACGCAGGGGATCGTGACGTCGAAGCCTAGGCCGGGGGGAGCGATCCGGTCAGGCTGGCGGCAACGGGGGCGGCGGTCAGCGCCACCAACCAACCGGCGAGCACATCACTGGGCCAGTGTGCGGCCAGCACCACCCGGCTGGCACCGACGGTCAACGGCCAGCCGGCGAGCGCGGTGAGCAGGACGGCCCGACCCGCCGGGGACAGCTCCGGCCAGCGCAGGAACGCCACAACGAGAGCTGCCGTCGCCGCCCGGCTGGCGTGCCCGGAGGGAAAGGCGTACCCGGCGACAGGTGGTCCCGGCCGGACCGGACGTACCCGGGCGGTCCAGGCTCGCACGGCACCTCGCAGCAACCCGCCGGCGGCGAAGGCCGTGGTGGCGAAGGCCAGGGCTCGCCTTCGTCGGTGTCGCGGAAGGGTCCCGGCCGCGCCGCTGACCAAGGCCAGCACGACGGCGCCATGCCCCAGGTGGGTCAGTCGCGCGGCGGCGGCACGAACGGTCGGGTGTCGTTCCCCGAAATCGTATGCAGCGGCGCTGAGCGCCGCGTCGGCCGCGATCAACTCGGTGTGACCGGTGGCAACCAGCCCGGCGAGAACGCAGAACGCCATGCCCGAGGCGGCGGCCCAACCCGGTGGCCGCCACAACGCCGGGCGCAACGGTTGCCGGCGCATCCCCCTCCCCAAGGTTGCTCTCGGGGTCGTCACCGACCCGGACTTCGCTGGTACCCGGTTCAACGAGGCACCGCCCCGGCCGGCCACCCCGGCCTACCGTCGACCGGTACGCGCACGACTTGCACGAAAAAGGCCGGTGGCCGGCCCCCATGGGTTTCGGGGGCCGGCCACCGGCCTTTCACACGATATGTAAGCCGTACGTCAGCTGTTGTTCCAGTGCTCGGCGACCAGGTCAGCAGCCTGGCTCTCCCACTGCGCATAGTGGAACGGGTACGCCGACACCTGAACCTTCTGCGCGGCCTGCGTCAACGGCATCTTCTCCCAACCGTCGACCTGCTTCAGACCCTTCAGGAACGCCATCGTCGAGTACTCAGGATCAGTGATCTGCTCCACCGAACCCCAACCCGAAGACGGACGCTGCTGGAACAGACCCTGCGAATCATGATCATTCCGGTCACCCAGATGACCCAGATTCTCCAACTTCGACTCCTGCAGGCTCGTCGCGATGGCCACCACAGCAGCCCGCTCGTCCATACCAGCCTTCTTCGTAGCCGCGATGATCGCCTTCACATTGCTGGTCTGCTCGGCGTTCAGCGGAATCCGCGACTGCTCACCCTGCACACCGTGCGGGATCAGCTTGTCCATGGCAGGCTTGTCAGCCTGCACGGCCACACCAGCCAGCTTCGGCGACGCCGCAACCGTCTGATCGGCCAACGCCGGACCAGCGAACACACCACCAGTAAAAGCAAGACCAGCAGCAGCAAGCACACTCTTACGCAGAATCGTATTCATGACCAAAGCTCCAATACCGGGGGAAAGGAACGCCTCCCGGGGGTACAGGAGACGCCAGGCAGCAGGCACACACACAAAAGCGCGCCACGCTCACCTGAAAGACAAGGGGGAAAGAATCAGAACGCCACACCCAACCCCAAGATCCCAGGGCGGGGGCGTAGACAAGATACAACGACCAACCCGCCGCCAACATTCCAGCGACCCCGGGCCCATCTCGAAGACGAACCCGCACGCCACCCGAACAGATGGCCGCGCTCGCACCGCCAAGAAGACAGCGCTACTCGGTCGTACGCGAGATATAACCACCCGCCGGCCGCCGGCATTCCACGCCAGCCCACCCACCACCAGTTGATCATGGGCGAATAAGCGCACAAAACACTCACAAACCCCCATAAGCTCCGAGCCCTTGTACCGGCGCCGGTCGACCAGCCGGACGTTCGGCGTGATCCGCCCATTCAGGGCGATCTCCCCACCGTCTGTCAGACGCCGCGGTCGCCCCAGTCGGCAAGCCCCGACTCATAGCCCGCGATCACCAGTTGCGCCCGGTCACGGGCGGCCAGCTTCGTCATGAGTCGACCGATATGCGTCTTGACGGTGCCCCGACTCAAGTGCAGGTACCGCTCGATCTCGGTGTTCGACAACCCACGCGTGATCAAGGTGAGCACTTCCCGTTCCCGGTGGGTCACCCCGTCGAGCCGACCCGGCACCCGGCGCGCCTGCGGCATCCGAGTGAACTCGTCGATGAGCCAACGGGTCACGCTCGGGGCGAGCAACGCTTCGCCTGCGGCCACCACCCTGATCGCGTCAAGCAGTCGTACGGGTGGGGTGTCCTTGAGCAGGAAACCGCTGGCCCCGGCATGCAGCGCCCGATAGACGTACTCGTCAAGGTCGAATGTGGTGAGGACGAGCACCCGGGGTGCGTTCTCAAGCGCGGTGACCTGCTCGGTGGCGGCGATGCCGTCCATCCCCGGCATCCTGATGTCCATCAGGACGACGTCGGGCTTCTGCGCTCTGGCGAGTTCAACGGTGTCGTCGCCGGTCCCCGCCTCGGCCACCACGGTCATCCCGGGGGTGGCCTCGATCAACAGGCGAAGAGTGCCGCGCAGCAGTACCTCGTCGTCGGCTAGGAGCACGCGTATCGGCTCACTCATCGTCCGGCGCCATCGGGCTGAACGGCAGCTGGGCGCGGACCGCGTACCCGCCGCCAGACTCGAAGCCAGCCTTGAGGGTGCCGCCATGCATCGCCGCCCGTTCCCGCATCCCTCGTACCCCGTGCCCGCGCGGGCCGTCGGAACGCCCGACCGTTCCGTCATCGACGACGGCAATGCTCAGCACCCCGGGCTCGACAGTGACGGTGAGCTGGCAGTGGGTCGGGCCGGCGTGGCGCAGCACGTTGGTGAGCGCCTCCTGCACGATGCGGTACGCCGAAGCCTGCACAACTGCCGGCACCGGTGACAGATCCGCCGCTCGCTCGACGTCGACGGTGATACCGGTAGTGCGGATGTCCTCGACCAGCCGGTCGAGTTCGGTGAAGCTCGGTGCGGTGTCGGCCGGATCGCGTAGTGCACCGAGCACGACTCGGACGTCGTCAAGAGCACTACGGCTGACCCGCTCGATCGTACGGAGTGCAGCGCGTCCCTGGTCGGGGTGGCTGTCCGCGAGGTGGTTGGCGACCGCCGCCTTCATCGCGATCAGGCTGAGGTTGTGCCCGACCACGTCGTGAATGTCCCGGGCGATGCGTAGCCGTTCCTCGGCCACCGCTTGGTCGGCACGCAGCTCGGCGAGTTGGGCAACCTGCTGGCGGCGTGCCCGTACCGCGCGGGCGAGCGCCCACGAGCCGGCGATGATGGTCGCGGAGTAGAGCAGGACCGGCACCGGAGTCGTCGTGAACGACTCCTCCCCCGGCTGGGGTGCGATGATCGGAAGCCCGGGGACCGTGATGCTCACCAGGCCTCCGGCCGTGACCGCGGCCAGCACCCCCACGAGCGTAAACCGGCTCTGCCGTTGGACGACGGAGAGCGCGACCACATAGATCGCGTACGCAATAGCCAGCACCACGGCATCACCGGCGATCCCAACGGCGATCGCCATCGTCCCGGCCATCGTCACCACGGTGAGCACCTGCACCGGCCAGTGCCTGCGTACCGTGAGCGGCAGGCAGAACAGAGCGGCGAGGCCCCACACCAGCGCGGGGGCACCAGGCGTCCGGACGGCCGTGAAGAGGACAAGAGCAGCTCCCACCAGCGCGTCGAGCGCCATCAGCTGCCGCAGCCCGAGCCGTCCCGAGTTGACCACGCGGACACCGTATCCATCAGACGCTGGTCAGGCATCGGACCACGGTCCGATCTCGGATTCGGACCGCGATCCGATGTGCGAACCCTCCGACCAGCCGAGACTTCCGCCATGATCACGCGAATACTCGTCCTGGCTGGCGCGGTGACGCTCGCCGCATCACCTACTCCGACGCCTCCGCCCGGTCCGCCGGCCAGCGTCGACGCCTCGGCCATCGATACCGTCGTACGGGAGTACCGCGACGCCACCGGGCTGCCGGGGGCCGCAGTAGCGGTCACTCGGGGAAACGAGGTGGTGCACACCGCCGGGTACGGCCACAGCCCGAATGGTGATCCGATCACGGCGCACAGCCCGATGGCGGTGGCATCGGTGAGCAAGTCGTTCACCGCGCTGGCTGTGATGCAGTTGGTGGAGGCCGGTCGGGTGGAACTCGACAAGCCGGTCCACAGCTATCTGCCGGAATTCACGATGGCTGACCCCCGGGCAACCAAGATCACCGTACGACAGCTGCTGAATCAGACCTCCGGCATGTCGGACACGACGTACCACTCCTTCAGTCGACGGCCGGTACCGAGATCGTTGCAGGAGGCCGTGGCGACGATGCGTACCGCCCGGTTGGCCGCCGACCCCGGCACGAGGTGGGAGTACCACAACCCAAACTTCCAGGTGGCAGCCCGGTTGGTCGAGGTGGTCAGCGGTCGCCCCTTCGACGACTACCTACGACAGCATGTGTTCGGCCCACTCGGCATGGCCGACAGTCGCACCGCCAACGTGGCGAGTGACCTGCCGCCAAGTGCGCGGGGTCACCTGATGATCCTCGGTATGGCCGTTGCCGTACCCGAGCCGCCGGCCTTCGGCAACGGCTCAGGCGGGGTGCTCAGTTCCGCGTACGACATGGCGGCGTGGCTGATCGCGCACGGCAACCAGGGACGCGGCCGGAACGGAACGGCGATCATTTCCCCCGCCGGTCTCACCACGCTGCACACTCCCTCCGTGGTCTCGGGGTCCTACGCCCTGGGCTGGTCGATCGAAACGAGCGCGTCCGGAGCACCGATGATCGAACACAGCGGCGACCTGTTCACCGCGACGGCGTACCAGGCGCTGCTGCCGGCATCCGGCTATGGCATCGCGGTCATGGCAAACACCGGACTGACCCACGGCGACGCCTCGGCACTCATCGAGCGCATCATCGCGCTGCTGGAGGGCACGCCGGTTCCCTCGACCGGTACGCCGCTCTTGGTCATCGACGGAGTGGTCATCGACGGAGTGCTGCTGGCACTCGCCATCGTCACCGCGCTACTCGCTGGCTGGGGGGTGCTTCGCGCACGCCGCTGGGCCGCTGGCCGAAGGGCATGGCTCTGGACGGTGGCACGGTTGGTGCCGTTCCTCTTGCCGCTTCTGCTCTTCAGCTCGATCCACCGAGTGGTCAGCGTGCTCTACCGGGGGCGGGACGTCGCCTGGATCCAGGTGACGTACCTCTACCCGACGTTCATGGTGTTGCTCGGCACCGCGATGGTGGGCTGCATCGCCGTACTCGTGGCACGGCTTCTCGGGCTGGCACGCGTCGGCCGACAGGTAGGCTCGGCAAAGCGCCCAATGGGCACGACCAGGGAAAGAACTACCGCAAATCACACGGCGTAGCCGGCTAGGGACGTACCCGAAGGCCGCTGTTCGGGCTACCCTGAGGCCATGCGGGGCAACACCACCACCCTGGCCAGCGTCACCTACCTGGCCCGCCCGGGACGCCCGGCCGTCGTGACCCCGACGGTTGGCGAGCTAGCCGGGCCGACTCAGGGCGTGGTGGAACTGCCGTTACGGCTGATGTGGAGCCCGGACCGCACCTTTGACCTGGCCGACCCGGACCAGTTGCTGTGGATGTACGAGAACGTACTGCGAGAGACCACCCGCTGCGCAGACCTGCGGCAACTCATCAACGGTGCCATCCTGCGGCGGGTATGGCCGGACCTCAACCTGCCGCACGGTGTCCGGCGGGCCTGGGAAAGCCGGCACCCCACGCTGCGTCAGGCGGCATGACCACCACCCACGTCAACGGCTTCTATCGAGAGATCGCCCGCATCGCGCTCTCCGTCGCCGACAAGTACCGGTTCGTACTCGGCGGCGGGGTGGCGTGGGTGGCACACGGCCTGGTGTCCCGCCCGACCGAGGACGTCGACCTGTTCGCCGACGTGGATGGAGCAGCGGCAGCGGCGACCGCAGAGGTACGACTCGCGCTCGAGTCGGCCGGGTTCGAGGTGTTCGACGAGGAACCCGACACGGACCTGGCCGGGCTCTTCGCCGGTTTCGAACTCGACATGAAGGACTTCATCGTTGCCCGGGACGGTCGGCAGCTTCGACTCACCCTGGGCCGCCTCGACCGACACCGCAGCCCGGTCGTCATGGACCTCGGTCCGGTCATGCACGTCGAGGATCTGGTGGCCAGTAAGACCGCCGCGCTGATCAGCCGTCGCGAGGCACGCGACTACATCGACGTCGCGGCCGTGTTGGACCGGTACTCGGTCGAGCGCCTCATCGAACTCGCTCACCGAATCGATCCGGCTCTCGAACTGGACGACATCCGCGACGTCGGCCGCTATCTCGATCGGCTTCCTGATCAACGGTTCGCCCGCTACGGGCTGACCGTCCCGCAGGTACGCCTCCTTCGTCAGCAACTAGCCGACTGGCCACGCTGACCAAGAAAATCGCCTAGATCGACAGGGCGTACCGTCCTTTCTTGCGGCGGACGTGCCCACGCCACCCGGCCAGCAATGCGATGAGGCTCCAGCCGATGCCGCCCATGACAAGCATCCCCAGCTTGCCCGCAGAATCGACATCGTCGGCGTCCTCAAGCTCGACCACCCCGTCCGGGTCAACAACCACGGTCAGCTTGTCCCCGACCCGGTAGCCGGGAGAACTGCCCTGATAGATCAGCTGTTCATCGAGTGGCCCGGCGCTGCCCTGAAGGTTGAACGCATGCCGCTTCCCATTGACTTCCACATCGACGATGGCCACCTCTTGGCGGATGCCACGCCTCTCCAACACCGCCTCGGGAGCAAGCTGCACCGACCCCACCAGGACAATCAGGGCCCACACCATCGACAGGATGGCCAACCAGTTGGCCCGATGCAGCAGGTAGACAGCCATCGAGAAGCCAAGACAGAGAACAATCCCGGTGGCGATCGGGACCGCAGGCCAGGCGATCGCGGCATAGGCGATGACGGTGTTGAGCCCGATGACGGCCAACCCGAGCACCGCAACCAGCAGCGTCATCCCGAGCGAGCGAGTAGCCGACCAACTCCCCGCTACTCGAACCGTTGACTCGGTCGGCTGCCAGACGGGTGCCGATGCAGGCCCTGACGGCATTGATCCACTAGACACGACAAGATCGTAACGACTACCGGCAAGAAGGAAGGGCCCCTTCTTATCGCTTTTTGCATAGGAAGGGGCCCTTCCTAACACCCAGACCGCGCGCGTCACCCAGGCTGCGGGCGCAGAGCAAAACGGGCTCCCGACCGGATTCCGTCCGGCCGGGAGCCCGCTGCGAGTTCAGTTGTTCCTGCTGTCAGCTGTTGTTCCAGTGCTCGGCGACCAGGTCAGCAGCCTGGGTCTCCCACTGCGCATAGTGGAACGGGTACGCCGACACCTGAACCTTCTGCGCGGCCTGCGTCAACGGCATCTCCTGCCAACCGTCGACCTGCTTCAGACCCTTCAGGAACGCAGTCGTCGAGTACTCCGGATCAGTGATCTGCTCCACCGAACCCCAACCCGAAGACGGACGCTGCTGGAACAGACCCTGCGAGTCATGATCGTTGCGAGCACCCAGATGACCCAGATTCTCCAACTTCGACTCCTGCAGGCTCGTCGCGATGGCCACCACAGCAGCCCGCTCGTCCATACCAGCCTTCTTCGTAGCCTTGATGATCTCCTTGACGTTGCTGGTCTGCTCGGCGTTCAGCGGGATCCGCGACTGCTCACCCTGCACACCGTGCGGGATCAGCTTGTCCATGGCAGGCTTGTCAGCCTGCACCACACCGACGGCGGGCTTGGACTCGGTCGAAACGGTCTGGGCGGCCACAGCGGTACCGGCGATCGTGCCACCGGCAACAGCCAGTCCGGCGATACCCAGGGCGGTCCTACGAACAACGGAAGTCTCTGTGATGGCCGGGAGCCATCGGCTGAACTTGGTGTTCACGATGGTTACCTTCCATTCCGGGGGTGAACGCTCCAGGGGGTGTTGGAGCGCTTCGGGGGGAAAAGAGAAACGCCCGGACCGTTGGTGCTCGGGCGTACGCGATGTGTAACGACCTACGGGGGCCAGGCATTCCGGGGGCCACCGGGTGTGGCGCGTGATCGCGCTAGCTACTCGGTCGTACGTGGGTATAACCGCTGGGGGCCGCACCGCATTCCGCCCGACGCGGCCCCGTCACACCACCTACGCAAAGCGATCCGGACAACACGCCACGAAGTTCACCTAACGCCGCAAAAACGATCTGGCTCGCCTGGATGCCCAGCGGTCACATCGGCGTTAGATCTCGGCACCTCGCCGGGCGTATATCTCGTTGAGGAACTTACGTCGCAGTGGTGGAACCCGGCTGGTGAGGCCGAAGTAGCTGCGCGCGGCTAGCAGCACGAACCGTCCGATGATCGGCCGATAGAGCGGATCGTCCCCGCTGGTGCCATTGTTGGCCAGTGAGTCGCTTACCCGGGCGAAGCCGTACGGGATCATCTCCGCCTCGTAGCCGGCGATGGCCTGGTGAAGCGTTTTGTCCCCGCAGCTCACGGCAGTGAGTTGCCGGCAGAGCAGCGCGGCGTCGCGGAGGGCGGTGTTGGCACCAACCCCCCGGCCGGGGGTCATGGTGTGGATGGCGTCGCCGATCAGGGTGACGTTCGTCGACTTCCACGGCTCGACCGGCTCGGAGGTGGCGACCTTGACCGGTATGCAGCTGCCCGGATCACACTGGGCCAACAGTTCCCGCAGATTGGGGTGCCAGTTCCTGGTCAGGTCCTGAGCGACCTGGACCAGGTCCATGCCACGCCGGGACATGATGTCCGCCGGGAAACGACGGTGGGCACTCCAGATGATGAGGTTGATGTAGTCACGCGTGTTGTCGTACAGGAGACCGGGGCTCTCCGCGACCAGCGCCGGATCGGTGCCCCCGATCCCAACCTGGGGTACGGTGCCGAGCCGGGCCCAGTCGAAGCGCATGACGTGCAGGACGCCCATCAGCCCACCGGCACCGAAAATCAGTGAGATGCCTTCCCGCACCTGTTCGGTCAGCAGCGCCTCGGTCTGGGGAGTCAATGGGATCTTGATGGCGATGTTGATGCTCCCGGCGTCGTTGATCCGGGCGTGCGGCAGGTACTGCCGGCGAATCACCGAGTGCGTCCCGTCCGCCGCCACCAGCAGTCTCCCGGTGGCCGAGGTGCCGTCGGCGAAATAGGCGGTGACCGTGTCGTTGTCGTGCTGTTCGTAGTGGGTGCAGGTCTTGTCGAAATGCACCACATCGTCGAGTCCGGTGAGTAGAACCTGTCGGAGGGTCATCCGGGAGACCGCGTGGTCGCTGTTCATCGGGTCGGTGTCCGGCAACAACTCGAAGGACGCCGTCTGCCCCAGTTTCTCGGTCAGGACGTTGAAGTATTTCGGTGACCGGGCACAGGTGGCCAGGAAGGTCGAGAAAAGCTCCGGCGGCAGGCACTCCTTCAGGGCCCGAGTCCCGGTGGGACCGATGCCGAGGCGGTAACCGTGCAATCCGTCGCGCCGGGTCCGGTACCGCTCGTAGACCGCGACCCCGATGCCGGCCCGTTTGAGACCGTGCGCCAGGCACATGCCACCGGTGCCGGCACCGATGACGATGACGTCGACCGGTTCGGTGGATGTGGTCACTCTGGGCTCCCCGACGCGGGTATCGGCGCGTCCCAACGGTAGAAGCACGTCATCATGGCGTCCCGGGGCGAGCGCCAGGTGGCCAGGTACGGCGACGTGCAGGTCGACAGCTCCTTCTGCATCTGGATGAACAGCGGGTGCCGGGTGCCCGCCTCCAGTCCCGGACCGGCCCCGTCCAGTTCGAGCAGGTGCACGAACAGGTCGCCCAGGCGATACAGCGACCGATGTCGGGTGCCGGTGATGTCGGGCAGCTCCGACCTGTCCGACTCGGTGAAGATCTCCGCAATCCGCTCTTCCGCGCCGGGAACGATCTTGCCAGCGATCAGCAGACGACTCATCAAATCCCCCAGCCCTGGTGCTTGGCCACTCTCGCAGGGCACCGACCTGTGCACCTGCTGTGAGCACCATGCGGGGTACGACGTCAACCAACCGTCACCGCTGCTCCGCTGCGTGGTGACGGGCGTCGCCGTACCGGCAGCGAGCAGGACGGGACCGGCTGCTCGACCGTCAGGATGCGGCGGGTGACTCGTCCTTGTGCAGCGCGGCGACGATCGTCTCGGCGGTACGTCGACCGATCCCGGGCACCTCGACGATCTCGTCGACGGTCGCCGCTGCGAGGCGCTTGGCCGAGCCGAAGTGCCGCAGCAGCGCCTTACGACGTACCTCGCCGAGACCGGGGACGTTGTCGAGTCCGGAGGTGGTCATCCGCTTGGACCGCCGTTGACGATGGAAGGTGATGGCGAACCGGTGTGCCTCGTCCCGGATGCGTTGCAGCAGGTAGAGGCCCTCGGAGGTACGGGGCAGAATCACCGGGAACTCGTCGCCGGGCAGCCACACCTCCTCCAGCCGTTTGGCCAGCCCGCACAGGGCGATGTCGGTGATGCCCAACTCGGCCAGGACAGCCGCGGCGGCGGCTACCTGCGGTTGGCCGCCGTCGACCACCACCAGCTGCGGCGGGTACGCGAACTTGCGTGGCCGCCCGGTGGTGGGGTCGATGCCCGGCCGTTCCGGTTCGGCCACCGCGTCGTCATCAGCCGCTTCGTCGCCGAGCAGGGCGTCATCGGTCACGCCGTCTCCAAGCGCAGCGTCATCGGTCACGCCGTCGCCGAGCGCGGACGCGTCCGTCTCACTCGGTCCGTCGACCCCGAGGTCACCGGCCTCGGTGGTGAAGTAGTTGCCCGCCACCGCCGCCGCGTCGGGTTCGCCCTGCGTACTCGCCGCCACGTCGAGGTAGCGAGCGAACCGGCGACGCAGCACCTCGGACATCGCCGACAGGTCGTCGGTAGCGCCGCGGACCGCGAACCGCCGGTATTCGCTCTTGCGGGGCAGCCCGTCCTCGAAGACGACCATGCTGGCCACCACGTCGGTGCCCTGGATCTGCGATACGTCGTAGCATTCGATGCGCAGCGGTGAGGTGTCCATCCCCAGCGCCTCGGCGATCTCGTCGAGCGCCTTGCCCCGGGTGGTCAGATCACCGGCCCGGCGCAGCTTGTGCCGGGTCAGCGCCTCGCCGGCGTTGCGGGCGACCGTCTCCAGCAACGTCTTCTTGTCGCCCCGCTGCGGCACCCGGAGGGTGACCCGACTGCCCCGATGCTCCGACAGCCAGGCCGTCAACGCGTCCGCGTCGGTGGGTAGTTCCGGCACCAGCAGTTCCCGGGGTACGTCGGCCTCACCGTGCTCACCGCCGTAGACCTGGGTGCAGAAGTGCCGCACCAGGTCGCCGGGGCTGAGATCCTCCACCTTCTCCACCACCCACCCGCGCTGGCCGCGTACCCGGCCGTCGCGGACGTGGAAGACCTGGACGGCGGCCTCCAGCGGGTCGTCGGCGAAGGCGACGACGTCGGCGTCGGTGCCGTCGCCGAGCACCACGGTCTGCTTCTCCATCGCCCGGCGCAGCGCGACGATGTCGTCGCGCAGTCGGGCGGCCCGCTCGAACTCCAACTGCTCGCTGGCCTCGGTCATCTCGCGTTCCAACCGCCGGACCATGCTGTCGGTACGCCCGGCCATGAAGTCGCAGAAGCCGTCGACGATGTCCCGGTGCTCGGCTGGGGAAACCCGCCCCACGCAGGGTGCGGAGCACTTGCCGATGTCGCCCAGCAGGCAGGGACGCCCGACCTGACCGGCCCGTTTGAAGACCCCGGCCGAACAGGTCCGCGCGGGAAAGACCCGCAGCAGCAGGTCCAGGGTCTCCCGGATCGCCCAGGCATGCGAGTACGGCCCGAAGTAGCGCACCCCCTTGCGCTTGGCTCCCCGCATCACCTGTAGCCGGGGGAACTCCTCGTCGAGCGTCACCGCCAGATAGGGGTACGACTTGTCGTCGCGATAGCGCACGTTGAACCGGGGGTCGTACTGCTTGATCCAGTTGTATTCGAGCTGAAGCGCCTCGACCTCGGTGCCGACGGTGACCCAGTCGACGGAGGACGCCGTGGTGACCATCTGTTGGGTGCGCTGGTGCAGGTTCCAGATGTCGCCGAAGTAGGAGTTGAGTCGGCTGCGCAGGCTCTTGGCCTTACCGACGTAGATCACCCGACCGGTGGGGTCACGGAAGCGATAGACCCCGGGCGCCTCGGGGATCGTGCCGGGCGCCGGACGGTAGGTCGAG
This sequence comes from Micromonospora sp. NPDC003197, assembly GCF_053590565.1. Taxonomy (NCBI): domain Bacteria; kingdom Bacillati; phylum Actinomycetota; class Actinomycetes; order Micromonosporales; family Micromonosporaceae; genus Micromonospora; species Micromonospora sp. NPDC003197. The sequence continues at coordinate 265,603 of NZ_JBSFTE010000006.1, read as the reverse complement.
GGATCAGCCACAGCGGCAAGCCTAATCCGTACCTCTGTCAAGATCCGCTAGCGCAACGGCGGGCACGCCACGGGCCTTACCAGTGCGACGGCTGGCGCGATCTGTGCCGCGCCAGCCGTCGATGGTAGTGGTGCCGGTAGTGCCGGTAACCGCCGTCAGAGCAGGTGGATCTGGTCGCCCTCGACCTTGATTTGCTTCTCCGGCAGTGGCTCGGTGGCCGGCTTCACCTTGGCCGAGCCGTCGACCACGGAGAACTTGCTGCCGTGGCAGGTGCAGTTGATCATGCCGCTGTCGACGCTGGTAAGCGGGCACGCCTTGTGGGTGCAGAGCGCGCTGAAGCCCTTGAACTCACCGGCGGTCGGCTGGGTGATCACCACCCCCTGCTCGGCGAAGATCTTTCCGCCGCCGACCGGGATGTCGCTCGTCCGGGCCAGCGCTCCGGAGCTGCCCGAGTCGGTGCCGGAATTGCCCGAGTCGGTACCGGTGGTCGGCGCTCCGGTCCCGTTGCCGGTCGTACCCTCACGTCCCGCGTCCCCGTCGGAATCGTCGCTGCTGCAGCCGGCCAGGACCGCCGCGACACCGACCGCACCCGCGCCCGCCAACAGCGCACGACGCGTACGGGAACCCGACTCGGGCACCGCCTGCTCCTCACTCATGCCTTGCCTTCCTCTCGGTTGCCACGCTTCCGACCGCCCGCGACCAGGGCGGAGTGGACGGCCATGCCAGTAGACACGCAACTGCCCGTCGATCGGTTCATCGCCCCGTCAACGGCTTTATCGTCTGTTGACCGGTTAGCCGCCCGTCAGCTGATTTGTTGCCCATCACCCAGTTCAGCCCCATCGGCTGGTTGGCGTGGAATCGGCTGACCGCGTACCTCGGAGAGCTATCCGTTGTCGCTCGCCTTGGCGGCGGTTTTGCGGCTCGCTCGGGACTTTCCTCCGGTGGCGGTGCCGTTGGCCTTCGCCGCCCGGGCGGTCGCCTCGGTCGCCCCCTGCGGCTCACCGTCGAGGCCGAGCACCGGTCGCAGGAACCGACCCGTGTGGCTCTCCGGCACCTCGGCCAACTCCTCCGGCGTGCCGGTGGCCAACACCGTACCGCCCCGGTGACCACCCTCCGGTCCCATGTCGATCAACCAGTCGGCGGTCTTGATCACGTCCAGGTTGTGCTCGATGACGATGATCGTGTTGCCCTTGTCGACCAGGCTCTCCAGCACCCCGAGCAGCTTACGGATGTCCTCGAAGTGCAGGCCGGTGGTCGGCTCGTCGAGCACGTACACCGTCCGACCACTCGAGCGTTTCTGCAGCTCGGAGGCGAGCTTGACGCGTTGCGCCTCGCCGCCGGAGAGGGTGGGTGCCGGCTGGCCCAGGCGGACGTAGCCGAGCCCGACGTCGACCAGGGTCTTGAGGTGCCGGTGGATGGCCGGGATGGCGGAGAAGAAGTCGGCCGCCTCCTCGATCGGCATCTCCAGGATGTCGGAGACCGTCTTGCCCTTGTAGTGGACCTCCAGGGTCTCCCGGTTGTAGCGGGCTCCCTTGCAGACCTCACACGGTACGTAGACGTCGGGCAGGAAGTTCATCTCGATCTTGATCGTGCCGTCGCCGCTGCACGCCTCGCAGCGCCCACCCTTGACGTTGAACGAGAACCGGCCGGGGCCGTACCCCCGGACCTTCGCCTCGGCGGTCTCCGCGAAGAGCTTGCGGACGTGGTCCCAGACCCCGGTATAGGTGGCCGGGTTGGAACGGGGGGTCCGGCCGATCGGCGACTGGTCCACGCCGACCACCTTGTCCACCTGATCGAGGCCGGTGATCCGGGTGTGCCGGCCAGGCACCAGCCGGGCCCGGTTGAGCTGATTCGCCAGTACGGTGTAGAGAATGTCATTGACCAGGGTCGACTTGCCCGAACCACTGACCCCGGTAACCGCGATGAACTGTCCCAGCGGGAACGGCACGGTCAGGTTCCGCAGGTTGTGCTCCCGGGCACCGTGCACCACCAGCTCCCGGCCCGGGGTCTGCGGCCGGCGCTGCTTCGGTGTCGGGATCGACCTACGACCGGAGAGGTACCCGCCGGTCACCGACTCGTCGCTGGCCAGCAGCTCGGCCACCGGACCGCTGTGCACGATCCGACCGCCGTGCTCGCCGGCCCCCGGTCCGATGTCGACGATCCAGTCGGCGACCCGGATGGTGTCCTCGTCGTGCTCGACGACGATCAGGGTGTTGCCCAGGTTCCGGAGCCGAACCAGTGTCTCGATCAACCGCTGGTTGTCCCGCTGGTGCAGGCCGATCGACGGCTCGTCCAGGACGTAGAGCACGCCGACGAGTCCGGAACCGATCTGGGTGGCCAGCCGGATGCGCTGCGCCTCGCCGCCGGAGAGGGTGCCGGCCGGTCGGTCCAACGACAGGTAGTCCAACCCCACGTCGACCAGGAACTGCAACCGCGCGTTGATCTCCTTGAGCACCCGCTCGGCGATCATCTTCTGCCGGTCGGTCAGGGTCATTCCGCCGAGCAGCTCCGCGCACTCACCCACGGAGAGGGCGCAGACCTCGGCGATGCTCCGGCCGGCGAGGGTGACCGCCAGCACCTCCGGCTTGAGTCGGGCCCCACCACAGGCGGCACACGGTACGTCCCGCATGTAGCCCTCGTACTTCTCCCGGGACCAGTCCGACTCGGTGTCGTTGTGCCGGCGTTCGATCCACTGCACCACGCCCTCGAAGCCGGTGTAGTAGGAGCGCTCGCGGCCGTACTTGTTGCGGTAGCGGACGTGCACCTGGTCGCCGGAGCCGTGCAGGATCGTCTTCTGCGCCCGGGCCGGCAGCTTGCGCCACGGGGTGTCCAGGTCGAAGTGCTCCGCCTCGCCCAACGCCTCCAGCAGATGCAGGAAGTATTCGAGGGTCTGCCCGCCGGCCCACGGCTGGATCGCCCCTTCCCGGAGGGTGCGCTCCGGGTCCGGCACGATCAGCTCCGGGTCGACCTCCTTCTTCATTCCCAGGCCGGTGCACTCCGGGCAGGCGCCATAGGGAGCGTTGAAGGAGAACACTCGGGGTTCGAGGTCCTCGATCGCCAGCGGGTGGTCGTTGGGGCAGGCCAGGTGCTCGGAGTAGCGGCGTTCCCGGTCAGGGTCGTCCTCGGCCAGGTCGACGAAGTCGAGCAGGACAAGCCCACCGGAGAGGCCGAGCGCGGACTCGATCGAGTCGGTGAGTCGCTGCTTGGCGCTGGCCTTCACGGCGAGCCGGTCGACCACCACCTCGATGGTGTGCTTCTCCTGCTTCTTGAGCTTCGGCGGCTCGGTCAGCGGATGGACCACCCCGTCGACCCGGGCCCGGGCGTAGCCCTTGGCCTGCAACTCGGCGAAAAGGTCGACGTATTCGCCCTTGCGTCCCCGGACCACCGGGGCGAGCACCATGAACCGGGTGCCCTCAGCCATGGACAGCACCCGGTCGACGATCTGCTGCGGGCTCTGCCGGGAGATCCGCTCGCCACAGACCGGGCAGTGCGGCTCGCCGACCCGGGCGAAGAGAAGACGCAGGTAGTCGTAGACCTCGGTGATGGTGCCGACGGTCGAGCGCGGGTTGCGGGAGGTGGACTTCTGGTCGATCGAGACGGCCGGGCTCAGCCCTTCGATGAAGTCGACGTCCGGCTTGTCCATCTGACCGAGGAACTGCCGGGCGTACGAGGAGAGCGACTCGACGTACCGCCGCTGCCCCTCAGCAAAAATCGTGTCGAAGGCGAGGCTGGACTTGCCCGACCCGGAGAGGCCGGTGAAGACGATCAGGGCGTCCCGCGGCAGGTCGAGGCTGACGTCACGCAGGTTGTGTTCGCGTGCGCCACGGATGATCAATCGATCGGTCACTGTCCGCGTACTCCAGGGAGGATAAAGAGAGTTTTTGTCCGGTTTTGTCAGTGCGCTAGGCACGCATCGGCAACTCTAGCCCGGGGGTACGACAGTATTCCGACTCGACGAATCGCGCCCAGTTGGCAGGTGTTAGGAAGGGCCCCTTCCTATACAGAAAGCGATAAGAAGGGGCCCTTCCTTACGGGCGGGCGGTGCGGCGCTCCCGGCGGAGCCGGCGCCAGTCGGTCCGCCGCACGGCAGCCAGCCGGGCGTCCCGTCGCCGGGTCTCGAACGCCACCTCCCGCTGAAGCTTCTGCCAGCTCTCCCACCGCCGGTAGGTCAGGTCACCGGATTCCAGCGCGGCCCGTACCGCGCACCCCGGCTCCCCCTCATGGGCGCAGTCGGTGAACCGGCAGGCCGCGATCAACTCGGTGACGTCGGCGAAGGTGTGCTCCAGCCCGTCGGCCGTGTCGAGCAGGCCGACCGCTCGGACGCCCGGGGTGTCCAGCACCGCCCCGCCGCCCGGGATCGGGATGAGTGCCCGGTAGGTGGTGGTGTGCCGCCCCTTGCCGTCCACCCGGCGGATGCCCTGGGTGGTCATCACCGTGGCCCCGGCCAACGCGTTGACCAGCGTCGACTTGCCCGCCCCGGACGGCCCGAACAGCGCCAGGGTACGACCGGAGGCCACCCACGGCTGCAATGCCGTCAAGCCGTCCCCCTGCTCGGCGCTGACCGGGAACACCTCGACGCCGGGTGCCACCTCCGCCACCTGAGCGGCCACCGTCGCCGGATCCGCAGCCAGGTCGCTCTTGGTCAGCACTACCAGCGGCTGCGCGCCGGACTCCCAGGCGAGGGCAAGCAGCCGCTCCACCCGGGCCATGTCCGGAGCCGGGTGCATCGGCTCGATTACGGCCACGGCGTCCGGGTTGGCCGCCAGCACCTGCCCGACCGAATCCTTGTCGGCGGTACGCCGGATCAGGGCGGTCCGCCGGGGCAGCACCGCCTCCACCGTGCACCGGTCGTCGGGCCAGGTACGGACCAGCACCCAGTCCCCGGCACAGGGCAGGTTGACCCGGTCGACGGAGGCGGCGGCCAGCACCGTACCGCCGAGGCTGGCCCGAACGGTGCCATCGGCGCACAGCACGGTGCAGATGCCCCGGTCTACCCGGACCACCCGGCCCGGTCGATGGCCGGCCATGATGCGACGGCGGCAGGTGGCGGCGAGGGAAGCGTCCCAGCCCAGGGACGCGAGATCGAACAGCATGTCAACCCCTGTGGATGTCGACGGAGATGGGGAACACGCGCACGATGACCGGCATGATCTCCACCTCCATTCCAGGACCCGGGTGACGCGTCGACCTCGACGGTAGGGGTGGTCCGGATTTACCGAAAGCCATTTCCGGCGCGACCGGGGCCGACCTGGCCGCTAGGGTCAGGGCGTGACGGCAGACCCACTCCTTCTGATGGGCGAGGTGGACCTCGCCACCGAACGGTTGATCCAGACTGCGGCGTCACTCGACGAGGCCGGGGTCGCCGGCCCGTCGCTGCTGGATGGCTGGAGCCGTGGGCACGTACTGGCTCACCTCGCCCGGCAGGCCGACGCGATGATCAACCTGCTGACCGCCGCGCGTACCGGCGAGGACATTCCCGCGTACGCCAGCCCCGCTGATCGCGAGGCCGACATCGAGGCGGGCTCGGGGCGTACCCTGGCGATCCACCTGGACGACCTGCGGGAGTCGGCCGCCCGGTTCGCGGCGGTGGCCGCCGCCATGCCGGTGGAGGCGTGGGCCGCGACGGTCATTGCCCGGGGTGGGCCGAGGGTGGCCGCCACCCTGGTCTGGAGTCGACTCCGCGAGGTGGAGGTGCACCACGTCGACCTGGCCGCCGGGTACGCCCCGACGGACTGGCCCGAGGCGTGCGGTCACCGCCTGCTGCACGAGGTGGTCACCGACCTCGCCGGGCGTTCCGACGTACCGCCGCTGGTGCTCACCCTCGACGGCGCGGCCCACCAGTTGACCATCGGCGAGCCGGACGGCGCGCCGACCGTGACCGGCCCGGTCAACGAACTGGCCGGCTGGCTGATCGGCCGTTCGAGTGGCGATGGTCTCACCGTCACGCCCACCGGTCCGTTGCCGAGCCCGCCGAAGTGGCTGTAGAGGTATGGCATGTCATATACCGGAGAGATTCCCCCGGGCAGCGGCCCCGCCGTACGTGAACTGAGCGGCCTGACCATCACCAAGGTGTCGGTCGGCCCGATGGACAACAATGCCTACCTGCTGCGTTGCCGGTCGACCGGCGACCAGTTGCTGATCGACGCGGCCAACGAGGCACCCCGCCTGCTGGAACTGATCGGGGACGCTGGCCTGTCCACCGTGGTCACCACCCATCAGCATCCGGACCATTGGCTGGCGTTGGCCGATGTCGTCTCGGCCACTGGTGCCCGTTCGCTGGTGCACGCCGACGACGCCGACGGTCTGCCGATCCCATCCGAGACACTCGCCGACGGCGACGTGGTCCGGTTCGGCGACTGCGAACTGGAGGTCACCCACATCGTGGGGCACACTCCCGGTTCCGTCGTCCTGGTCTACCGCGACCCGGAGGGTACGCCGCACGTCTTTACTGGGGATGTCCTTTTCCCGGGTGGAGTCGGCAACACCGATCGGGACCCGGAGCGGTTCGCGCCGCTGATCGACGGCGTCGAGCACAAGATCTTCGGCCGACTGCCGGACGAGACCTGGTTCTATCCGGGCCACGGCAAGGACAGCACCCTCGGCAACGAACGGCCGGCGCTGCCCGAATGGCGAGCCCGGGGCTGGTGATCGAAAGCTGAAAGGCGGCCCGGGTCTCACCCAACCCGGGCCGTTTGGTCTCCGCCCGCAGACGCCCAGTTTGCTGGCCGCTCCTACTATCCCGACCATGTACCGCCGTCGACGGCCAGGGCGTACCTTCCTTCGGGTCTTCTCGACCTTCGCCCTGGTCTTTTCGATCACATATACGTCGATGAGCATCTGGTCGCTGGCGGACGACCGTCAAGGCTCCCTGACCTCTGCCGAGGTGGTCCATGTCGAACACATGGGGACCAAGACCTTCCTGACGGTCCAGTTCTCCACGAAAAGTGGTGAGGTGTGTGAAGCCAGCCTGCACGTCGCAAACGCCGCGAACCGAGCGGTGAGCATTGGCGAGCACATCAGCATCCATTACGCCAAAACCAACCCTTGCCTGAGGGTGCGGGAGGCCAACGACAATTCCGAGTGGTTGACCCCTGGGGGAGGGATGCTGTTTGTAATCGTGTTCGGCGTCATGGCCTACCTCGCATGGCGCCGTCCCCGGCCCGCGCTCCCGCCCCGATACGCCGACATGCCATAAGAAACATGGGAAAGCCAGCTCACCCTATTGATCTAGTGCGGTCAGGCAACATCCCAGCCACCACATCGCGCCACCGGTTTTTCGGCCCTCCCACCGCTCGCGTCAGCGACGGTGCTGACATCTCGACACGAAACAGCGGGGTCGGACGACGTTGTCCGGCCCCGCTGTTTCGTACGCCGATCAGATCAGTTGACGCTGATGACCGTGCCAGCCCCGTTCGGGTACTCGACGTAGCCCGTGTGCCGCCCAGCGGGCACACCCGACCAGTTGGCCGTGACCGTCAACGGAGTCCCCGGGGTGACCTTGGGGTTCTTCGGGGACACCGCCAGATTGCCGACACCACCCTTGCCGGTGACCATGTTCACCTGGGCGGTGAACGCCGTCTTCGTGGTGCCCGGCAGAACGTCAAGGGCGAGGACGACCATGACGTACGCACCGGGTTGCAGGTTCGGGAAGGCGAACCTCTCGTCTGCGCTCAGACCGTCCGACAGGTCAACCAGTTCCTGGGCCCCGTTCGTCTCCCGGAAGATGATCACGCCAAGCTCTGCCTGCGGGTCATCGGCCCGGGCGGAGAACTCCACCGCCTTGGTGCCGGCGGGCACGGTGACCGGGAACTGACTGCCCCAGACGTCTTCGACGCCCACCGCGCCCGGCATCAGCGGCCCGGAGGCCATCCCGTGGGCGTTGATCGGGAACTTCTTGAGTGCCGGGGTCACCTCGAAGGACACCGAGCCGGCCGCACCGGTACCCAGTACCTGGGTCGGTGCGATCACGCTCTGCGGGGTCACCACGATCGGGCTGCGTACGGCGGTCCCGCCGCCCGTCCAGGTCAGCGACCCGGTGGCCGTCACGTCGACCGAAGCCGTATTGAGCGCGATAGAGACGGTGAACTCCTTGGTCTCCCCCGCCTTGTTGAACTTGAGGGTCGACGGGCTGACCTTGACCTTGAACCCGGGCAGGTCGACCTTGGCGCGGTACACGCCGGGGGTGACGGCGGTGACCTTACGGGTGACGGTCCGGGCACCGAAGAGCTTGCCGACGGCGATCGACGGATAGTTCAGGTCACTGCCTTGGATCGGGGCAACCCCAGAGCCGGTCTTGAAACCCAGCCCCTCCAGGTAACCCAGCCAGTCCTGCTCGGAGGAGTCGTAGACCAGGCCGGGGTTGAGCATCCGGGTCGGGTCGACATGCCCCGCGCCCTGCGCGAAGACGTCGGTGTTCGGCTCCCCAGTCGCGGTCTTGGTGGCGAACGTGGTGGTCATCATCGCCGACTTGACCTCTGCCGGTGACCAGTCGGGGTACTTGGCGAGGTAGAGCGCCGCCAGACCGGCGATGTGCGGGGCGGCCATCGAGGTGCCGGAGTAGAAGTCGAAGTTCTTCCCCTGCGCACCTGGCGGGGCCACCGCTGCGAGGATCGCCACGCCGGGAGCCGCGATGTCCGGCTTCAGAAGATCCGCGTTGCGCAGCGAGGGACCCCGCGAGGAGAACGTCGCCACCTGGGGGTACGGCATGCTCGCGCCAGTCGGCAGCAGGGTGACCTGTGCCCCGGCGGTCGCGGCATAGTCCAGGACAACCTGCGTGTCGGGGGAGTTGATGTGCACGGTCGGCACGCTGTGCAGGTCTCCGCTGAGGTCCTGGTCGATCGGGTTGGCCAGCACCATCCCGACACCGCCGGCTCGCGCCACCTCGGCGGACTTCTCCGGCCGCGCGATGATGCCACGGAGGCAGACGACGACCTTCCCGGCGACCTGGGCCGGGTCGAGGGTCCCGGCCATGCAGTTGTCGGCGTCGGCGTCGCTGGCGATGGCGGCCTTCGCCGCCCGGGAGGTGATCAGCGGCTTGGGCCCGAACGCCGCCGCGACGGTCGTACTGGTGCCGTTGAAGCGGACACCGTTGCCCAACTCCACGCTGGCCGGGTACGGAGCAACCGTGCTCGCGGCCACCGTCGTCTGCCACGGTGTGGTGTTGTCCATGCTCGACGCGTACGGCCCGGAGTTCCCGGCGGACGCGGCGACGAAGATGCCCGCCGCAGCCGCGTTCAGGAAGGCGCGCTCGGTCGGATCGTTGGGTGACGATTCGAACGCCCCGCCCACCGAGTAGTTGATGACGTCCACGCCGTCGGCGACGGCCTGGTCGATAGCGGCGACGATGTCCGACCCGTGCCCGCCGGTCGTGCTGTCCGTGGTTCCCTGCCAGAGTGCCTTGTAGACGGCGACCTTCGCACCTGGTGCGACGCCGGAGATCTCCCCGAAGTCGACACCCTGCTCGGTGACCGGGACAGCGGTGTTCCCGGCTGCCGTGCCGGCGGTGTGCGTGCCGTGTCCCTGCGCGTCCCGGGGCGAGACGTAGTCATTCCGCTGGGCCGGTGGAACCATGCTCAGCCAGTTGTCCCCGAAGTACCGGGCGCTGATGACCTTCTCGTTACAGGCGGTCGCGGCGAACTCCTCGCCGGCCTGGCACGTGCCGGTGAACGTGGTCCCGTCGGCCTTCTGCATGACGGTGGTCCCGCCCTGCAGGTACGGCCGGTACGGGTCGGCCGCCGTTGGCGGTGCCGTACCGAGCGCCGGCGCGGTGAACGACGCGCTCTCCGGCCAGATTCCGGTGTCGATGACGCCGACGACAACGCCCTTGCCGGCGTTGGCCGTACCACCGAGCGTGGACCACACGCCCTTCTTGCCGGAGAGCCCGAGGAAGTCGACCGAGTTACGGTCGTTGGTGGTCTTGTACAGCTTGTCCGGCACCACGGAGACCACACCGCCGGTCACCATCAGCTTCACGACCTGGGCGTGGGTCAGTTCCGCGACAAAGCCGTTCGAGGCGACGGAGTAGCTTCCGAGCGGTTTGGCGCCGACGCTGCGGGCCACCTTGCTCTGCTTGTCCTTGAGGTGGCTGCGGTATCGCTGGGCGTTGGTGGTGTTTACGTCCACCTTCTTGCCCTTGCCGGGCTTGGTGCCGGCGATTCCGGCGACGCCGCCTTCGTACGTGGCCAGCGGCTTGTCGGCCAGGGTGACGATATACCTGCCGGTGCCGCCGACAGTCGAGGACAGGGCGGTCGGCAGGGAGACGGGCACGGGCGTGGCCGATGCCGGGACCGGGCTGGCCGTGACCGCCAGGGCTGCGGCGACCAGCGCCGCGCCGTACGCGTGGCTTTTTCGGATCTTGCGGGCCATTGCTCCTCTTTGGGGGTTCGGGGGCGAAGGGAGCTGCCCACCCGGCAAGATCGCCTGGTGGGATCGGTAGCAGTCAACGGCCAACCAGACGGGGTTGTCGAGATATCTTCATGACGTCTTCGGTCACGTGGCGAACCACGCCACCTGCCAAGCAACACGTTCATGGATCGGGTGAGGCGTGCAGAACGAGCCGGTGCTGGGCGCGGTGGGCATCAACGATTTCGACGAACGGGTCTACCGTCTCCTCCTCGGACAGCCCGACGAACCACTGGCGGCGACCGCTGCCGCCCTGGGCGTCGGCCCGCCCCGGGTCCGCGCCGCCGTCGCCCGACTGACCAGGCTCGGTCTGCTTCGGCGGACCGCTCCCGGCAGATACGAACCCATCGGTCCGGAGACGGCGCTGGCGTCGCTGGTCACCCGGCGACGACTGGAGACGGAAGCCGCACTGGACGGCGTACGGGCCGCAACGACGGATCTCGCCCGACTGTTCCAGACCGCCCGACTCCGCGATCCCGGACGTTGGATCGAGGTGCTGTCGGGGCAGGAGACGGTCAACCGCCGGGTGGACGAACTCACCGCGTCGGTACGCACGCATCTGTGGGTACTCGACCGGCCGCCGTACATGAAACAGGTGGCTGGCATCCCGGACACCAACGAGGCGGAGATCGCCGAGACCGAGGAAATGATCGCCAAGGGGGTGGACATCCGGAGTGTCTACTGCCCGGAGTCCATGGGCCGGCCGGGCCGGTTCGAGGTGCTGGTGCAACTGGCCAAGGTGGGCGAGCAGGCCCGGATGCTGCCCGAACTGCCGTTCAAGCTGCGAATCATGGACATGCGGATGGCCCTGGTCTCGCTCACCGGCGGGGTCTACGACAATCTCGCGCTGATCCATCCCTCCGGCCTGCTCGACGCACTCATCGAGTTGTTCAAGGCGTACTGGGAACGTGCCACGCCACTGCTCGGCGCACAACAGCCGACGGACGACCAGCCGAGCGACGAGGATCTGCTTCTGCTCCGGATGCTCAAGGCGGGTCTGAAGGACGAGACCATCGCCCGCCAGCTCGGCGTCAGCGCCCGTACGGCCACCCGCCGGATCGCCGCAGTCATGGAGCGACTGGGGGCCACCACCCGATTTCAGGCCGGGGTGGAGGCGGCCGCCCGGGGCTGGCTCTGACCGTACTGGCGCTGACCGTACGCGGACGCGGCCGGACGGGGCCGACGCCAAACTACGGCCGGACGGGGCCGACGCCCACCACCGTCGGACGGGGCCGCGCAGATCGCATCGACGGTGCACCATGTACCGACGCAACGTATCGAAGTAGGCGGGGGTGGTCATGATGTGGGACCGGGGTTCAGTCAGTCGGCGGGCGTTCGTTGCGGGCTCGGCGGTCGGGGTCGGCGGTCTGGCTGGTGCCGGTGGGCTGGCCGGCGTGGCCCGAGGTGCGGTGGCGGAGACCCCGCTCGCCGACGGTACGGCGGACGCCGGGCTGGTCTACTTCGACACGTTCTTCGCCGGCGCAACAGTTGACGAGAAGATCACCGCGATGAACGCCTGGCACCTGGCCCAGGCTGGTAACGCACCGACCCCGGCGGTGCTCTTCGACGCGAAGCTGTACTCGTTCTCCACCCCGATCAAACTCTTCTCCGGGATGGCGCTGATCGGCGGCAAGTCCGCCCCGGCCCGGGAATACTCCCGGGCCACCGTGCTGAGCTGGACCGGCGGGGCGGACAGCTCGATGTTCGTGTTCCCCGGCGAGCAGCCGAGTCAGGGTTACCCGTCGGACAACTCGCCCCGGGACGTCACGATCGCCTGGATCCAGATGCAGGGTGGCGGTTCGACGCACTGCATCGCCAAGAACGACCCGAGCAGTTCCACGCACACCGGCAAGGTGCTGTGGATGTCGAACTTCCACGGCTGCGGGTTCAAGAACTTCGCCACCGTCTGGTGGGGCTGGGGCGACGGTACGAGCATCAGCGGCCCCACCCACGTGCAGGGCTGTACGGACACCCCGTTCTTCCTGGCCGGCTCCGAGAACTCGATCTTCGGTACGGACGCATTCTCGTTCATGGACTCGTCCGTCGCCGCCTGGGCCACCGCGGGCAAGCCGTTCATCCGCAGCCGGATGGAGAAGTCGAGCATCGGCCACGTCATGATCACTGCCCGGCAGACCGCCAGTCACCTCTCCGTCGAGGGTGGCGGCAACCTGCTGGTGAGCGGCACCTGCTTCGACGCACAGAACGCCGACCCGGTACACGGGTCCGCGCTACGGATCAGCGGCGGAGACGGCACCGTGGTGCAGAACGTCAGCTTCAAGGGCGCGATGAACGCCCCGGCCTCCGCCCCTGGCGGCACCGCCGCCAACCGGGGCTGGACGCACGTCACCGGCGGTTCGCAGATCACCTTCGTGGGCAACCTCTTCTCCCGCAAGGGCACGGCGGCCACAGCGGCGACACCGCTGGTGTACGTGGGCAGCGGCGTCACCGTCGGACAGGTGAAGTGGGGCTTCAACACGTACGGCAACTATGCCGGTGCGAACGCCGTACTCCAGCAGGCGGCGGCGAACCGCCTGGTCGTCACCACCGACCCGCTGCTGACCGTGACCACCGCAGCCTGACCCTGTCGGCCTCAGCCTGACGGGGATCCCGAAGTCCCGGGGCCCGCCCACCCCTGGGGCGTCCTCGTACGCTGCGCCCGCCTACCCCTGGGGCGTCCTCGTACGCTGCGCCCGCCAGCCGCGCACACCGAGGACGCCCACGGTGGTGCCGATCGCCAACGACGCGACGATCAGCAACGCGTGGATCCAGAGGAAGCTGGTGGGGCTGCCCTGTGCCACCTCACCGGCCGACCAGGATCGGGGATCCTTCCAGATCGCGACGGCGAACCTCGGCCAGATGACCCAGGTCCACACGCCCACAGCGGTGAGAAACCAAGCCCAGCCACGCGACAGCACCATGAGCTGCGAGTATGCCAGCCGCCCCGACGACGCGGTACGCGCCTTCCTGGCGCTGACACCGGCCACTGGCCCAGTGCCGGCGCTGGCGCCGGTCGACATGGGCCGGGGGCGGACGCTTCAGTCGCACAGAACTGAGGGGTTCGCGGCGTGCCTGGGACCGAGTACGGTGTGCCCGGGTGATCCATCCGGCCATGCCCCTCCCGGCATCGCCGTTGCCCTGCCCGCGAGGAGTCGACATCAGATGAGCGATCGGGTCCAGAGCCGTACGCGCACCGCACCGACCGACGCGAAGGCGTCGACCGGAGGTAAGGCATCGACCGGCGTGCAGCCGCTGACCAAGGCCGAGAAGCGTGCGGCGGCGAAGGCCGCCAAGGCTCGGGCCGCGGCGGCCAAACGTCGCCGGAAGCTGCTTACCAACGTTCTGGCTGGCGTCGCGGTCGTCGGGGTACTGGTCGCCGCCGTCATCCTGATCGGGCGAGCGGTCAGCTCGGACGGCAACTCGGCGGGCGCTGCCGGAGCCAACGCCTCGACGGGTGCCAAGGCGTTCCCGCCGCTGCCCGAGGGCGCGGATCCGGCGCTGGGCATCCGACCGACGCCCAAGGCCGGCGAAGGGGAGCTGACCAAGCTGACGGTCACGCCGATGATCGAGGGTACGGGCCCGGCGGCGGCCACCGGACAGACCGTCACGGTCAACTACGTTGGTGTGACGTACAAGGACGGCAAGGAGTTCGACGCCTCCTGGAACGACTCCGAGACGTTGGACTTCCGGATCGGTACCGGTGAGGTGCTCAAGGGCTGGGACCAGGGGCTGGTCGGGGTCAAGGTCGGCAGCCGGGTGCAGTTGGACATCCCGTCCGAGCTGGCCTACGGCGACACCGGCCGGGTACCCGGCCCGCTGCGCTTCGTGGTGGACGTACTGGCCGTGGAGTAAGCGGACCCGCCAACGGTGGCGTAGGGCACCGGCAGCCGGCGGTCACCGTACGGGTTCCAGCACGTCCATCCGCTCGATGTCAAAGTCACCGAAAGCGCCGGCAGTCGAGCCCTGGTAGCTCGCCAGCACGCGGAGCCGTTCGCGGGGCAGGTGGGCCCGGCCCGGGTCGCCGATGAGCATCCGGGCCCCCCGCCTGGTGACCCGCTCGATGAAGGGCAGCATCCGTTGCGCCATGGGCTCGCTGTAGAAGACGTCACCGGCGAGCACCACCTCGGCGTCGCCGCCGTCCCCGTCGAGCAGGTCACCGTAGCTGGTGGCCACGGAGACGTCGTTGGCTCGCGCGTTCATGATGACTGCGGCGAGCGCGTACGGGTCGACGTCGTTGGCGGTCACCGCCGCCGCTCCGGCCCGGGCGGCGGCGATGGCGGCCAGCCCGGAGCCGGTGGCCAAATCCAGCACCCGCCGGCCGGTGACCGTCTCGGGATTATCCAGCAGGTAGCGGGCGATGGCCTGGCCGCCGGACCACGCGGTGGCCCAGAACGGCGGGGTCAGGCCCTCGCCGGCCTCCGCCTCCATCCGGGCCCACCACACCATGGCATCCTCGGCCAGGTGCAGCCGGATCTCGGGTACGGCAGGCGCCGAGCCGAGCCGGAGTTGGTCGAGACCGGGATGGTCGTCGCCGGCAGGGTCTGCTGGCCGTACCTTGCGCTGAAGGTCGGCCAGGGCCGACGCGGTACGGCTCGTCACCCGTCCAGCATGCCGGAAAAGTACGACAGCCGGGATATATCCCATACTGGAATGCGGCCTGACTTGCACCCGATATGGCCTCCGGCCGGCTACTGTCGTTGTCGTGTGGGCAATCACCGGTCGCGAGACCGGTGAGATCAGGACTTCTGTGCCCACCCGTAGAGGAGATTTGCATGGCAACCGGCACCGTGAAGTGGTTCAACTCGGAAAAGGGCTTCGGCTTCATCGAGCAGGACGGCGGAGGTCCTGACGTCTTCGTGCACTACTCGGCCATCACCGGCTCGGGCTACCGTGAACTCAACGAGGGCCAGAAGGTGGAGTTCGAGGTGACCCAGGGACAGAAGGGTCCGCAGGCGGACAACGTACGGGCGATGTGAGTTCCGCTCACGCCTGATCGATGGAGGCGGGCCGGGACGGTAGGTCCCGGTCCCGCCGGATCGGTCCGACCAGCAGGATCAGGCCGGTCAACGCAAGACCGCCCATCATGATCCACATCGTCGTATGCACCCCCAGGGCGGTGCCGAGCGCTCCGGCGAGCAACGCACCGACCGGGATGGTCCCGTAGTTCAGCAGGTTCATGCTGACCGTGACCCGACCCAGCATGTGGTGCGGAGTGTACGTCTGCCGGAAACTGCCCTTGATCACGTTGCCGGCCACCACCCCGGCAACCAGCACCACTCCCCCGGCGACGGCCAGGAGCAACCGTGGCCCCGGAGCGGCGAGCGGAATGAGCAGCCCGAACGGTGCCCCCACCAGTTCGCTGAGGATCAGCCCACGGGCGGTGCCGAACCGGCGGGCGATCGGAGTGGCCAACACCGCACCGAGCAAGCCACCGAGGCTCATCCCGGCAACCAGTCCGCCGACCAGACCGGGACTCAGCCCCACCTCGTCAACCAGGAACACGACCAGAATCGCCTGGTAGCCGATCAGGCCGAGATTGCTCACCGAGCCAAAGATCGCGAGCAGCCGCAGGTAGGGGTCGCGGACCAGAAACCTGAGCCCTTCGCCGATTTCCCGACGCAACGAGGTCGACTGACGATTCTCGGCGGCACGCGGCTCGCGGTCCCGGATCGACAACAGGCAGACCGCCGAGACCAGGAAACCGATCGCGTCCGCCAGCAACGCCAGCGCCGCGCCGAACGCCTGCGCGATCAGTCCGGCCGCACCCGGCCCGGCCACCTGCATGACCGACTCGGTGCCCTGCAACTTGGCGTTGCCCTCCGGCACCTCCTGCGGGGTCAGCAGCGCCGGTAGGTAGACCTGGTAGGCGGTCTGAAAGAAGACACTGGCCGTACCGGCGCCGACCGCCACCAGCAGCAACTGCGCGATGGTCAGCATGCCCAGCCAGGCGGCCACCGGAATGCTGAGAAACAGCAGCGCCGACACGATGTCGCACACCACCATCACCGGCCGGCGCGGCAGCCGGTCGACCCAGGCACCGGCCGGCAGCCCGATGATCAGCCACGGCACCCAGGTGGCCGCAGCCAGCAGCGCGACCTGGAACGTCGTCGCGTCGAGCATGGCGATCGCCACCAGCGGCAGCGCCACGCTGGTCACGCTGCTGCCGAACTTGCTGGTGGCCTGCCCGATCCACAACAGCCGGAAATCGCGGTGCCAGAACGACCCGCCCCGGCGGCGGGGGTGCGGGGCGCCCGTCGGGGGCGCGGCCTCGATGACGCTCACGGCTGCGCCGGTACGCCGTAGGCGAACAGGAAGACCGGCTCCCGCCGCTGCCCGTCATCGGGCACCTCGCGGTTTGCCCATCGGGCCAGCACCTCGTTGATCTCCTGCTCGACCTGCGCCAACTCGGCCGGGGTCAGTCGCATCCACCTGTCCGAGGAGAAGGCGCTCTCACCCCAGGCCTGGTGCTCGCCCTCGCTGGCGGCGTACCAGGCGCGGGCCAGGCTCACGTGCCGGTCGAGGTTGAGCGAGACGGCGGCGTTGGCCACCGCCTGCGCGGCAGGATCGCTGGCGAAGTCGGCGGTGGCCCAGCGCAGGCCGGGCGAGACCAGCCGCCACCACCGCTCACGGCGGTCCCGGGCCAACTCGGGGGCCTCGGCCACCAGGTCACACCCGCCGAGCACCTTCATGTGGTGGCTGACGTTGGCCACCGCCTGACCGGTGCGCTCGGCGAGCATGCTCACCGTCGACGGCCCGTCCACCTTGAGTACGTCCATCAGCCGTCGCCGCAGCGGGTGCGACACGGCAGCCAGCACCTTGGAATCGGTGACCTGGCGAACCTCAGCATCATTCATGATCGCCAGGATGCCATGCACGATGCTCGTTTAGCAAGAGTTATTGCACAACTCATCTTGCTCACGCGGAAGCGGGCCTCCCACCCCTAGATGATTGAGTCCTAAATCTTTGCTGGTCAATGGTCGTATGCGATGAGTGATCTTGGGTTGGGTGCGCCGATGTTGGTGTTGTGCCAGATCACAGCGGCCAGGGCGAGTAGGCGTTGACCGACGCGGGCGAACAGGCCGTCGTGTCGGCGGGCTCCGTGTCGTTCCAGGGAGAGCTGGCCTTTCAGGCTCTGGAAGATCGACTCGATCCATTGGCGGGCGCGGAGCAGGGCTTTCTCGGCCGGGGTGCGTGGGGCGTCGGCTGTGGCGTTGGCGCGTTTCGGGCGGACCAGGTGGATGCTGCGCAGGTCGCAGAAGTGGTCGAACTCCGGGCTGGCGAAGCCACGGTCGGCCAGGATGACCTGCCCGTCGGCGATCAGGTGGTGGTCGGCCTCGATGAGGGCGGCCATCACCTCCCGTTCGTCGAGTTTCGGGTTGGCCAGGCACCACAGCACGGGCATGCCCTCGGCTGTGGCCAGTAGATACAGGCGCATGCCCCAGAAGTAGCGGGAGTGTGAGGCGCTGTAGCCGTAGCTGGCGTCCCCGGCCAGGTCCGAACGTTTCGTGGTCTCCCGTGAGGTGCCGCACGGTACCGGGGTGGAGTCGATCAACCTGAGGATCGGGGCACTGGTCGGGGTGACCTGGGCCAGGGCCCGGAGCACGGTGGCGATGAGCTGACCGCTGCCGCGGACCCGTTTGCCGTAGCCGGACGCGGTCGGCAGGTACGGGAACATGTCGCGCAGGTGGGTGCCGGCCCAGCGGATCCAGTGCCGTTCACGAGGGAAGTCGAACAGGACCTGGGTGATCACCAGGCAGACCAGTTCGGCGTCGGACAACTGCTGGGGCCGGCCGGGACGGCGGCGACGCGGTACCAGGTGATCGTCTACGAACACGTACAGTGCGGTCAGAAGGGTGTTGATGTCAGCTGTCACGAGCAGACAACGACACCCTTCCCTGTACCAGTACGCCGGCACCTCCCACCAGCAAAGATTTAGGACTCAATCATCTAGCGCGCGCTACCGTTACGCCGCCTACCCTTTCTCCACCGCGAGGGCACATGCCCGTCAGCTATCGCGAGACCCTCCCCCGTCGAGTAGTTCGCGGCGCCACGCCGCGAACCGGTCACGGAGGTTGTCCAGCGCCTGGCCAGTCACGCCGTACTGAGCAAAGTCATCAGGATCGAGCACGTTGGCCTGCCCGAGAGCATCGGCGAAGACGCGCCGGTCGAACCCGCGATCAGCGCGTTGCACGAGGTTAAGGACCGTTTCCGGCGTGTAGCGGCCAGATCGGAGCGCGGCGTCGATATCGATGAAGTCACGAGCGAACGCTCGCCCGTAGAGCGCGCTCATCTTGTTCGCGACCGCGTCGTCAGGATGTAGTACGGGTCCGACGGCCATGAGAATGGGTTCGTTGGCACGCCAGTCCACGCCGAGCGCCACCTTGGAAAGACGGCCGCCGTCGTGACCATCAACCGGGCGAATGTGTCGTACTGCCGCTCGATGTCGACAGTCAGACCGTCGTCGCGGTAGGAGCCGACGACAACGGTGACCAAAGCGCTGAACCGTTACGCGGCGCTCGTACCGGTCGCGGCGAGTTTGGGGAAGGCTTCCTCCCAGTTTTGTCGCAGCTGAGGCGGCAGCCAGAGGTTAGGCCACAGCCGCAGAAGCAGGCCGGCGTTGAGCCACGTATTCAGGTCGTCAACCGTGCTCGCCTCGGTGAGGACGACCTTGTACATGGTGGCCAGACGTCCGGTCCGACTCAGGTCGTACTCGGCATGGCCCGACCAGTCCAGATGACGCGGAAGCGTGACCACACCTTCCGTCGGGCCGTTCAGCGCCGCAAGGGTGTCGGCCACAACGTAGGGTTTCCGATCCCCGTAAGGACGGTAGTCCACCGGCGGCTGGGGCACCGTCTTACGCCGGCTGATGTTGGTCGCCCGACGGACTTCCGGTCGTAGAGCCTGACGAATCGTCTCCCGACTGTACCCAGTGACCCGCTGCAGATCCACCGATCGCCAACCGGCCGCATGGAACGCCCGCAGTTGCTCGTCCCGCTCGGTCAACGCGGCTGCCTTGGTTGCCTCATACCTTGCAACGACCGTGCGCAGATCATTCTCGGAGAACTGACCCACGACCGCAAGCCTACCAGGCTAGGCCAAGCACGTTAGCCTCGGTCTTTCACTTGAGTGCCGGTTAATAGTTGTCACTCGTTGAACTCCGATTTGGGTGTTTAGATACGTTTATTGGTATGCCGAGGGCCCGGCGCTGGGCCGGGTTCCTCCATTGAGCGTTGGTCGGGCGTGGGGATGTGGGGTCAGCTGGTGGGCCGGGGCAGGCCGGCGAGCTTGCTGAATGCTCTGGTTAGGGCGTCGGTCCAGGGCCAGTTGGCGGCGATGGCCAGGCGGGTCCGTCGGGCGGTGCGGGTGATCCGGGCGGCGACGTGTAGTAGCCGGTAGCGCAGTTTCTTGGGTTCGGCGCGGGCGAGGTCGCCGTCGAGGAGCAGGGTTTGGGTCCAGGCGAGTAGATCGATGCCGGTCAGGGCGAGTTGGAGCCAGGCCTGGTTGATGGCGAAGTTCCGGGACGGGAACCGGCCGAAGCCGGTGGTTTTGCCGGTGCGGATGCGGTCTTCGACGCGGGCGTGGGCGCGGTGCCGGGCTTCGAGGTGTTGGATGCTGCCGTTGCCGGCCGGGGTGTCGGTGGCCACGACCTGGTGTCGCCAGCCTTCGATGGTGTCGAACAAGGTCAGTTGGGCGCCAGGGTGTGGGCGTTCCCGGCGGACCACAAAGCGGGTGCCCTCGGGCCAGCCGGTGGTGTCGAACAGGCCGGTGATCTCGCAAACCTCGGCGTGTTCCCGCAGGCCTCCGTCGGTGTCGATGGCGGGGATCCAGCCGGTCGCGGCCCCGATCGCGGCCCGGACCGGTTCGGTGATCGCGGCACCGACGGAGAACCGGATATCGAGGTGCTGCTGCTCTCGTAGTGAGCGGATGTGGGCGAGGAACCCGTGGCTGGAACCCGCCGAATCGGCGCGCAGCAGGATCGGGGTGCCGTGCCGGTGGACGTCGGGGATCTGCGCGAGGGCCTGGTCGAGCACGGTGATGTGATCGGCGGTGGTGTTGGACCCGGCCCGGCCCTCCCGCAGCAGGCCGGCGAGGGCTTCGCCGGTGTTGTCCAGGAAACACAGCAACGGGTGGTATCCGAAGGTCTTCTTCCAGGTACGGGTCGCCGACTCTTTCTCCGAATGGCAGATCACGATGGTCGCGTCGATGTCCAGGACCAGACCATCAACCTGCTGGCCAGCCACCATCGGCTGCGGCCGGTCACCGCGAACCTCGGCGTGCTGGGCCCAGGCGACCTCACGGGCGCGTGCCCGGGCGGCACGCAGGCCGGCCAGCATCGGCTCGTCCAATCGGGACAACATTCGCCACGCGGTCGGGTCAGACGCGACCGGCCCGAACAGGCCGGCCTGGTCACGCAGCACCGCCAGATCGGCGATGGCCTCACCACCGTCGGCGAGCATCACCGCCAGATCCACGGCGATCCGTCCCGGGTCGTGCCCGCCCTGCCACTGCCGCAGTCCGGCGAGTGCGTGGCTGAACGCGCTGGTCAAGCCGGTCGCGTCGGCCAGGTCAGTGAGCAGCCGGGCACCGGCGTGACCGACGACGCCCCGCCCGTCGCCGGTCACCATGATCTTCGGACGTGTTGCGGTAGCCTTCACTCAGCAAGTGCCTTCCGTGGCGGGTGAACAGGACTCTCGACAAGCCCTATTTTCCCTGATCAGAAGGCACTTCTTCGTTTCCGGTCCACTCCTTGGACAGCCCTTAACGAAGGGCCGAGGCTAGGCGATTTGCAGCACGACCGTGACCATCCGTCAGGTAGCCGCGTACGTATGCTCAAACATTTCTTTGACGTCCAGTTCGAGCTGCAGTGGCACCACCCCCGCCACCGAAACAACCTCGCACAATTACGCGATGCCGCCATTTATCCCATGCCCGTATTGGACTCCGAATTCTGCTCGGATGGGTCCACATGTCGGCACCCTTCTCCACCACCAACCGCGACTAGGATCTTGCCGTCCATCAGCTCGCTCGACGCAACCATCATCATCGCGTTCCGTAAAGTCAATGAAGAGCTGGTCAACCTCTGCGACGATCGAATTGATTCGGTCTTTCCGTATCGGATCGACACGTGAAATAGCCACCGCAAGCCGGTCCCGAAGAATAAGCCCTGCGATGTAGTCGTGCGCCCCCCAGGTCGAGCGGTCGCCAGGAGGCGCCGAAAGGTCCGCCGCAAACTTTGACAGGTGCTCCCACCACGCCCTAAGCAGATCCATCACACCGAGACTGACCCGGGGTGAGATTGGAACAACGACTGCGTTGAACAAGAACGCGTCTGCGCCACTGACGCGTTGCGACAGCCACTCGTTGAAGGTAGTCACGGATATCACCTCAGCCACCCCTGTAGTAGGCGGTGCTCTTCCACGGCTGATCATAGTTAATGATCACCCGAACGCCATTATGTTCGAACTTGGCAGAATTCTGCAAAGAGCCGTCCCGATTCTTTAACCTGACAGGTCCCGCGTTTCTCAAGGTTTCTTCAATCTCGAACTCACTCGGCCGCCCCATTGCTGGATTACCTGCTCCCGTATGCCCATGCACGAACTGCACCATCTCATCGAGTGAGTAATCAGTCCCATGGAACGAAGCCTTACCCGACTTTTTACCGCCGAACGGCTTCCCGCAGTACGGTCCGGTGTTGTGCACAAGTACGGGTGTGTTGCCGGCGAGCACATAGTACGTGTGGATGTCGTGGACAGTGAGATTGTAGGCCGTCGCGGTACGGGTCGTGGCGTCAACGAGCCCCCCAACCGAGACCTGCCCGCCGGCGGCAGTTAGCAGTAGGTCGCCCTGGTCGAGTTCGTCAACTCGCTGCCACTGCTGGTCGGTAGCGTTCCAGTAGGGGTGATCCTCAGTGGTGGCAAGACGGCTTCCGCCGACTTCGAGATCGACGATTTCGTCCTCGTGGATCCACAGCTGGGTTACTGGACGAGGTCCCTGCTTCCCAGTTTCCGGATCAGTGGCGAGGACAAGGTCGCCTATCTCAATTTCACTAATAGCTTTGGTGGTGCCGTCAGCCATGAAGACAAGAGTGTCCCCGCCGAAGCTGCAGGCAGCTTTGGCAATTCGATATCCCGTAGTGCCAACCTCAGTTCCGGCGCGCCCGATCTTGCCGATGCCAAAGGGTATAAATCCGATCGCAACCCAGGCACATCCTGCTGCGCTACCGTTAGCACAATCGGTATAGTCCGAGATTCCGGTCACGCCTAACAAGAAGTCGCTGACCGCTTTGTTCTGCGCATCGGTCATCGACTTGCAGTACTCGTGGTAGTTGTAGCAGAAGACGGCCCATCGGAGCCGATGGCGCTGCACCGAATCCAAGTTGGATAGATGAGTACCATATACAACTTGAGCGTAAACTTCTTCTGTCATGCGCCCGCGCGATGGGGCTTTCCCACCTTTAGGCCCGTCCCCAGCCCACGAACCCTTTTTCCAGGGATCCTCCCCCTTGTCATCCTCGCACTTGGCTGGCCAGCATGGGTTGTTATTTTTCTCGTTTGGATCGCCCCCACCCCAGCCAGAGCAGTCGTCTTCTGGGCCGCATGGGGCTAGACCACTGGGGTCCGAAAGGGTGGCTGGGTTATTGTTTGCGTATGAGTAGCCGTTCCATTGCTGGGAGTCGCCGACGACCATAAGTGGGTCGACGGAGATAAAGCGACCGAGGGCTGGATCGTATTCGCGAGCTCCGAGGTGAGTCAGGCCAGTGTTGTCCTTGGTGCCACCGACGAAGCCCTTGTCCATGGCTGCTGGCCAGGTGCCGACCGGGGTGCCTCGTTCTTCGCCGAAGGGGTAGGAGCGGCGGCGGGAGACGGTGAGGTCAGTGTTGCTGATCGTGACTTCGGCAGTGTTGTGGTGGTCGCTTCCGAGCCAGTCAAGTGCGCCAGCGGAGGTGCGCATCGCGATGACGGTGCCGCCGTGGCTGTAGTAGCGCGTAGATGTGGCGGCAGAATTTTCCGGTTTCCGGACCTCCATGCCCCCAGGCAGGTAGAGCGTCGAACCTGCCGGGTCCCGGCGGATGAGCCGGTTACCGTCAGCGTCGTACACGTAGCTGCTGGCCCCGGTGGTGTCGGTGGCGGTCGCCAGTTGTCCTTCGTTGCTCCAGGTTAGGGTCTGGTCACCATTGTCGCCGGGGCGGGTGAGCGTGTTGCCTGCTTGATCGTAGGTGTAGGTCTCCGCCTTGGTGGTGGCACCGGTGGTTACTACCGATGTAACGGCGTGCGGCTTGGAGCCGGCAGCACCGCCCTGGGCAGGGTAGGTGTAGGTGCGGGTGGTGTTACTACTGGCGTGCCGGGTTTCGGTAAGGCGGTTACCGGTGGCGTCATAGGTATAGGAGTGCCAGTAGGGTGCGGGCCCACCCAACCCTGAGACTGCCGGATCGGGGGCGCAGTCACCGCTCGTCAGGGTCCAGGCGTTGGTAAGCCGGCTTAGGTAGTCATAGCGGTAGCACTGTGTGTCCGCGGCTCCGCCTTCGGGCCTGTCCGCGATGCTGGTTAGGTTGCCCGCCTCGTCGTAGCTGTAGGTGAAGTCGAAGATCTCGGGTTTCTGCTCGGGAATGGCGTAGGCGTTGGTCAGTCGGTTGGTTGATTCCTCGTAGGTGTAGTTGAAGGTCGTCCGCTTGCCATAGTCGCCGAGGACGCGCTGGGTTAGTTGACCGAGCTTGTTGTATGCCGTCGAGTAGACGTAACCCTGCTCGAAGTTACCGGTCGAATAGAAGTAGTCGGGTGCGCCGACGTCGTTGTAGGCGAAGGAAAGCTGTTCACTCGCCATACCGGCGGCACTGGGCAGGGTCGTGGTGGCAACCTGTCCATTCGCCCGGTAGGTCGTGGCGTAGTCATAGACGCATGGGGTGGTGGTGCCGGCTGCACACAGCCCACCTTCACTGCTGGGGATCGTCACCCTGATACCGGTGGGACGACCTGCCGCGTCGTACGCCGCGATCTCGTTGGTGTAGGCGTTGGTGGAGCCGGCGGGTTCGTATCGGATGGACTTGGTTATCTTCCCGACCCCTCCGGGGAGGGTGTCGTAGACCCATTCGGCTCGCTTCGCCCCAGTGGCGGATCCGTCTCGGAGGCTGGTCTTCCGGCCAAGCGCATCGTAGGTGTAGGCCAGGGTGATGCCGCGCGCGTCGGTGCTGGTGAGCAACTGCCCCACGGCATCGTAGGTCGAGGTGGTAATTCCCTTGTCGGGATCCTCGTCCTTGATCTTCCGACCGCGCTGGTCGTAGACGTAGCGCCAGGTATTGCCAGCGGCGTCGGTGACGCTGGCGAGCTCACCCCGGCGGGTGTAGCCGTACTCGGTCTTGTCGAAGGTAGAAGGGGTGTCGTCACCTACATCGGTGGGGTTTCTGTAGTGGCGTAGTTCGACTGTCCGGCCGCGGGCGTCGGTGATGCTGGTGGTGGCGGTCCCGCCTGTGGGAGGTGTGACGCTGGTGCGGTCTCCGCCGTACGACGTAACCGTGCGCCACTTCTCGGTGACGCCCGATTTGAGAATTGCGTTGGTCAGCCGGCCGGCTTCGTCGTAGGTGGTGGAGATAAGTGAGGGAATCGCTGCTGTACCTGGGCCGGCAACGAGGGCGGTGTTCGGGGGTGTGTTGGTGCTGTCGTAGTAGGGGTTTGAGGCCCATTCGACCAGGCCACGCGAGTCGTAGACGGTGTCGGTGAGCACACGCCCGCCTCCGGGTGCCTGGGTCTGGGTTTGTCGCTGCCGCAATAGACCGTCGTACAGCGTCACCGCTGTGTGGTACGCCTGGGTGCCGTTCGGTAGCAGGGTTTTGATGGTGACGGCGGTTGGCGCGGTGTTCCGCACCAGGTAGGCGAACTGACTGTTGGGCGCATTGGGGTAGGTGGCTTTGGCCCGGCCGGGGAGCCAGACCTTGAGAACGCGCCCCAATCCGTCGTAGGCCAGGTCGGTCCGAGCAGCGTTGGCATCGTCCACGGTCGTGACGGGCAGGCTCCATGCGGGTTCCATGGTCGCGGTGGCGGTGTGCCCGAGGTTGTTGGCGACTCGTACGGAGACGACCGGTCCGGCAACGAGTGGTGTGAAGGTGGTGGCGGTTTTGCGCCCCAGGACGTCGTAGGCCTCGGTCGCCCGCCCGTTGGCGTCGTACACCGAACGCGAGGTGGTGATCCAGTTCGGCGTCGCACCGCTCCACGAATCGACTTCCTCGACCTTGGCGACGTTGCCCTTGACCGGCAGATACGTGTCCCAGTCGTTTGTCTCTGCGTCATAGGTGGTGCGGGTCCACGTCAGGACGTCCCCTGGCAAAGCTGGCTCGGCCGCGCAGTTGACGCCGACTGTCTTGCTTTCCTTGACCCGGTTGAGCATCCAGTTTGCCGAGTTGCGGGCGTATACGGTGCGGACGCAGATGTCGTCTTCAGTCTTCGCCGAGTTCTCGTCACCGAGATCGTCGACCTGAACCGGAAGGTTGTCACTGTTGTAGGCGGTGATGGTCTTGGTCCAACGCACGGCATCGCCGGAGAGCTTGGTGCGGTTACGGACCGTGCCGACGTTGGTCATCCACGCCCGTAAGGGACCGGATGAAGCGGTCGGTCCCTGTCTGACGGGGGTGTTGATCGTTCCATAGATCCAACTGCCATCGGAGCCGAGAAGGGTCGTCTCTTCTCGGAGCATTCCGTTGTAGGCTTCGTGATCCTCGAAGGCTTCGCCCTGCGAGTCGGTGACCACGACATTACGGGTACCGGTAGGTTGCTTGTCACCGTGCATGCCGCGCAGGTAGAGATACTCGGTAGCAGTTTGTATACCGGATTCGAGTCCCTTACGGACGCGGACCTTGCCGTATCCGCGGAACTGCCCCCAGGTGCGCTTCTTCTCCTCCACGAGCTCGGAATCGTCGTAGTGCCAGGCCGGGGTGTCGAGGTAGTCGTAGTTGGTCTGCTCGTGCGCAAACCCGCCGGTGTTGTCGTACACGTCCACGCGAGTCACCACATACTTGTGGAACCAGTCCAGCTTCGGTTCTTCACCCTCCGGGGCGTAGTACTGCGGGAAGCAGCGTTTGTTGTTGTCATGCACGGTGGGCAGGCTGGACCGGACGCATTCGGGGTCGGAGTAGGACACCGCGATCTGGGCACCGGACTCGGTGGTAATGGTGTTGATCCGGTAGCGGAACAGGTTGGAGCGACCGTCGGCCATCGCGTCGACCCGGTTCGCCAACGCCTCCGTGCCCGGGTCGAACACCACCTCAGGGTCGGTTACCTCCGGCCCGCCTGCGGTGGTCACCTTGCCGGTACGGGTAATGCCGGCCAGCCACATCGGCTTACCTTCGTTGTCACCCGACTGTAGATAGGTGTGACGGAGAGTCCACCACTCCACCTCGTCGTACACGTCACCGGTGCCCGAGTACACCTGGGAACGCACCTGCGACAGCCGCTTAGCAGTCCAGAACGTCGGCGCCAACTGGTCAGTGCAGGGAGCCGCCTTGCAGTACTGGTCCCACGGGGTGTCCAGCCAGGATGCCTTTACCGGGTCTGAGCCCGTCCAGCAGTTGGTGTCACAGCGATCAGCGACGTCAAAGATGACTCGGGCCGCTGCCTGGGTGGTCGTGGCAGCGTCGGCGCGGTTACCGTATTCGATGCGGGACAGCCAGCCGCCCCGGTCGTAGGTGGTGCGCTTGTCGACATCGCCTTCCCGGCCGTACGCGCCGGACTCCCGCTCATAGAAGTAGGTCATGGTGTTGCCGTGCGGGTCGATGACGTAGTCGAGGTTCCACCGCCACCCCTGGGTGGTGCGGGAGCCGGCGAAGTCGCCAGCCTTGTAGCCGGGCTCATCCGGGTGGTTGCCGTAGATCGGAGCGGTCCAGACCGACTTCGTGGCCGCCGTACCGGACGCGCCGCCCGGTCCGCTGTTCCGACCGAAGAAATACTGGGTGCCGTCGATTGCGGTGACCTTCCAGTACTCCCCATCGTTGTCGCCGTTGCCGAACGAGGTGTCCTTCAACAACTCGATCTTCGCGCCGTCGTCGGAAACACCCTTCCAGGTGTTGCCGGTGGACTTCACCAGCTCGGTTGCCCGCCCGTTCAGTGAGATGGTGGCGTTGCCCTCCGGCTTGAACCAGCACAGGTCCCCGCCGTACACGGTCTTGTTGTTCGGCTGCTGGTCTCGCTCAGCATCCTTGTCGTCGGCACACGCTTTGAACTTGCGCTCGACGTATCCGGGCCACATGTCCCAACCGTCACCGATCCACGACCCCTGGGTGTTCGTGCCACCCGTGCGGCCATCGACAGACCCGGACGAATATGCCAAAGCCAGAGAGGGTTCCGGCCCGCCAACCGCCGGCACCATACGCAACGGGTACGACCAGGCAAAATCGCCCGTCTGCTGTGACACCTGCCAGGTGCTCGATGGGGAGAGACTCGTCGCGGTGTAGTCACCATTGTCGCCGGAAGGACCAGCGGTCGCCGCCAGGAGGGTGGCACCGCCGTCAGCAGCCAAGGGCACCTCGGCTGTCACCATGTTGGAGCGCGCGTCATTCCGCGACGCTAGGGGTCTTCCATCGGGCAACGTCACCAGTCGCAACCGCGACGCCCAGTCCCCGCCGTACGCACCCGCGAACGCCGAGTAGTCCACGCGCACTGAGACATGGCCGGCTCGAACCACCCCGTCAGCTCGGCTCACCTTCAGCACCAGACCGGAGACACCAGCACGGTCAGCGGTGGCGCGATCAGCAACCTCCACTGCCACCCGGTCGACAACGCCCGATGCCCCGACCATGCCGCGCTGCACGTCCTGGCCAGCGGATAGCGGTGCGGACGCTACCCAGACCGGCAAACTGCCGGCTTGTTTACCGGCTACCGCCCCTGCCTCGCCAGCCGCTGTAGCAGATGATTGCGATAGATCGGCGTATGCCTTGCCGGGTACTGGCCAGGAGACCTTGCGAGTTCCTTTGACCTCGTTGCCTGCCGCTGTCCAAGACGGGCGCACCTTGGGTTTCACTGGTGCGACCGCCACCCCGGTCACATCCTTCGGGGTCGGCGCCTTCCACGTATCAATAGGAGCGGCCGCCGCAGGTATCTCGCTAGCCAGAGTGATGGCCATGACGGTCGCCACCGCACCGGCTAGCCGACGACTGGCACGTCCCATGGTCGACATAGCTGTCCCCCGAAGCGGACGCCTTCCCACCGCACCCACTTTGCACTCCCTCCACCGCGCGACGACCCAACGACTCAAACTCATGTACTGCTACCGGTTGGCAAAACGATCGATGTCGGAGCTGCCCCAGACTCGCTGTGCGGCGTAAACGTGGTCGAGGTCGCCAACCCACTGTCCTGCGGTTGCGCCGCTCCAGGCCCTGCCCATGACGAACACGCCAGTGGCTGACCATCCGCTGCTGAAGTCAGCCTCGGCAACCACACCACCGAGGTTGTCAGTCCCGTTCACGTACAACCTGATCTTGCTTGCGGCTCTGTCGTAGATGCCGACCAGGCTCACCCAGTCGCCTTCGATGACGTACTCGGTGGTGCAGGCGCTGATCTCCGCCGCGCCTGCGGTGTCGGCTGCGGTCATGGTGAAGCACCATTCCGCGTCGAGTACCTCGTCGCCGTCCAGGTCACGGTCCTTACGCAGGCCGATCCGGAACATCGCCGTGTTCACGCCGTCCTGGGAGACAGCCGTGTGGGCGGTGGTGGTGTCGGTCGCCCGGACCCAGGCCGCGACGGTGAACCCTGCCGGTGCGGTCGTGTCCAGCACCGGGGACCGGGTAGCCAACTGCCCGTTGCCGTCCAGGGTGACCGCGCCGGTGCCGACCTTGCCGGCCTGTTGCCACGACACCCCAGTCCCGCTCACGTCCGCCGGGAACGTGCCCGGTACGGAGTTGGCGACGGTAGCTCCCGCTGGTTCGTCCAGGGTCCAGTTCCACGAGCCCGTGCTCGGGGTGACCAGGAAGTCGTACACCCTCGGGTCGCTGGTCGTACCGGCGGTGTTACGCGCCCATACCTCAAGCCTGTTCACTCCATCCCGCGTCGGAGTGATCGACTCGAACCCGGTATCGCCGACTACCTCACGGACGGACATGTCGTCCCAGAACACCGACTTGTTCGAGCCGACCGGGAAACCGTTATACAACCGGATGAACGCATCGGTCGCAGTAGTAGGAATTGTCATCACCGTGGTCAGCTTTTGCCAGGTATCGACTGCCGTTGGCTTCGACGACGGCAGTCCGGTGTAGGCGGCACTGTCTTTGTAGTGCGCCACAATGCTCAACCCGCGAGAATCAAGCGGACTAAGACCCGTCGCGGCCGGTACATAGATCCAGGCGCTGATCGCGTACCGCTTTCCCGCCTGCATACCCAACCGCATGCCGCCGTAGTCTCCCTCGATGGAAGCGAAGGTGTCACCGGTCGTCGCGCCCGCTCCGCTGCCCGTCGCCGTCGGTGTCAACTTCAACGATGACGGACTGTTGTGGCCGCGTTCAGTGCTGCGAACCATCGTCAGGAATGGCATCACCGTGAACCCGGTCAGATCGGTGGAGACCTGCTGCTGGTTCTCGGTCAACTGCTCAGCCTGCGCCTGCCCGGCCGGCACTGTCACATAGTTGCCGCCGTTGAGGCTGTACATGTACTCCGCCATGTTGGTAACACCGGGAGCCAGGGCCACCGTTCCACGTCCCCGTCGACTTCTCCGCGTACGGCGTCGCCGTCACCATCGGCAACGACACGTCCTGCGTATCGACGGTGAAGGTGAACCAGCCCGAGTAGCCGCCGCACACGTACGAGTCACACGCCCGAGCCCGCCAGTGATAGGTGCCATCCGGCAGGGCAGCACCGGCCAACGGCACAACCGTCCACCACGGCTGCGTAGAAGATCCCGACGGGACCCCCGTCACCGCCGTACCCGACTTCGCCACCTGCCTGGCCTTGGCGTTGTCGAACACCTCGTACTCGGTCCGCAGCACCCCGGCATCCGGGTCCGACACCTTCGCCCTCAACTTCGGCGTACCCGACCGCACCACCGCTGGCGAGGCACACGCCGAATAGCAAGAGTCCACCTGCAGATCAGTCGGTACGTTCGGCGTCCGGTTGTAAACCAACGTCACGTACGGCCGATTCGATGCTGCCTCAAACGAGTTGAACTTCTTCCACCCGTTGTGGTTCGACTCGCTGGTCGCCTGCAGTCCAACATTCGCCGTGGAGTCAGTAGAGGAGAAGGCCCCCTGGAAGGTCTTCTTCACCGATACCGACACCCAACCGTCACCACAGGAGCCGTACCCCTTGGTTCCCGTCGAGATGCCGTCCAATGCCCGCCACGTCGGCTGGCTCCCCCACCGCGCGGTGTGGTTCACATACGACGTCGTCCACGCCTGCCACTCCGTAGCGGTACACGACCAGGAGTGGAAGTTCCACAGGAACAGCTCGGCTGACACCACCGATGCACCACGGTATGCCTCCATGCCGTGGAAGCTCAGGAACGACCGGGCCTTACACCCCGAGCCACAGCCCTCAGATGCGTCGTCACTGAACCCCAGCCGCAGATCCTTCTCACCCGACTTGTCGTCTACCGTGATTGTGTTCTGCACATACCCATCAAACGCGGGATTCAGATTCACCTTCGGGTCGATCGTCACCGGATACGTCAACTCCGGATCCGTGTAGAACGCCGGATCCGGCGTCAACACCAGATCGGTGCCACCGCTCTGGTTCGTCTCAGTCGCCACTTGAACGTCGGCCGCGTGTACCGGTTCACCCGTCGTCGGCGACACCCGGGCATCCCACATCCGCGCCTCGGACACCACGACGGGCGGTAAGCCCGCCGTCGAACGCAAGGCCGCAGCCGGGCTACCCGCGACCACTACCGGCTCCAACGACCCCGTATCCCACGGCATCGACACCGACGCAAGACCCGCCGCCGCCTCCGGCGTCTTCACCACAAAGAAATACTCAAATCCGGTACGACCAGCCTCGATCACCAGATCGACACCCGGCCTCACCTCGACGTATGTCGCCTTCGGCCCATCCAGGACCGGCTGAGGCAGCTCACCCCGCCATCCCAGGCTGACCTGCTCAACCCCACGCCCCAAGGACACAAGCGCATCCGACCCTGCTCCACGGGCATCCGACAAGGACAGACCACGAGGATGGGCCCTCGGCGCGACCCTGCCGTCCGCCTTGCGCTCCAACGTCAGATCCACATCCACCCACGAGCCCGCCTCATTCTGAGTGCGCTCCGGCCCGACATGCAGCTCCGACTTGAACGTCCCATCCGGCAACGCCCACGTACGCCCCGTCTCCGACGTCATCCCCGACACCTCAACCGGCTTACGGGTCCGATACGCCAGGGCCATCGCCGACGCCTCATCCACAGCCGACAACTGGCCGGCCGTGGGCGACGCCGCAGCGCTCCTCTCTGCCGATGCCTGCGACGCCACCCCAACTGGCGCAACCGCCCCTACCAGCACCGCAGCCATGGCTATCCCAAACCGCCGTCGCAGCCGACCACGACTACGGACAGCCGCATGCCCAGATGGCCAACCTCGCCCCACCATGACTCCCGATGATCTATGAAGACAGCGCGGGAACCATAGACGATCTACATGGACATCTGTAAAGAGGCGATCACAAACTGCAACCACAAACCGGGCAACACTGGACGCATCAACGGCCGGATTGACTCAAGGTCATTAACCGACAGGCGACCATTCCTCAATGATCAGTCGGCCAGGGCACCGGCCGAACGGCCCTCGTGCAGGGTCAGGTTACGGCCGTTGGCCGGGTCGAACAGGTGCAGCTTCTCCAGGTTCACCCAGACCCGACGGGTCTCCCCCTCCCGTACGGTGGATTCGGCCGACAGCCGGGTGACCAGCGCACTCCCCGCCCCGGCGAAGTCGGCGGCCCCGGCATCGGCAGCCAACTCCTCCAGCTCGGCGGCGCGGGCCCGCTCCCCCTCGACGCTGAAGTAGACGTACTTGTCCGAGCCCATCGACTCGACGATGTCGACCGGCGCCTCGAACTCGATTCCCTTGGGCCGGGTCTGCTCATCGACCAGGTCGGCATCCTCGAAGTGCTCCGGACGGATGCCGAGGATCAACTCCCGGGGTGCGTCGGCGGCGGTCAACTCCCGGCGCAGCCGCTGCCCCAACGGCAGGTCGCCCAGGGCGGTCCGCAGCCGCCCCTCCTCCACTGCCGCGTGCAGGAAGTTCATCGACGGCGAGCCGATGAACCCGGCGACGAACAGGTTGGCCGGGTGGTCGTACAGCTCCTGGGGTGGGCCGACCTGCTGCACCGCACCGGCCCGCATGATCACCACGCGGTCGCCCAGGGTCATCGCCTCGGTCTGGTCGTGGGTGACGTAGACGGTGGTGGTGCCGAGCTGCTTCTGTAACCGGGACACCACGGTACGCATCTGCACCCGCAGTTTGGCGTCCAGATTGGACAGCGGCTCGTCCATCAGGAACGCCTTCGGCCGCCGGACGATCGCCCGGCCCATCGCCACCCGCTGCCGCTGGCCGCCGGAGAGGTTGGCCGGTTTGCGGTCCAGCAGCGGCGTCAACTCCAGCACCTTGGCCGCCTCCTCGACCTTCTCGTCTATGGTGGCCTTGTCCAGCTTCGCCAGCCGCAGCGGGAACGCCATGTTCTCCCGTACGGTCATGTTCGGATACAGGGCGTAGGACTGGAACACCATGGCGATGTCCCGGTCCCGGGGTGCCTTGTCGTTGACCCGCTCACCATCGATCCGCAGCTCACCGGAGCTGATGTCCTCCAGCCCGGCGATCATGTTCAGGGTGGTGGACTTGCCGCATCCCGAGGGGCCGACCAGGATGACGAACTCCCCGTCGGCGATCTCCAGGTCGATGTCGCGCACCGCGACGGTGCCGTCCGGGAACCGCTTGCCCACCTTGTCGAGCACGATGTCAGCCACGAATATCACCTATCCCTTGACAGCGCCGGAGGTCAGCCCCGACACGATGCGGCGCTGGAAGAAGAGCACGAAGAGGATGATCGGAACGGTGATCACCACGGCGGCGGCGGAGATCGCCCCGGTGGGATCCTCGAACTGCGACTCGCCGGTGAAGAACGACAGCGCCACCGGCACCGTACGGGACCGCTCGGTCGAGGTCAGCGAGATCGCGAAGAGGAAGTCGTTCCAGCAGAAGATGAAGACCAGGATCGCGGTGGTGAACACTCCCGGCGCGGCCAGCGGGGCGATCACCCGCCGGAACGCCTGCCCCTGCGTCGCGCCGTCCATCTTGGCCGCCTTCTCCAGGTCCCACGGGATCTGCTTGAAGAACGCCGACAGCGTGTAGATCGCCAGCGGCAACGCGAAGGTGATGTACGGCAGGATCAGCCCCGGCCAGGTGTCGAAGAGGCCGAGCTGCCGTTCGATCTCGAACAGCGGCGACACCAGTGACACCTGCGGAAACATCGCGATCAGCAGGGAGACGCCGACCAGTAGCCCCTTGCCGGGGAAGTCCAGCCGGGCAATGGCGTACGCGGCCATCATGCCGAGCACGACGGCGATGACGGTGGCGATGAGCGCGATGCCGATCGAGTTGACCAGCGCCCGGACGAACTGGTCGGTGGTGAAGATGGCCCGATAGTTCTCCAGCGTCCACTCACGCGGGATGAACCGGCCGTCGGTCAGCGTGGCCGGGGTCTTGAACGACAGCGACGCGATCCACAGCACCGGGACCAGGGCGAAGACGATGACGACGACGTCCAGCAGCCCCCAGCGCCACTTCGTACCGGTCGTGGTGTCCAGGGTTGCCATCAGCGCCTCTCCTCATCCGAGCTGCCCGGGGCAGCCGTACCGAACAGCTTCACGAAGATGAATGCGATGATCGCCACGGCGAGGAAGATCAGCACCGACATCGTGGACCCGATGCCCAGGTTCAGTCCCCGCATCAGGTTGTTGTAGGCGAGCATCGACACCGACGAGGTCTGGTTACTGCCGGCGGTCAACACGAAGATGTTGTCGAAGACCCGGAACGCGTCCAGGGTCCGGAACAGCAGCGCCACCAGGATCGCCGGCTTCATCACCGGCAGCATCACCTTGGTGAACCGCTGCCAGGCGGTCGCCCCGTCGGTCGAGGCCGCCTTGAGCAGGTCGTCGGGGACCAACGCCAGCCCGGCCATCAGCAGCAGGGCCATGAACGGGGTGGTCTTCCAGATCTCGGCCAGCATGATGATCGCCAGGGAGGCGGCCCGGTCGGTCAGTGGCGCGCCGTCGCCGAAGACGTTCGCCAGGTATCCGGTGCCGGGTGTCCAGGCGTACCGCCAGGAGAAGGCGGCGACCACCGTGACGATCCCGTACGGAATCAGGGCCGCGGTCCGGACCAGCCCGCGCCCGACCAGGGTCCGGTGCATGACGATGGCCAGCCCCATGCCGAGCACCAGTTCCACGGCGACGGTCACCACCGTGATCAGCAGGGTCACCCCGAACGCGGTCCACCAGTACTCGTTGGTCAGCACCGTGGCGTAGTTCTCCAGCCCGACGAACTTCCGCTGGTCGGGGAACTTCAGGTCGAAGCGCTGCAGCGACAGCCAGACCGAGTAGAGGATCGGGTACGCCGTCACCGCGACCATCACGATGGCGGCCGGGGCGCAGAGCAGCCAGCCGAGCCGCCGTTCGGCCCGCCGACCTTCACTCAACGGCGCACGGCGACGCCGTCGCCGGCCTTCGGCCCGTTCTGCCCGTTCGGTCTCCTCGATGGCCAGTTCCGCGCCCAGGGGCGTCCCGCTCTGCCCGCTCATGGCAGCACCCCCTTCGACTCCAGGGCGTCGGCGATAGACCGACGCAGGTCCTTCGCGGTCCGGTCGGGCTCGATCGCCGAGGGCGGCGAGAGCTCCGCCGAGATCACCGTGGAGATGTTCTGGTACGCCGGGCTCAGCGGCCGGGTGGCGGCGTCCTTCAGCTCCGCCAGGATGGTCTCCTTCATCGGGTACGCCTCGTCCATCTCCGGGTCGGCGTAGACCGACTCCAGGGTCGGCGGTACGCCCCCCTTGACCGCGCTGATTTTCTGGTTCTCGGCGTTGCGCAGGCACTTCGCCGCCTCGAACGACTCCGTGGGGTGCCGGGAGAAGGCGCTGACCGCCAGGTTGGAGCCGCCGATGGTGGCCCGGCTCGGGGTGTTCTCGTCCACTCCCGGGTAGCGGGCCCACTTGACCTTGGCGGCCAGCTCCGGGTCGGCCTCCTGTAGGGCGGGATAGACGAACGGCCAGTTGAGCTGGAACGCACCCCCGCCGGACTGGAATTCCAGCCGGGCCGGGTCCTCGGTGGCGTTGGCGAACGACGGGCTGGTCACGCCGGCGGTGGCCAGCCGTTTGAGCTGTTCCAGCGCCTTGACCGCACCGTCGTCCAGCACGACTTTGGTGCCCTCGCTGTTGAGGATCTGCCCGCCGGCACTGGCGACCATGGTGTTGTAGAGGACCACGAGGCCCTCGTACTGGGCCCCCATGGTGATTACCCGGTACGGCTTGCCCTGGCCCTTCAGCTGCTGGGCCTGCGCGATCATCTCGTCCCAGGTCTTCGGCGGCTGTGGCACCAGGTCGGTGCGATACCAGAGCAGCTGCACGTTGGTGTGCTTCGGTGCGGCGTACAACTTGCCCTGGTAGCGGGCGGTCTCCAGGGGCCCGGCCAGGGTGCCCCGCTGCGCCTCTTCGGCGTCCGCGCCGGTCCACTCCCGGATCCAGTCGGCACTGGCGAACTCCTGGGTCCAGGTCACGTCCACACCGAGTACGTCCATACCGGTGTCCTCGGCGGCGAGCCGCCGGACCATCTGCACCCGCTGGTCGTCGGCCTGGCGGGGAAGCACCCGGTAGGCGATCCGGTACCGGCCCTGGGCTTGGGCGTTGCAGGCGTCGACCACCTCCTGCATGCTCTGCTCGGGTGGGTAGTACAGGTTGATCGTCGGGGGTCCGCTCTCCTCGCCTGACCCGCACGCGGTCGGAGCCAGTAACGCGAGCGCGGCTGCCGCCGCGACCGTACGGGCACGCCGTGGCCGGCTACTCCCGGGACTCTCCATCGCCGTCCCCTACTTTCTGTGGGCCAACTGCCGGGGTGGTCCGCGCCCGGCGCACGGCGACACGCTCGACGCAGCGGGACTTCTGCTGGTACCGCGCGGGCGGGCGTTTCGTGCCCCCTCCCTGCCCGTGGCCGGCAACAGCGAAACATCATCGAAAGCGGGAGAGTAATTATTTGGACAAAAAATACACATGGGGTCGAAACCTCTGGGTTTGCCAGGCCGCCAAAATGGGGTATGGCGGGATCCTCAACGGAGGAGAAACCATGTCAGAGCCCCACGTCTCGCTCGATCCGAGCGAACTTCCACCAGCGCAGGAGAAGCTGCGCGGACCGTTGGAGGAGCAGCTGACCTCGGCGCTGCGGGCGGCTACCGACCGGGTTCAGGCCCGGTACGCGGGTGAGCCGGCGGCCGAGGTCTGCCGTCGTCTACTCGACGAGACCCGCGCCGGGCTGCATCCGGACATCGCCGCCGCCTGGCAGCCCGACATGGCACAGTTCTGCCAGGTCGCGGAGGCAATCGTCGACGGCACCATCCACTGAGCCCCATCGGCCATTCAGCCCCATCGACCATGGTCGATGGTCAGCGGATAGGACGAGTCAGTGGGGCTAGCGGGGCGTGTGTCGGGCGGACCAGCCACCGAGGAAGGTACCGACACCGGTCACGATCAGCCCGATCAGCCCGACGACCGGCAGCGGCACCTCGGGCGGCCCGTCGCCGGCGTAGAAGAGCTGGTCCACCACCCAGACAATGAACGGGGCAACCACCCCCGCCGACCCCGCGCCCGCCGCGGTGGCCACCTTGACCTTGGCTTCCACCGGCGCGTTCTCGGCCCTGGCTCCGACAGATACGTTCGACATGTCCGCTCCCTCCATGCTTACCTCCAGACCCCGACGGCG
This sequence comes from Micromonospora sp. NPDC003197, assembly GCF_053590565.1. Lineage (NCBI taxonomy): Bacteria > Bacillati > Actinomycetota > Actinomycetes > Micromonosporales > Micromonosporaceae > Micromonospora > Micromonospora sp. NPDC003197. The sequence goes on along the minus strand of NZ_JBSFTE010000006.1, from coordinate 228,286 downwards.
GGCACTCCGCCTCCGGCCCAACTGACGAATTCCGGATCGACGTGCTCAGGCAGCAGCGAGTTTCGTCGCCAACTCCGCCGACCGCTCACCGAAGACGGCCCGTAGGGCGACGGCGACACTGTCCAGGTCCTTGCCCCCGAGACCGGCCAGCACCCCCTCGACGATCTGTTGCTCGTCGACCCAGTCCTTGCCAGCCATCGCCTGCTGGTTGGCCTGGATCTGGGTGAGCTCCGCCTCCAGCCGGGCGAGCGTCTCGGACAGCCACGCCGACGGATTGCCCTTGTGCAGCGTCCACCAGGCGTCAGCCAGGGCCTGCTGCTCAGTCCGCTTGGTATTGAGTAACTGCTCAGTGCCCAGTCCCATCTCTGCTGCTCCTTTCGCCAGTTCCGAGGCGACGTCCCGCCGGAACTGGTCCATGTTGAAACTCGGATCGGTCTTACTGCTGGCGTGCCCGTAACCCCCGGGCTGGTGTTCCTTGTGTCCGGCGATCCCCCAACCGGTGTGCCGGCGCAGGGCGGCCACGCCGCGCACATAGGACTGGTACTGCTTTGTTGTCCACGACTCACCGAGCGCGTGTTGGGCTTCGATGCCGAGCAGCCGGGTGTTGCCGGAGCCTTTGAACGGGCCAGCCCAGCCGACCAGTACGTGATTGCATCGCCCCGACGCCACGATGTGCCAGTCCCCGGTGCGGGACAGATACAACTGGGCGATCGGCGGCGGTGCGGTGGTCGACCCGTGCAGCAGGACGTTGATCTCACCGGAATCGGTGGAGGTCCGCGAGCCACGGGTCTCGTGACAGATGATGCCGTGCGGGTCGAACTCCGTCGATCCTCGGGTACGCCAGCCAGCTACCTCGTGCACGGTCAGGCCAGCGGTACGGAGCACCTCGGGAAGCCAGAGCAGTCGCATCGGTCAGCCCTCCAGATTTCGGGGCCGGTACGCGCGGTGACAGCACGCGTTTGGGGCGTGTCAGGCGGCCGGTGGACCGGCCGACAATCTCGTACACAACGCCGAGCAATACACAAACCGTAACTACGCCCGGACACAAAAGTCCAGGTCAGGGATGTGCCAACCTCGATTAATCACAAAGGGTAGTGGACTGGTAGGAACACTGCGGACGGATGCGTCGGGTCGTGCAGGACCTCCCGGTAGCCGGCCCGCAGCGCCACCGCCGTACCGAGCGGATCCCCGGTGCCGGGGTTGCGGGCGTACCGAGGATGGGCCCCACCACAGACCTGAAGTCGGAGTCGGTGCCCCCGGGCGAACCGGTGCGCCACCGGCCACATCGACACCGGAACTCGCACCACGTCCCCATCGGCCGGAAACAGGTCCGGGCTCACCCGGACCAGACCGTCGCAGACGTTCCAGGACCGACCCCGTCGGTCCACCTCGCACAGTCGCAGAAACACGTCCAGGTACGGCAGAGCACTGCGCAGATGCACCTCGGCGGCCACCGGGCCGATCACCTCCAGTGGCTCGGTGAGCGGGGCGCTGGTGTAGGTGAGCACATCCGGCCGGCACTCCACCAACCGGTTGTCGACCCGCCCGGCCCGCTGCGCCACCAGCAACGGGCCACCCAGCGACGGGGTCGGGTCGCTCGGGTCGTACCAGAATCCGTCTGGTGTGGACGGACGCGGCGCGCGGGTGGCGAGCCCGCCACCGGGGTGCAGATGCCAGGCGGTCCGCGCCGCCGGGGGCGGCCACGCCGGCAGGTCGCGCCAGCCGCCGCCGGCACCACCGACGTGGATGCGTACCGGTGCGGTGCGCAGCCCGCCGCGCTCGTCGGCCAGGTGCGCCCGCAGCCAGAGCAACCCCTCCTGCACCGACGCGCCGAGCAGCCGGGGCCCGCCGTGGGTCCACGGCCCGATGGTCAGGTACGGCCGCCCGCCCGCCGCCCGCAGCGTCGCGTAGTCGGCCAGTTGGGCGGGGAGGAAGATGTCGTGCCATCCGGTCACCATCGCCACCGGGGCGCGGACCCGATCGAGGTGCGCGTCGAAGACCCGGGACTGCCAGTAGTTCGCGCCGGGGGTGTGATGGTGCAGCCACTCCTGGAAGAACCGGATGGTGTCTCCGGTAGCGATCCGGTCGGCCTCGGCCAACGGCAGATGGGCCAGTCCGGCCAGCAGCCGGGGCTGGCCCCGCTTGAGTTCGAGCTGCCGGTCCAGCCACGACACGGTCTGCGCCTGGATCAGCTCGGCCCAGGTGAGCACGGTGTCCAGGGAGAACGCACCACCCGCATAGGTGGAGTCCCGGGTCGCCGCGGTGGTCGCCACCGCCACCATGGCCCGTAGCTCGTCGCCGACGTGCGCGGCTACCGCCCACTGGGTGAAGCCCTGATAGCTCGCCCCGAACATGCCGAACCGGCCGGCGTACCAGGGTTGCCGCCGTAACCAGTCGACGGTGTCCAGCCCGTCGGTGCGTTCGTGCGCCAGTGGCTCGAAGGTGCCGCCGGAGCCGAACGTGCCCCGGCAGGACTGCACCACCACGTGGAAACCGTGCGCGGCGAAGAGCCGGGCAAGCAGCCGGATCGGCCCGCCCCGCCCGTACGGGGTGCGGATCAGGACGGTCGGCGCAGTCGGCAGGTCGGGGGCGTAGTGGTCGGTGAGCAGCGGCACACCGTCGCGGACCCGGACCCGAATGTTGCGGGTCACCGCCACCCGACGGGTACGCGCCCGAGGCAACCGCAGCAGCCGGCCGGCGGCCCCCACCACCAGCCGGGTGATCACGGCTGCGCCTGGCGCAGGTCGACGTCCGGGCGGGCAGGGCCGTCGTCACCGCCGACCGCCCGGTCCCGGGTCGCCCAGGCGACCATGAACACCGCCGTCCAGAGCGCCCCGAGCAGCACTGACGTGACGGTCTCGCTGGCCGAACTCCAGCCGAGGTAGAGCCGAGCCCCGCTGATGGTCACCACCCCGACCGTGGCGGCGGTCCACACCGCCACCGCGACCGGCCAGTGGGCCCGCCGGGTCAGCAGCCAGGCCAACGTGCAGAGGCTGGCGGTGACCACCGCGTTCTGGGTGGGAAAGAGCGTCAGGTCAGGTGCGGAAGCCAGGTCCGGCTGGGCGAGGTCGGCCACGACGGCGAGCAACACCAACGGTACGAACGCCCCGACCGTACCCACCACGCTGACCAGGTCACCGCGCCAGGCTCGGGTACGCCAGCCGAGCAGCACCGCGACCAGCGCCACGATGACGATCAGGAACGGGCCGCGCAGCACACTGATCACGCCGACCGTGACGTCGACCACACCCTCGGTTCGTCGTCCCGCGAACCAATCGGCTACCGCCCCGTCGACCACCGACAGTCCGCTGTACCGCACCACCACGCCGAGCAGCCAGGCCAGGGTCAGGCCGATCACGAACAGCAGGGCCAGGCCGGCGACCAGATTGATCAACAACGCCCAGCCGGGGCCGATCCGCATGGAGAGCAGGAAGAACAGCACCCCGTAGCGGCGGGCGACCCAGCGCAGCAAAGGCAAGCCACCGGCCCGGGCCAGCAGCGCGCGTACCGGGTCCGGGTTACGCCCCAACCACCGGCCGACCAGCGCGATCACCACGACCGTGGCGATCAGGCCCAGCACCGCCCCGGTCGCATCCCCCAGGACCCGGGACACCGTCTCGTAGGAGCCGCCCGCCAGATAGCCGACCAGCACCGAGCCCCCGACCCAAGTCACCACCCCGGCCAGGTTCCACAGCACAAACCGCCGGTACGGCATGCCAGCCCCGCCAGCCAACCGGGGCACCAGGGTCCGGGCGAAAGCCACCCACCGGGCCCCGAACACCCCACGTCCGCCCAGCCGTTCCAGCATCGTGTCCGCCCGACGCCAGCGTGCCTCGCCGATGCGTAACCCCCAGCCGCTGGCGCGCAGCCGAGGGCCATGGCGCCGGCCGCTTCGGAACGCCAACGCGTCCCCGATCACCGCCGCGACGATCGTCACAATCAGCACCGGGGCCAGCCGCAACGTGCCGGTGTAGGCGAGAAAGCCGACCAGCAGCAGGGTGGCCTCCCCCGGCAGCAGCAACCCGACGATCACGGCGGTCTCGGCCATGACGACAAGCGCGGCGAGCAGGTAGACGACCGGGGTCGGTAGTTCCCGCACCAGCGTCAACAGGTCATGCACGTCGATCCCCCGGCCACGTTGGCCAGCATGCCACCCACCAGCGGCGTCCAGACGCCGATTCGCACGAAGTTACGGGACACGCAGAGTGACCCCCCGATTGGCAGCGACGACGGGGCACCCGGGAGGATAGGGGCATGCAGACCCGCGCCGACCTTCGTAACGTCGCCATTATCGCCCACGTCGACCACGGCAAGACAACCCTGGTCGACGCCATGCTGCGACAGGCCGGCGCGTTCAGCGCCCGCGCCGAGATGGCCGACCGGGTGATGGACTCCATGGACCTGGAACGGGAAAAGGGCATCACCATCCTGGCCAAGAACACCGGCGTGCGGTACGTGCCGGCGGACGGCTCCGACCCGGTCACCATCAACATCATCGACACCCCCGGCCACGCCGACTTCGGCGGCGAGGTGGAACGCGGCCTGACCATGGTCGACGGCGTGGTGCTGCTGGTCGACTCCAGTGAGGGCCCGCTGCCGCAGACCCGGTTCGTGCTGCGCAAGGCGCTGCGGGCCCGGCTGCCCATCATCCTCGTGATCAACAAGGTGGACCGTCCGGACGCCCGGATCAAGGAAGTGGTCGACGACACCTACGAACTCTTCCTCGACCTCGACGCCGACGAGGAGCAGATCGACTTCCCGATCATCTACGCCTGCGCCCGGGACGGCATCGCCTCGCTGTCCCAGCCCGCCGACGGCACGATCCCCGAGGACAGCACCTCACTGGAACCGCTGTTCCGTACGCTGCTGGAGACCATCCCGCCGCCGGCCTACGACGAGACCGCCCCCCTACAGGCGCACGTCACCAACCTCGACGCCTCCCCGTTCCTCGGCCGGCTCGCCCTGTGCCGGGTCCGGCAGGGCACCATCCGCAAGGGCGAGACGGTGGCCTGGTGCCGTACCGACGGCACCACCCAACGGGTCCGCATCTCCGAGCTGCTGATGACCGAGGGGCTGGAGCGCAAGCCCGCCGAGAGCGCCGGCCCGGGCGACATCATCGCCGTCGCCGGTATCCCCGAGATCATGATCGGCGAGACCCTGGCCGACGCGGAGAACCCCGTCCCGCTGCCGCTGATCACCGTCGACGAGCCGGCCATCTCAATGACCATCGGCACCAACACCTCGCCGCTGGTCGGCCGGGTCAAGGGTGCCAAGGTCACCGCCCGCATGGTCAAGGACCGCCTCGACAAGGAACTGATCGGCAACGTCTCCCTGCGGGTCCTGCCCACCGAGCGGCCCGACGCCTGGGAGGTGCAGGGTCGAGGTGAACTGGCCCTGGCCATCCTGGTCGAGCAGATGCGCCGCGAGTCCTACGAGCTGACCGTCGGCAAGCCCCAGGTGGTGACCAAGGAGATCGACGGAAAGACCTGCGAGCCGGTCGAGCGCCTTACCATCGACTCGCCGGAGGAGTACCTCGGCGCGATCACCCAGTTGCTCGCCACCCGCAAGGGCCGGATGGAGCAGTTGGTCAACCACGGCACCGGCTGGATCCGGATGGAGTGGCTGGTACCGGCCCGCGGCCTGATCGGCTTCCGCACCGAGTTCCTGACCGACACCCGGGGCACCGGCATCCTGCACCACGTCTTCGAGTCCTACGAGCCGTGGTTCGGCGAGCTGCGTACCCGCAACAACGGCTCGCTGGTGGCCGACCGGTCCGGCGTGGTCACCCCGTTCGCGATGATGAACCTCCAGGAACGCGGCACGCTCTTCGTCGAGCCCACCACCGAGGTCTACGAGGGCATGATCGTCGGTGAGAACTCCCGCTCCGACGACATGGACGTCAACATCACCAAGGAGAAGAAGCTCACCAACATGCGCTCCTCCACCAGCGACGAGACCGAGAAGCTGATCCCGCCGCGCAAGCTCTCCCTGGAGCAGGCGCTGGAGTTCTGCCGTGAGGACGAATGCGTCGAGGTGACCCCGGTCGCCGTCCGGATTCGCAAGGTCATCCTCGACCAGACCACCCGGGGTCGGGCTGCCGCCCGCCGCAAGCACGCCAACTAAGCACCGCTTCGAAGATCGGCTACGGTCGGCGTCATGATCTGGAATGATCTCGACGCCGACCTGGCCGGCACCCCCGGCACGATCTCCGTGTACGTGGGACGGCTGGACACCGCACCGACCTACACCCGGCTGCCCGACGCCACCCACTACGCCGCCAGCACCATGAAGGTGGCGGTGCTCGCCGCCCTGTACCAGGCCGCCGAGGCCGGCACGCTGGACCTGGACGCCCTGGTGCCGGTCCGTAACGACTTCGCCTCGGCGGTGCCCGACACCCCCCGGTTCGGTTGTGACCGCAACGACGACAACGACGAACCGGTCTGGGCGAAGCTCGACGGCACCGCCACCCTCCGCTGGTTGGCCAGCCGCATGATCGTCAAGTCCAGCAACCTGGCCACCAACATCGTCCTGGCCCACGTCGGCCTCCCCGCCGTCGCCGAGGTCTGGGCCCGAGCCGGCACCCGACACAGCGTCACCGGTCGGGGCATCGAGGACTTCGCCGCCCGCGAAGCCGGAATCACCAACCTGGTCACCGCCGCCGACCTGGCCACCCTGCTCGGAGCCATCGCCCAGGGCACCGAGACCCCCGGACCGATCGCCAGCCCCGCCACCTGCTCCGCCATGCTCGACGTGCTGTTCGCCCAGGAACACCGCGACGACCTGGCCGTCGGACTGCCACCGGAGACCCGCATCGCCCACAAGGGCGGCTGGGTGCCCGGCGTACGCCACGGTGCCGGCATCGTCTTCCCCGAGGACGCACCGCCGTACGCGATCGTCGTCTGCACCACCACCGACCTCGCCGACGGCGGCCCGACCGGCACCAGCGCGGACGACGCGGCCTGCCGCCTCATCGCCCGGATCTCGGCACTGGCCTGGTCCGCCCGGCACGACCTCGTCCCGGCCGGATGAGCCTCCCGCCGGTTACCGATAGGTAGCCAGGGGCGGTTACCCGGGGTACGCTCCGCGAAATCCGCTGTGCCGGCACCGTCCGGCGCAGCGGTTCCGCCCCGTCGCAGGAGATCCCCCGATGCTGCGTAGCCGCGCCGTCCTCATCGTCTTCGCCGTGGTGTCGGTCGGCAACCTCGTCGCGGTGGGAATCCGCAACGACGCCCTGGAATGGGCCACCAAACCACTGCTGATGCCGCTACTCGGAATCTGGCTGTGGCTGGTCACCCGGGAACGAGACGGCCGGCCGAGCCGACTCGTACTGGCCGGTTTGGCCCTCTCCACCGGTGGAGACATCGCCCTGCTCTCCCCCGGCACCGGCTGGTTCCTCACCGGCATGTCGCTCTTCCTCGGGGCCCAACTCTGCTATCTCACCGCGTTCCTGCGGGCCCCGGCCCGCTCCGGAGCCGGTCGGGCCAGCGCAGCCCTGCGCCGCCTGCCGCTGGTCACCGTCCCCCTCGGGTACGCCATCGTGGGCACCGCCGTGCTCACCTGGCTGTGGCCCGGCCTGACCGAGCTGGGCGTGGCAATACCGGTCGCAGCCTACGCGACCGCGCTGGCCACTATGGCCACCAGCGCCGCGGCGCTCGGCTGGCGGATGGGCCTCGGCGGGGCGATCTTCCTCGGCTCCGACCTGATGATCGCGATCGGGATGACGGACGCCGCCACCCTGCCCGGCCCGCCCATCTGGGTGATGACCACCTACCTGGCCGCGCAGGCCCTGCTGATCACCGGTTGGGCGGCCCGCTCGGCCCACCGCCCCGCCTGAGCCTGCCCACCTCGGTCTCCTTGGCCACGGTCTCCCCGCCTCGGCCTCTGCACCTCGCGCTGCCGTCATGTCGATCAACTCCCGATAGGGTGCGCTGATGACCATCGCCTCGGTACGCACCCACCGCCTCTCAGCCCCGCTACACACTCCGTTCGCAACGGCGCTGCGCCAGACCACGACGGTGGAGACGCTGGTGGTGGAGATCGTCGACAGCGACGGCCGATCGGGATTCGGGGAAGCCCCGCAGGTATGGCAGGTGACCGGTGCGTCGGTGGGCGGGACGGAAACCTGCGTCACCGAAATGCTCGGCCCGCTGCTGGTCGGCCGCGACCCGGACGACCTGGTCGCCCGCTGCACCGAGGTACGACGTGCGGTGGCCGGCAACGAGGCGGCCAAGGCGGCTGTCGACATCGCCCTGCACGACCTGGCCGCCCAGCGGCTCGGCGTACCCCTGGTGCGGTTGCTCGGCGGCACCAGCCTACGGGTCCCCACCGACGTGACCCTGGCGGCGGGCGAGGCCGTCGACCTGGCCGCGAAGGCGCAGCAGCGGACCGCCGAGGGGTTCGGCGTACTCAAACTCAAGGTGGGTGCCGATCCGGCCGGGGACCTGGACCGGGTACGCGCCGTCCGGGCTGCGATCGGAACCGGGCCGAAGATCCGGCTCGACGTCAACCAGGGCTGGACGCCCCGTGAGGCGGTACGCATCATCCGGGACATCGAAGATGCGGGACTCGACGTCGAGCTGGTCGAGCAGCCGGTGCCGCACTGGGACATCGAGGGCCTGGCCTGGGTCAGCGACCGGGTGAACATCCCGATCCTGGCCGACGAGTCGGTCCATGGAGTCCGCGACCTGGTCGAGGTGATCCGTCGCCGGGCCGCCGACATGGTCAACGTGAAACTGGCCAAGTGCGGCGGGCTGGGGCCGGCCCGTACCTTGCTGGAGCTGGCCGCCGCGCACGGCCTGGGCACCATCGTCGGTTCGATGATGGAGAGCCAGATCGGGGTGGGGGCAGCGGCGAGCCTGGTGGCGGCCTACCGCACCAGCGTCGTCTCCGACCTGGACGCCGCCTGGTGGCTCGCCAGTTCCCCGGTGCAGGGCGGCATCCAGTACGACGGGGCGACCGTCGTCCTGCCGGATGCTCCCGGGCTGGGCATCACCGGGCTGGGCATCACCGGACCTGCTGAAGATTACATGCAGGTAAGCAGTTGAGACCTGGAGACAACTTTCATACCGTCGGAAGAAGGATTCACGACGAGTGAGGGGCTTCCGTGCCAAACGAAGTGCACCCAGTAGTGCCACAGGCGGGCGACGAGGCCGTCGTCCAGGTCAGCGTCGCCACACTGTGGACCCGACCGGAAGCTATCCGAGCGATCGACACCCCGGTAACCGGAACCCGACCGGACGTGCCCGGCTGGATCGCCGCGATGGACGCCGACCAGCGGGTCGGCGACTGTGTGCTGAGTCAACTGCTACTTGGCGAACAGGTACACGTGGCGGAGGTCCGGCCTGACGGTTGGGCCCAGGTGATCGCCGCTGAACAGTCCGCCGACCGTCTGGACCCCCGCGGCTACCCGGGCTGGCTGCCGGTCGAGCAACTCACCGTCCACCACCCCGCCCCGGCTGGACGCGAGGCGCTCGTGGTCGACGCCGCCGCCACCGGCCTGCACACCGCCCCCGACGGCGACCTGCGCCTCGACAACGTCGTCCTGGGCACCCGGCTCGCCTCGGCCGGAGCACCCCGGCAGGGCTGGCAACCGGTGCACGTACCCGGCCACGACCAACCCCTCTGGGGCCGGGCGGAACATCTCGTGCCGATGCCGTCCCAGCCGCCGGCCGCCACCGACATGCTCGCCGTGGCCAGCCGGATGATGGGTGTCCCCTATGTCTGGGGCGGGTTGTCCCCGTACGGCCTCGACTGTTCCGGGCTGGTCAACCTGGCCTACCGCCGACTCGGCGTACGGCTGCCGCGCGATGCTCGCGACCAGGCCCAGTCCACCACCGCCCTACCGGATGGTGCCGAGCGGCCCGGGGATCTGTACTTCTTCGCCCGGCCGGGCCGACCCATCCACCACATCGGGGTGGTCGCCGCAGCTCCCGGCCCGGATGGTGAGCGGCGCATGCTGCACGCCTGCTACCAACAACGGCAGGTATTGGAGGAGGCACTGCCCGCCGAACGGATCGCGACCCTGGTCGGGGCGCACCGGGTCTGATCCCAACGGCCCTGATCGGCCTGGCTGGCCCCTGCCACTGATCGGCGTTGGCTGGCTGCGCCGCCGACTACCGCCCATACGAACGGCGTCCCCGGCCGATGATTCGGCCGGGGACGCCGTGGGTCAGTGCGGGGCTCGGATCAGGAACTGATCCCGGCAGCCTCGCGCCGTCGGTCCCGGGACGACTTGATGAGGCTGGCGATGGTGGCGACCCCCAGCGCACCGAGGATCACGCTCAGGGACAGCCAGATCGGGATGTGCGGTGCCCAGGACACGTGCTCGCCACCGTTGATGAACGGCAGGGTGTTGTCGGCCAACGCCTCCAGCACCAGCTTGACCCCGATGAAGCCGAGCACCGCCGCAAGTCCGATGTTGAGGTAGACCAGCCGGTCGAGCAGCCCGCCGAGCAGGAAGTACAGCTGCCGCAGCCCCATCAGTGCGAAGACGTTGGCGGTGAAGACGAGGTACGGCTCGTCGGTGATACCGAAGATCGCCGGGATCGAGTCGAGGGCGAAGATGAGGTCGGTCGTACCGATGGCGATCATGACGACCAGCATCGGCGTGAAGACCCGCCGGCCGTTCTCGTGGGTGGTCAGCCGGGCACCGTCGAAGGTGCGGGACAACGGCAGTGCCCGCCGGCTCCACCGGATGAGCATGTTCTCCTTGAAGTCCTCCTCGTCCGGCTCGCCCTGGCGGAGGAAGTTGATCGCCGTGTAGACCAGGAACGCACCGAAGATGTAGAACACCCAGGAGAACTGGGAAATCAGGGCGGCACCAGCCGCGATGAAGCCACCTCGCATGATCAGGGCCAGCACGATGCCGACCAGCAGCACCTTCTGCTGGTACGCCCGAGGCACCGCGAAGCGCCCCATGATGATCACGAAGACGAAGAGGTTGTCCACCGACAGGCTGTATTCGGTGAGCCAACCGGTGTAGAACTCCCCGGCCAGCGTCCCGCCGGAGGTGACCCAGATGCCGGCGCCGAACAGCAGGGCAAGGCCGACGTAGAAGGCGACCCAGAGACTCGATTCGCGGATGCTGGGCTCATGTGGCCGACGGCCAATGATCAGTAGGTCGACGAGTAACACTGCCGTCAAGGCGACGAGAGTAACTACCCACACCCATACGGACACGTTCAACGGACTCCTCCGGCAGACACATGGCACCACACGCACGGACGTTTTACAGGAACGCAGGCCGCGCTGGTGGTGCCAAAAGGGGTGACTGTCGGAGGTCTCTTCCGCCGCCATGTCACGGACACGAAGCCGTGCCGCAGGCGACCAACGACGCCGGGTTTGGGCCGTTCGAATAACGGCTGTCGACCGTGTTGACGACATCGCTGCGAGGGAATACTCCCCTCCTCGGGCGCCATTGTTCACCATTGGCGCCCGCTTTCGCACATCGACCTCAAGAGTCCCGTGACGCGGCACACTCGCTAGCGCATCCTAGGAGGCTAGGGGCATACCGGTGGCCCTGGTGACGAGCCAACTATCGCGCCGTGCGACGCTGCCGCCCATGGTGCTTGAAGTCGCTCTCATCGACGTCGTCCCCGGGCAGGAGGAGGCGTTCGCCTTGGCGTACGCCAAGGGGCATGACGTGCTCGCCGGCACACCGGGCTGCCAGTCGGTACGGATGACCCGGGGCGTCGAGTCGCCCTCCCGGTTCGTACTGATCGTGGAGTGGGACTCGGTCGCGGCCCACGAAGAGAACTTCCGGGCCACCGAACGGTTCACCACCTGGCGCAGCCTGATCGGGCCCTACTTCGCCAATCCACCCCTGGTCGAACACTTCATCGACGTACCGGCCTGAGCCGCGAAGACCGGTTCGCAGCCGATCCATCCGGCCGGAGCCCGGCCGACGGCGTCACGAAAGTGTCGTACCGTCGCGTTAGCCTCCCGCCGTCCGTCGTGCCCGGAGGCCTTTCCCGCGAACGGGAGTGCCCCCGGGATTTGGGAGCACCCTCGCTCAGGGTCCACCCACCCGCCGGACCCGGCGGGTTCGGGGCCGCCGGGCCCGGCGGACGACGGACGACGGAGCGGCAGCGGCAGCGGCAGCCAAACTCCAGTCGACGTCTACCCGGTCAGCGCAGTGCGCCTGCCGGCACCCCCCAGTCCGGCGCGGTCACCGACCGCGGATTCAGCGGTGCGACACCTCGGCCACCCAGCCGCTGGGCCGGGATACGTTCGAGCACCCCGCCGGCGAAGACGTCGTAGAGCGGCAGTGTTTCCAGATGTACGTAGCCGATGTGGCAGTCGCAGACCGGCAAGGGACATGGCCGGGGGCCGAGCGCCGCCCGATACGAACCGTCGTAGAGGTTGCCCAGTGGCTCGGCGACGAAGTGACACCGGCGCACGTCACCGTCACCCTGGACGGAGATGACCGTGTCCCCGGTACGACAATCCTGCCCACCGGAGAGATGCGGCCGGACGGAGTAGCCGAAGAGCGGATCGATGGCGGTCCAGTCGACCTCCTCGGCACCGCTGTAGTGGTGCCCCTCGGCGGCGTTGACCCACAGGTAGACCTCCTCGGGCAGGGCCGCCCGCAGGGCGCGGGCCTCGTCGAGGTGGCCCGGCAGGCCAACCACCCCAACCGAGAAGCGCACCCCGGCTTCGTGCAGGGTGGCGCATTTACGCAGGAAGGTCGACCGCGAGACCTGGTCGGGGTGGTACGTCGCCCAGAGCGCGACGCTGCGGCGATCCGCCTCGGCCAGCCAGTCCAGCCGGCAGGCGAGGTTGGTCTGGATGGCCACCCGCTCGACATGGTCGAGTCGGGAGATCCGCACCAGGGTGTCCCGGTACCACGATCGGGTCAGCCCCTCCCCCCAGGGTGTGAACAGCACCGAGAGCCGGTCTCCGTCCGGGTTACGGACCACCCAGTCGACGAACCGCGCCAGGGCCGTCCGGTCGGCCCGCAACTGGGCCGGGCTGTCCCGGCGCTTGGCGAACGGGCAGTAGGCGCAGTCGTAGTTGCAGCTGGCCAGTGGCCCCCGGTAGAGGATGGAAAGGTTCACCGGAGCGCGTACCCCGCCATCGCGACGCGAACCGGGCCGGAGACCAGCCACGGTCCGATCGCGTCGGAGCGTTCCACCCCGGCGTCGGTCAGCACGATCCGATCGGTGACGGCGGTCAGCCACCCCCGGTCGACGAGTACCGCCAGGGCCGGAAAGTCGTCGCACACATCGCTGCCGAACCGGTCCCGGTAGGCCGTCGGAGTGAAACCCTCGGTGCGCAGCACCGACTTGACCAGCCAGCGCCGGCGCTGTTCTGTCGCGTCGAGCCGGAAGCCGACCTCGGCCAGGTCGAAATCCTCGACCGGCCGGCGCAGGTAGTCGTCAATGATCGCCCGTACCTGGCCGATACCGACCGCATAGTCGAACGAGTAGTGCAGGTCGGTGGTGTAGGAGCGGGCACCACAACCCAGCCCCACCATGCCATCGGACTGGCAGCAGTACCCCGGGCCGTCCGCGCCAGACCGGTCACTGGACAGCTCGGCGGGCAGATCGGCCCGCCGGAAGTGGCGCATGGACAACTGCCGGTAGCCGGCCGCCCGGAGGGTGTCCCGCCCCTGCCGGTAGAGCGCCAGCCGTTGCTCATCCCACACCCGGTCCGCAGGGTCACTGCGTTCCCGGCGGCCGAGACCGGTGAGCGGCCGGAGATAGAGCGGATAGAGGAACAGCTCCTCGGGACGCCAGGACAGTGCCGCCGCCAGCGACTGGGCCCAGGTCTGCGGGGTCTGCCCGGCGATGCCGTAGATCAGGTCGAGGTTCAACTCGGGAATCGCGTGCGCCCGGATGGTGGCCAGGGCCCGTTCCACTTCCGTACGCCGTTGCGGGCGGCCGGCGGCCCGCGCCTCGGCGTCCAGGAAGCTCTGCACTCCGATGCTGACCCGGGTGGTGCCCCGCTCGGCGAGCACCCCGATCCGATCGTCGGTGGCGGTGGCCGGTGAGGTCTCCACCGCCATCGGTACCGCGCCGGGGCGGGCACCGAACTCAGCTACCAGGTCGAACAAAGTGGACAGTTCGACGGCGGTCAGGTAGGTCGGGGTGCCGCCGCCGATGGCGATCCGGGCGACGTCGGTGCCGGCAGGCAACGCGTCCCGTACCCGGGTTGCCTGCCGGCGTAGCTGACCGAGGTAGGCGGCCACCTGCTCAGCCGGCGGGTTGGCCCGGGTGAACAGGTTGCAGAATCCGCACCGCATCTCGCAGAACGGCAGGTGCAGGTAGAGAAAGAGCGCATCGGTACGCTCACCGGCCCAGACGTCATGCAACGCCGGGCGCGGCGCCAACGGCCGGTACGCGGTCTTGTGCGGGTACGCGTAGAGATATCCCTGGTATGGCGAGTCGGCCAGCATCTCCTCGGTCACAGCCAGTCCCCCGGTTTGCCCCAGTCTCCCGGCTCGATGACGAAATGGGCGTACGGCACCGTCCACACCACCTCGTGGCCGAACCGGTGCCCGGTGTGGCCCTCCTCGCCGTACGCCGTGCCGTGGTCCGAGCAGAGCACCACCAGGCAGGGTCGGTCCCGGTTGGTGGCCCACGCGAAAAGCCGGCCGATGTGCCGATCGACGTACTCCAGCGCGGCGGCGTGACTGTCCCGGCTGTCCTGCTCCGCGCCGGGCAGGTAGTGCCGGTTCGGTTGATGCATCGCGGCGACGTTGACGAAGAGAAACAGCGGCTGTCCGGCCGGGACCGCCGGTACGACGGTGGCGATGCGGTCGAGTTGCGCCTCGAAGCAGTTCGGTGCGCTCACCCCGAATGCCGACTCCCAGTGCGCTTCGGCGAAGAGGCCGGGTAGCACCGTGCCCAGTGGCGAGTGCGGGTTGAAGAAGCCCACGCCGCCGACGCAGACGGTGTGGTACCCGGCTCCGGCCAGCGCGGTCACCACGTTGGGTGCCTCGAAGACCCAGGTCCCCTCGGCGGTACTCTCGCTGCCCGGGAAGGCCGCCGCGAAGAGCCGGGGATGTGGCCCCGGACCGGTCGGGGTCGGCAGGAACCCGGCGAAGAACGCCTGGTGGGCGGCGTAGGTGAAGCTCGCCGGACTGTGCCGACGCTCCCAGACCCCGCCGGGCAGGGCCCGGACCAGATTCGGGGTACGCCCCGCAGCGGCCAACTCGGCCGCCACGTCGTACCGCAACGTGTCGAGGGTGACGAAGAGCAGGTCGTGACTGCCCACCAGTTCCTTCACGTGTCCCTCCCCGCAAGGCAACTCGCCTGCCACTGGTCGAACCGGCCGGTACGCCAAGCGGCCAACTCGGCACCGTAGGTGTCCTGGCCCGCATCGTCTGACAGATGGGGCAACAGGTCACCAAAGGCATTCACCTCGGCCACTTTATGGCGTTGCCAGTCGGCGCCGATGAGCAGGTCGACCCCGGCGTGCAGGCTACCGGGGAAGCATGCGGCGGCCCGCACGCAGGTACGCATCGCAGCGGCGTACCTGGTCTCGCCCAGCCGTGCGCGTACCGCTGCCAGGTCACCTCGGGCATTGCCCAGGTGCAGGTTGGTCAGCGGCCCCCGGCCCGCCCGGACCACCACGTGCCCGGGTTCTCCGGCAACCACCAGCACCCGCAGATCGAACACCTGCCCAGCCAGCCCGGCCTTGGGAAACCAGCGTTCGACGTGCAGCCCGTCCAAGGCCAGCCGGTCCACGATCGTGGCCACCTCCCGCTCGTCACGGTAGGTCCGTACCCGCAGCGAGTTGAACAACCGTCCATCGTCGGCCAACTCCACCGAGGTGGTCGCCGCCACCCGGGGCGGAATCCGTCGACTCGGCGAACCATGGCTGATCCGCAGGGCCAGCACCCCCGACGCCGAGGACCCGTGGGCGGTCTTGACGAAGACCTGTGGCCAGCCCGCGTCCCGCAGCGCCGACCGTAGCTGCCCATAGTCGTGCACCGGGCTGGGTAGCGCCGGTGGTACCGGCACCTCGGCCTCGGTCAGCCGGGCGTGGCAGGCCCGCTTGTCGAACATGACCGCGATGTCGGCCGGGTCGTTGAGCAGCCTCGCCCCGGCGAGGTCCGCTGCCGCGCTGAGCCGTCCCAGGGCAGCGCACAGCCCGGCGTACCAGGCGGCCAGGCCGACGATCTCGCCGTGTTCGGCAGGCTGGTCGGCGCCGCGCAGCAGTCGGTCCACTTCGGCGTCCTCGCCGGGCGAGTCGACGCGTACGACCGCACCCGCCGGCAGGTCGACGGGGCCGGCGGCCAGCCGCCGCCAGGGCAGCACCTCGACGGCCAGGTCGGCCCGCGCGGCGGCGGCCTGGAACAGGGCGACCCGGCGGTTGTCCAGGTTGCCGACCACCACCAGCGGCGCGTCGCGGCTCACTCGCTGACGGCCACGTACCGTCCGCCGTTCTCGTCGGGCTGCTGGCGATCCGACAGGTCTACTTCCACACCGGGCAACGCGGCGGTGAGCCGGGCCGCGGACTCGTCGCCGAGATAGTGGTGACGCAGGTCCAGCCGCCGCAGCTGGGTCAACGGCTGCCCGGCCAGCAGCGCCGCCGCCCCCTCATCGGAGAGCGTGCCCAGCGAGAGGTTGAGAATGTCGAGCTGGGTAACTATCGGGGCGGTCGCCAACGCCGCCGCCACCTCGTCGGCGATCTGCGCGTCCCGCAGCCCGAGATAACGCAGCTCCGGAAGGCGGGTGCCGGCCAGGATCGGGACGAGGTCGTCGACGGTGGCATCACCGCCGTACGAGTCGGTGCCGAGCCACAGCTCCAACACCTCCAGCGCGGGCAGGTCACACCCGCCGACTCCCCGCACCACACTGCCCGGGAGACCACCCGACTCGATCACCAACTCCCGCAGTGCCGGGTGGCGTACCGGATCGAGCCGCAGGAGGCCTTCGCCATCCATCCCGGTCGCGCCGCGTACCCACAACGTCTCCAGCTCCGGGTACGCCGCCAGCAACGGGGTGATGTCCCCCTGCCGAATCCAGGAGATCTCGCACTCTTCATAGGTGATGTCGCCGAGGAAGATGGCCCGTAGGCTGGTCAGCCGGGACGCCGCCGCACAGAGCTGCTCGATCGGTGGGGTGTTGAAGGCGGCGTACCCCCACGATCCGATGACCAGCGCGGTGACCTGTGCGGGGTCGACGGTGTCGAGGAAGGTCTCGAACGCACGCTGGAAGGCCGGCGACGGCTTGTCTTCCCATTCGCTGTCGTCCTCTCCCCATTCCTCGACCCGCCAGGCGACCGTGGACTGGTCGTCGGGCAGTTCGCCGCCCTCCTCGAACTGGAAACAGGGCAGTCCGGCGAACTCGGTGACATGTTCACTGATGGTCATCGTGGAGTCTCCTGAGGACGATGGCGAGCGGGCGACACCGTACCAACCCTCGCCGACACTTCCACCGAAAGGAAGGGCCCCTTCTTATCGCTTTCTGCCTAAGAAGGGGCCCTTCCTAACACCACACCGCGCTGGCGGCCTACTTCACGCCGGCGGCGTCCATTCCGCGCAGTTCCTTCTTCAGCTCGGCCACCTCGTCCCGGATTCGGGCCGCCACCTCGAACTGCAACTCGCGGGCGGCGGCGAGCATCTGGTCGCTGAGTTCCTGGATGAGCTGTGCCAGGTCGGCTCGGGCCATCCCCTCCCGGGACGGGCCGGTGGCGGTCCGGGCCCGGCTACGTGTCTCGGCGACCGGCGCCTTGCCCCGGGACAGTTGGCGCACCGCACCGCCGACCCGGCTCGTCCCCTCGGTGTCCTCCGCCTCGCGGTAGATATCGTCGAGGATGTCGTGGATCTTCTTCCGCAGCGGCTCGGGGCTGATCCCGTTGGCCTCATTGTGGGCCACCTGCTTGGCCCGCCGTCGGTTGGTCTCGTCGATCGCGTTCCGCATCGACGGCGTGATCTTGTCGGCGTACATGTGCACCTGGCCGGAGACGTTTCGGGCCGCCCGACCGATGGTCTGGATCAGTGACCGGCCGCTGCGCAGGAAGCCCTCCTTGTCCGCGTCGAGGATCGCCACCAGCGACACCTCGGGCAGGTCCAGGCCCTCCCGCAGCAGGTTGATGCCGACCAGTACGTCGTAGTCGCCCTTGCGCAGCTCGCGCAGCAACTCCACCCGGCGCAACGTGTCGACCTCGGAGTGCAGGTAACGCACCCGGATGCCGTGCTCCAGAAAGTAGTCGGAGAGGTCTTCGGCCATTTTCTTGGTCAGCGTGGTGACCAGCACCCGCTCGTCCCGCTCGGTCCGCAGCCTGATCTCGTGCATCAGGTCGTCGATCTGCCCCTTGGTGGGCTTGACGATGACCTCCGGGTCGACCAGGCCGGTGGGCCGGATGACCTGCTCGACGAACTCGCCACCGGCCTGTTCCAGCTCCCACGGACCCGGGGTGGCCGAGAGGAAGACCATCTGGCCGACCCGCTCCAGGAACTCATCGAAACGCAACGGCCGGTTGTCGGCCGCGCTGGGCAGCCGGAACCCGTGGTCGATCAGCATCCGCTTCCGCGACGCGTCGCCCTCGAACATGCCGCCGATCTGCGGAATCGTCACGTGTGACTCGTCGACCACGGTGAGGAAGTCGTCCGGGAAGTAGTCGAGGAGGCAGTGCGGTGGGCTGCCCGGCTGCCGCCCGTCGATGTGCATCGAGTAGTTCTCGATGCCGGAGCAGAAACCGACCTGACGCATCATCTCGATGTCGTAGGTGGTGCGCATCCGCAGCCGCTGCGCCTCCAGCAGCTTGCCCTGCCGGTCGAGCTCGGCCAGCCGCTCGGCCAGCTCGGTTTCGATGTCGCCGATCGCCCGTTCCATCCGCTCCGGCCCGGCCGCGTAGTGCGTGGCCGGGAAGATCAGCAGGTGCTCGACCTCCCGGACCACCTCGCCGGTGAGTGGGTGCAGGTAGTAGAGCTTCTCCACCTCGTCGCCGAAGAACTCGATCCGCAGCGCCAGCTCCTCGTACGCCGGGATGATCTCCAACGTGTCACCGCGGACCCGGAACGTGCCCCGGTTGAAGGCCATGTCGTTGCGCGTGTACTGGATGTCGACAAGCCGACGCAGCAGCTTGTCCCGCTCGATCTCCTGCCCGACCTTGATCCGCACCGCGCGGTCGAGGTATTCCTCCGGCGTGCCCAGGCCGTAGATCGCCGACACGGTCGCCACCACGATCACATCCCGGCGGGTCAGCAGAGACATGGTCGCCGAGTGCCGGAGCCGCTCCACCTCCTCGTTGATCGAGGAGTCCTTCTCGATGTAGGTGTCGGTCTGCGGGATGTACGCCTCGGGCTGGTAGTAGTCGTAGTAGGAGACGAAGTATTCGACGGCATTGTGCGGCATCAGCTCGCTGAACTCCTTTGCAAGCTGAGCGCAGAGTGTCTTGTTCGGTGCCAGCACCAGAGTCGGCCGCTGGAGCCGCTCCACCAGCCAGGCGGTGGTCGCGCTCTTACCCGTGCCGGTGGCTCCGAGCAACACGGAGTGACGGTCACCACGGCGCACCCGACGCTCAAGGTCAGCGATGGCCGCCGGCTGGTCGCCGGCTGGCTGGAACTCACTGATGACCTGGAAGCGACCATCGAGCCGCGGGATGTCTAGCGCCATGCGCTCAACGGTACGCCGGGGCTGTGACACCAGACCCCGGAGACGGTGCGTGCTCAATCAACTTCGATATGTCGATTGTATGGTAAAGATCACCAGGATACGGTTCTAGGGTAGGCCGCTCGCGGCGGCCGTCCGGATCGCGACCCCACATCAGTATCGATGGTCGCGACCGGCGCAAGGGTTGCAGCCCCGGCGCTCGGCCGGCGTGCGCACCCGATGCGGTCGCGCGGAACGCGCAGACCGGCCGCCGCGAGCGCCTTCGCCTCCCCGCTCCCGGACCAACTGCTGTACCGCCGCCGCTGCCGGCTCGCGACTCAACTGGACGGTCGCCAGCCGGTTTCCGCCGCCCACTGCTCGACTGATCGGATCTGCGCGTCGTACGCCGAAGTCGCCGGCCAGCGCTGCGGATCGTCGCGCAGGTAGTCCCGCAGCAACAGGGCCGCGCGCCAGTCGGGCGAGCCGATCGGGCGAAGCCTCACCTCGACCGGCCGGCCCGGGTCGGCACTGCCGTGTCGACGGTCCGTCCCGGTTCCCGAGGACATCGGCGGGAATCCCGCCTCGGCCAGCTGGTCTGCGAGCAGCTCCGGGGTGGCGTCAGGGTCCACACCGACCTGGATTTCGATGACGTCCACCGCCGGCAGTCCCGCTACCGAGGTCGGCCCGACATGGTCGATCCGCTGCGCGGCGGGGCCCAGCGCGTGCCCGATCCGGGCGGCGAGCCGGGCGAACTGCGCCGGCCAGGTCGGATCCGCCTCGGACTGGCCGTCGGTGGGACCACCGGTGGTGACGGCACGACGTTCGCGCAGGTTGCGCTCGTACGGCACCAGCCGGTCCCGCCACAGCGCGTCCACCGCCGCGTGCAGTTCGTCCAGCCCTCCGTTGTTGGCCAGCAGGGCGTCTGCGGCGGCCCGCCGCAGCGCGTCGCTGGTCTGGGCGCGGATCCGCTGGTACGCCTCCTCCGGATTCATTCCCCGGTTCCGGGTCAGCCGGTCGATCCGGATGGCCTGCTCCGTCTCCACCACGATCACCAGGTGGTACGTGGCCGCGAGCCCCACCTCGACCAGCAGCGGTACGTCGTTGACGACGATCGCGTCCAGGGGTGCCTCGGCCACGAGTTGGGCGGTACGGGCGCGTACCCGGGGATGGGTGATCGCCTCTAGGCGGGCGCGTGCCGCGTCGTCGCCGAAGACCACCGCGCCGAGGGCCGCCCGGTCCAGGCTCCCGTCTTTCTGTAGCACTCCAGCACCGAAGGTGGTGACGATCTCGTGGAGGCCCTCGGTGCCGGGGGCGACCACCTCCCGGGCGATCTGGTCGGCGTCGACGATGACCGCACCAAGGTGCGCCAGTCGCCGCGCGACCTCACTCTTTCCCGATCCGATCCCACCGGTAAGCCCGATCTTCAGCACCTGCTTAGTCAACCCGGTCCCACCCCGTTCCGCCAAGATCCCCTAGCAACGCGTGGTCAGGACACCGCACCGATCTCGCGAACGGGACCGGGCCAGCGGCGCGCAAAAGGCGGAGGCCCGCCCCGCGACCGGCGTACCGGTCGCAGGACGGGCCTCTGCGGTGAGCTGACTTACTTGCCGCCGGCAAGCTTCTCGCGCAGAGCGGCGAGAGCCTCGTCGGTGGCCAGGGTGCCGGCCGGCTCCTCGGCCTGACGGGCCGGAGCCGGGGTCGACGAGGTCGCCCCGCCGCCGGCACCAGCAACGGCCGGAGCCGGGTTGGCCGCAGCCTCGGCGTCGGCCGCACGGGAGGTCTGCACCTGCTTGGTGTGGGCCTCCCAGCGGTTGCGCGCCTCGGCGTACTGCGTCTCCCAGGTCTCCCGCTGCTTCTCGAAGCCCTCGAGCCACTCCCCGGTCTCCGGGTCGAAGCCCTCGGGGTAGATGTAGTTGCCCTCGTTGTCGTACGTCGCGGCCATGCCGTAGAGGGTCGGGTCGAAGTGCTCCTCGCCCTCGACGAAGCCCTCGTTGGCCTGCTTGAGCGAGAGCGAGATCCGCCGACGCTCGAGGTCGATGTCGATGACCTTGACCATGACGTCCGAGCCGACCTGGACGACCTGCTCCGGGATCTCCACGTGGCGCTCGGCCAGCTCGGAGATGTGCACCAGGCCCTCGATGCCGTCGTCGACGCGCACGAACGCACCGAACGGAACCAGCTTGGTGACCTTACCCGGAACGATCTGCTGGATCGCGTGGGTGCGGGCGAACTGACGCCACGGGTCCTCCTGGGTCGCCTTCAGCGACAGCGAGACCCGCTCGCGGTCCAGGTCGACGTCCAGGACCTCGACCTCGACCTCCTGGCCGACCTCGACAACCTCGGACGGGTGGTCGATGTGCTTCCAGGAGAGCTCGGAGACGTGCACCAGACCGTCCACGCCGCCGAGGTCGACGAACGCACCGAAGTTGACGATCGAGGACACGACGCCCTTGCGGACCTGGCCCTTCTGGAGCTTGTTGAGGAACTCGGTGCGCACCTCGGACTGGGTCTGCTCCAGCCAGGCACGGCGGGACAGAACCACGTTGTTGCGGTTCTTGTCCAGCTCGATGATCTTGGCCTCGAGTTCGCGCCCCACGTACGGCTGCAGGTCGCGCACCCGACGCATCTCCACCAGGGAGGCGGGCAGGAAGCCACGCAGCCCGATGTCGAGGATGAGGCCACCCTTGACCACCTCGATGACCGAGCCGCGGACGACACCGTCCTCGTCCTTGATCTTCTCGATGGTGCCCCAGGCGCGCTCGTACTGAGCCCGCTTCTTCGAGAGGATCAGGCGACCTTCCTTGTCCTCCTTCTGGAGAACCAGGGCCTCGATGTGGTCACCGACCGACACAACCTCGGCGGGGTCTACGTCGTGCTTGATCGACAACTCGCGCGAGGGAATGACACCCTCGGTCTTGTAGCCGATGTCGAGCAGGACCTCGTCCCGATCGACCTTGACGACGGTGCCTTCGACAATGTCGCCGTCGTTGAAGTACTTGATGGTCTCGTCAATCGCGGCGAGGAAAGCCTCCTCGGAACCGAGATCGTCGTGGGTGACCCGGGTGGCGCTCGAGGAGGCCTCGATGCTGCTCGTCATGTGGGCGGTTGCTCCGGTCGGATGGTGTGTCACAGCTGGCTTGTGTCGCAGTGACCTGTTTGCGCCCAGCGGATCCGCCGCGAGCACACCAATCGATCGCCAGTGAAGACCATCGCGCCACTGAACGACCATGGGTGTGTCCGTCGACCGCGGACCTGCTCCCTGCCGAGGCACGCGATCCGCGAGCGCATCGAACAGCTTACCGTGCGCATTACCACAGCATGCAAGCCCTCCCCACACCTGAAGGCAGCACACTTTCCCTGGACCGGAAATTCTCGACTCCACGTACCAGAAAACCCTCGGCCGCTGCCGGCCCTCGACCCGGTGGGGTCTAGCGTGATCGGGATGAATGACGACGGCCGGACCGACGACCACCACGGGGTGAGCCGACGCTGGGTTGGCGACGCGGAGAGTCGACGGGCCGCACGTGGCTGGTGGGATCTGGACGCCGACGACTACCAGGCAGAACACGGTGCGTTCCTCGGTGAGGTCGACTTCGTGTGGTGCCCGGAGGGGGTCCGGGAGGCCGACGTACGACTGCTGGGCGAGGTGGCCGGACGTCGGGTGCTGGAGCTTGGTTGCGGCGCCGCGTCGGCCGCGCGCTGGTTGGCCACCCAGGATGCCCAGGTGGTCGCGCTGGACCTCTCCGCCGGCATGTTGCGCCACGCGGCCCGAGCGGCGACCACCTCGGGGGTACGCGTCCCGCTCGTCCAGGCCGACGCCCTGGCCCTGCCATTCGGCGATGTGTCCTTCGACACGGTCTGCACGGCGTTCGGGGCGATTCCGTTCGTAGCCGACTCGGCCGCGGTGATGCGGGAGGTCTTCCGGGTGCTGCGGCCGGGCGGTCGGTGGGTCTTCTCGGTCACCCACCCGATGCGGTGGATCTTTCTCGACGACCCGGGTGAGAACGGCCTGACGGCGGTGCACTCCTACTTCGACCGCCGCCCGTACGTCGAGGAGGATCCCGACGGCGTCCCCACCTACGTCGAGCAACACCGCACCCTCGGCGACCGGGTGCGCGAGATCGTCGGTGCCGGTTTCACCCTGTGTGACGTGGTGGAGCCGGAGTGGCCGGAGGAGCACGAGGGAATCTGGGGCCAATGGAGCCCGCTGCGCGGCCGGCTCTTCCCCGGCACCGCCATCTTCGTCTGCGACAAACCGGCCTAGCCGTCCGGATGCGCCGACCCGGCCGACCATCGACGGGCCGGCGTTTCTCGATGGGTACCTCGGGTAGGCCACGGCATGGCCGAGCGGAAGAAGCTGCACAAGGGTGATCGGGTCAGCTGGTCCAGCCATGGCTCGACGGCGCATGGCACGGTCCAGGAGGAGATCACTCACCGGACCCGGGCCGCCAAACGGGTGGTCGCCGCGTCCAAGGACAAACCGCAGTATCGGGTACGCACCGCCGAGGGACGTGATGCGGTGCACAAGCCGGAGGCACTCCGCCGTGAGCGGGGGTGACGATGGGGAGGCCGTACATCGGACCTTCACCGATGCGGTCAACATGAGTCCAGGCGAGTTGACGAAGTGGCTGGAGACCGACGAGTCGAAGGCGGTCGGCCAGCACACCGCCAGCGGCGGCGAGTCGGTCGGGCACGAGTCGGGCCGGCGAATCGTGGGGCTGCTGCGCCGGAAGAAGGCGGAACTGACCGACCGGGACTACACACACATGCGCAAGGTCGTCGGGTACGTGCACCGGCACCTGGCGCAGCGTCCCAGCGGCGACGTCAGGCACACCCGGTGGCGCTACTCACTGATGAACTGGGGACACGACCCGTTGAAGTGACCCGGCCCCGGCTATTGGAGGCACCGGCTGTTGGCGTACACCAGCCTCGGCTGCCGGTGACGAGATATCTCTCGCCACCGGCAGACTGCCCAACCGGCCGCTCAGTGGTCGGCGCTGTTCCAGTCCTGGCCCACGCCGACCGAGACCTCCAGCGGCACCGACAGCGGGTACGCCTCACCCATCTGCTGCCGGACCAACGCCTCCAGGGCGTCCCGTTCCCCGGGGGCCACCTCGAAGACCAGTTCGTCGTGCACCTGAAGCAGCATGCGCGAACGCAGGCCGGCATCGCGTAGTGCGCTGTCCACGTGCAGCATGGCCACCTTGATGATGTCCGCTGCCGATCCCTGGATCGGTGCGTTGAGCGCCATCCGCTCGGACATCTCCCGGCGCTGCCGGTTGTCGCTGACCAGGTCGGGCAGGTAACGGCGGCGACCCAGGATCGTCGAGGTGTAACCCTCGTGCACCGCCCGTTTCACCACCTCACGCAGGTAGTCGCGAACCCCACCGAAGCGGCTGAAGTATTCCTCCATCAGCCCTCGGGCCTCGTCCGGGGTGATGCCCAACTGCTGGGAGAGGCCGAAGGCGCTGAGTCCGTACGCCAGGCCGTAGTTCATCGCCTTGATCTTGCGGCGTTGGTCCGCGGTCACCTCGGCCACCGGCACACCGAACACGGAGGAGGCGGTGGCGGCATGGAAGTCGGCCCCGGAGTTGAACGCCTCGATCAGCGCCTCGTCGCCGGAGAGGTGCGCCATGATCCGCATCTCGATCTGGCTGTAGTCGGCGGTGAGCAGGGTCTCGTAGCCCGCGCTCACCACGAAGGCCCGGCGGATCCGTCGACCCTCCTCGGTACGGATCGGGATGTTCTGCAGGTTGGGATCGGTCGACGACAGCCGGCCGGTCGCCGCCACCGTCTGGTGGAAGGTGGTGTGGATGCGCCCGTCATCGGAGATCGACTTGAGGAGCCCGTCGACCGTCGACTTGAGTCGGGCGACGTCCCGGTGGCGCAACAGATGCGCCAGCACCGGATGCGGCTGCTGCGCGTAGAGCCACTGCAACGCGTCGGCGTCGGTGGTGTAACCCGTCTTGATCTTCTTGGTCTTCGGCAGGCCCAGCTCGGTGAAGAGAATTTCCTGCAACTGCTTGGGCGAGCCGAGGTTGAACTCCCGGCCGACCACCTCGTACGCGGACTGGGCAGCGGCCTTCACCTCCGCCGCGAAGTGCGCCTCCAGCTCGGACAGGTAGTCGGTGTCCGCAGCGATACCGACCCGTTCCATGCCGGCGAGCACCCGGACCAGGGGCAGCTCCACCTCGGTCATCAGCCGGGCGGAGAGCTCGGCCGAGGTCGCCGCCGGCGCCACGCCCTGCGGCTGTCCGTCTTCCGGCTGGTCGGACACCGGCTGCCTGTCCTGTGGCAGCCCGGCCGGCGGCACGCCCGCACCGCCCGTGGGACCACCGTCGCGGGCCAGCTCGGCGTCGATCGCGTCGGCGAGGTCGAGGGTGGCGCGGGCCCGGAGCATCAGATTCTGCTCGACCTCGCCGTCATTGCCGAACCCGTCGAGGGTGAGTTGGCCGCTCTCCGGCGCGTCGACCCGCAACTCCCGATGCAGATAGCGCAGAGCCAGGTCGGTCAGGTCGTAGGACCGCTGATCGGGCCGGGCCAGGTAGGCGGCGAGTGCGGTGTCGCGGACGACGCCGGCCAGGTCCCAGCCGTGGGCCGCAAAGGCCAGCAACGCCGGCTTGCTGTCGTGTAGCACCTTCGGCCGGTCCGCGTCGGCCAGCCAGCCGGCGACCGCTGTTTCGTCGGCGGGGTCGAGCTGGGCCGGATCGAACCAGCCGGCGGCACCACCGGCGGTGGCGATCGCCACGCCGGTCAGCGAGCCGGTGCCGCGCCCGAAGGTACCAGCGACCGCCACCCCGACGGGTGTACCGGCCGGTGCGTGGGTGGCCAGCCAGGCGGCGACCGTACCGGGGCGTAGCACCTCACCGGAGAGGTCGAACCCAGCCTCCGCCTCCGGCTCGACAGCCTCCAGGTACTGGTAGAGCCGGTCCCGCAGGATCCGGAACTGCAGCGTGTCGAAGACCTGGTGCACCGCCTCGCGATCCCACCCGGTCCAGCGGGCGTCATCGACCTGCAGCGGCAGCTCCAGGTCGGAGACCAGGCAGTTGAGATCGTAGTTGCGGATCACGTCGGAGAGCCGCTCCCGCAGGCTCTCCCCCGCCTTGCCCTTGATCTCGTCGGCTCGGGCGATCACGCCCTCGACACCGCCGTACTGACCAATCCACT
Organism: Micromonospora sp. NPDC003197; assembly: GCF_053590565.1. Taxonomy (NCBI): domain Bacteria; kingdom Bacillati; phylum Actinomycetota; class Actinomycetes; order Micromonosporales; family Micromonosporaceae; genus Micromonospora; species Micromonospora sp. NPDC003197. The sequence continues at coordinate 201,575 of NZ_JBSFTE010000006.1, read as the reverse complement.
TGGCCGCGGTCTTGGGGCCGACCCCGGGTACGCCCGGCAGGTTGTCGCTGGCCTCCCCCACCAGGGCGGCCAGATCGCGGTAGCGGTCCGGGCCGACCCCGTAGCGCGCGGTCACCGCCGCCGGGTCCATCCGGGCCAGGTCGGAGACGCCCTTGCGCGGGTAGAGCACGGTGATCCGGTCACCGACGAGTTGGAAGGCATCCCGGTCACCGGAGCTGATCAGCACCTCCATGCCGCTGTCGCGCCCCTGGCAGGCCAGTGTGGCGATCACGTCGTCAGCCTCGTAGCCCTCCTTCTCCACCACCGGGATCCGCAGCGCTTCAAGGACCTCCTTGACCAGGCTGACCTGCCCGACGAAGTCGGCCGGCGTCTCCGAGCGGCCAGCCTTGTATTCGGCATAGCGCTCGGTGCGGAACGAGCGGCGGGAGACGTCGAACGCCACGACGATGTGTGTTGGCTGCTCGTCGCGCAACACGTTGATCAGCATTGAGGTGAAGCCATAGACCGCGTTGGTCGGCTGCCCGGTGGTGGTGGAGAAGTTTTCCACTGGTAGGGCGAAGAACGCCCGGTAAGCCAGCGAATGTCCGTCAACGAGCAGCAGGCGCGGAGTCGAAGCTGTCACAGGATGTGACTCTAGTCCGCCCCACCGACAGGCTCTGATGCCGGCACGTGCCGGCATCGAAGCAGCCGGCAGAGAAGCTGGACCCAGCCGGCAGAAGACCTCGGACCAGCCCGCAGCGGATCTCGGCCCAGCCCGCAGCGGATCTCGGCTCAGCCGTCAGAGGACCTTGGCGAGGAAGGCCTTGGTCCGGTCGTGTCGCGGGTTGGCGAGCAATTCTCGCGGGCTCCCCGACTCGACCACCACCCCGTCGTCCATGAAGACCAGCGAGTCACCGACCTCCCGGGCGAAGCCGATCTCGTGGGTCACGACGATCATCGTCATCCCGTCCCGGGCCAGGTCCTTCATCACGTCCAGCACCTCACCCACCAGTTCCGGGTCCAGCGCGCTGGTCGGCTCGTCGAAGAGCATCAGCTTGGGTTCCATCGCCAATGCCCGGGCGATCGCCACCCGCTGCTGCTGACCGCCGGAGAGCTGACCGGGGTAACTGTTGAGTTTGTCGGCGAGGCCGACCCGGGTGAGCAGGGACTCGGCCCGTTCCTGGGCCGTTGCCCGATTCTCCCGACGGACCCGGATCGGCGCCTCGACGACGTTCTCCAGGACGGTCATGTGCGGGAACAGGTTGAACCGCTGGAACACCATGCCGATCGACCGGCGCTGCGCGGCCACCTCCTTCTCCCGCAGCTCGTGCAGCTTGCCGCCCCGCTCGCGGTAGCCGATCAGTTCACCGTCCACCCAGATCCGACCAGCGTTGATCTTCTCCAGGTGGTTGACGCAGCGTAGGAAGGTCGACTTGCCCGAGCCGGACGGCCCGAGCACACAGCACACCTCACCCGGCCGTACCGCCAGGTCGATCCCGCGCAGCACCTCCAGCGACCCGAAGGACTTGTGTACGTTGTCGGCCTGCACCATCAGACCGGCCTGCGCTGCCGGCGGGTCCGCCTGTGCCGCGACGATCGCTTCGGTCATCGCGCCGCCGTCCCTCCGATGGTCGATTTGGTGACTACGCTGGCGCGGCGGCGCGTGAAGCTGCCATGGTCGCTGCGCCCGTACCCCCGGGAGAAGTGCCGCTCCAGGAAGTACTGCCCCACCAGCAGGACGCTGGTCAGCAGCAGATACCAGAGGCAGGCCGAGACGTACATCGGAAAGATCTGGAACTCGCGCTTGCCGACCGCGTCAAGCTGGAAGAACAGTTCGACGGTCACCGGTACGTACAACAGCAGCGACGTGTCCTTGAGCATCGCGATGGTCTCGTTGCCGGTCGGCGGGATGATCACTCGCATCGCCTGCGGCAGCACCACCCGGCGCAGCACCTGCCCCCGGCTCATGCCCAGCGCGGAAGCCGCCTCGGACTGCCCCGGGTCGACCGACTGGATACCCGCCCGCACGATCTCCGCCATGTACGCCGCCTCGGAGAGCGCCAGCCCGAGCAGCCCGGCCATGAAACCGGTCAGCACGTCGCGGGAGTTGAAGCCGAAGAGCCGCAGTTCCAGGTTGTCGATGCCGAAGAGCTGCCCGAGCTGGGTGTCGAAGGGCACCCCGAACTCGATCCGACTCCAGAGGATGCCGAGGTTGCCGAAGACAGCCAGCAGCACCAGTCGGGGCACCGCCCGGAAGAACCAGGTGAAGAGCCACGAGACGGAACGCAGAATCGGGTTGGTCGACAGCCGCATCACCGCCACGACCACACCGAGGGTCACGCCGATCAGCATCGCGCTGATCGTCATGAGGATCGTGCCACGTAGCAGGCCCTCGATCACCGGCGGCCGGAACATGTTGTCGACGATGAACGGCCAGTTGAACTTCTCGTTGGTCACCAGCACGTGTACGAACATCGCGGCCAGTACGGCCAGCACGGCGACGGTCACCCAGCGGCCGGGATGCCGTACGGGCACGGCCTGGATCGGTGCTGGCCGTGCCCGTACGGGAAGTGCCTGTTCCTCGGTCGTCATCGCGTCACGGGTTGATCGCCGGATCGGTGATCGCGCCGTCGGCAACCTGCCACTTTTCGAGAATCTTCTGGTAGGTCCCGTCGGTGATCAGCGCCTTGGTGGCATCCCGGACCGCCTCGGCGAACGCCGTCTGGTCCTTGGCCACCACGATGCCGTACGGGGCCGCCTCGTACATCTTGTCGAGCAGTTCCAGCTGTCCCTCGGCCTTGGTGACGGCGTATACACCCACCGGGTAGTCGGCGAGCATGGCGTCGTCCTTTCCGGACACCACCGCTGCGGTAGCCGCATCCTGACCCGGGAACTGGTCGATGGTGATGGCCGGCTTACCCGCGTCGGTGCACGTCTTGGACCGGGCCGTGATGTCGTCGACCTGGATGGTGTCCTTCTGGACAGCGATCTTCTTGCCGCAGGCGTTGTCCAGGGTCACCCCGGCCGGGTTGCCCTTCTTGGTCACCCACTGGGTGCCGACCTGGTAGTAGCTGACCATGTTGGCCTGGCCCTTGCGCTCGTCGTTGATGGTGAACGACGAGACGCCGACCTCGTACTTGCCGGAGCCAACCCCCGTGATGATGTCGCCGAAGGGGGCGGGAACGAACTCCGCCTTGAGGCCGAGCTTGGCGGCGACGGCGGTGAAGAGTTCGGCGTCGAACCCGATCACCGTCTTGCCGTCGGTGTCCAGGAACTCGGCGGGCGGATAGGTCGCGTCCGTCCCCACGACGATCTTCCCGTCCGCCTTGATCGCGTCCGGTACCTTCGCCGCCAGTGCCGAGTCGGCCGCCGCCGTCACCGTCGGACCAGCGCCCGGCTGGTCCGACTCCTCCTTCTCGCCGCAGGCGGCGAGGGAGACGGTGAGCAGCGCCGCGCCGGCCAGACCGAGCACGGCCCGGCGACCGCGTTGGCTGGATCTGATCATGCGTTCCTCCCCATAGATAGGCCGGTGGCCGGCTAGGCCACCCCCAGGTACGCCTCTTTGACCGCGTCGTCGTGCAACAACTCCGTACCGGTGCCGCTCTTGACGATCCGGCCGGTCTCCAGCACGTACGCCCGATGCGCCAGGGAGAGCGCCTGCTGGGCGTTCTGCTCCACCAGCAGAACCGTGGTGCCCTGCTGATTGATCTCCTTGATGATCGAGAAGATCTGCTGGATCAGCATCGGAGCGAGCCCCATCGACGGTTCGTCGAGCAGCAACAGCTTCGGGCGGCTCATCAGCGCCCGCCCCACGGCCAGCATCTGCTGCTCGCCGCCGGAGAGGGTGCCGCCGGGCTGCTTACGCCGCTCAGCCAACCGGGGAAACAACTCCAACACCCGAGCCCGGTCCTTGGCTATCTCCGCACGATCCCGCCGGGTGTAGGCCCCCATGTCGAGGTTCTCCATCACCGTCATGCCGGGAAAGACACCCCGGCCCTCCGGAGCCTGGCTGAGTCCCCGGCGTACCCGCAGGTCGGCCCGGAGCTTGGTGATGTCCTCGCCGGCGAACCGAATGCTGCCGGAGGCGATCGGTCGGATACCGGAAATGGCTCGCATCGTGGTGCTCTTGCCAGCCCCGTTGGCACCGATCAGGGCCACGATCTCGCCCTCGTCCACGGTCAGGCTGATGCCGTGCAACGCCTGGATCCGCCCATAGAGCAGGCTGACCTCGTCGATCTCAAGCAGCATCGTCCGGCACCCCCAGGTACGCCGCGATCACCCGATGGTCCTCCCGCACCTCGGCGGGAAGCCCTTCAGCGATCTTCTTTCCGAATTCCAGCACCACGATCCGGTCGGTCACGCCCATCACCAGTCGCATGTCGTGCTCGATGAGCAGGATGGTCACGCCGGTATCCCGGATCCGCCGGATCAGTTGCAGCAGGTCTTCCTTCTCGGCCGGGTTGAACCCGGCCGCCGGCTCATCCAGGCAGAGCAACGCCGGGTCGGTTGCCAACGCCCGGGCGATCTCCAACCGTCGTTGTTCGCCGTAGGACAGGTTGCGGGCGTACTCGTGGATCCGGTGCCGGATACCGACGAACTCCAGCAGACGCTCGGCCTTCTCCCGGCCCTCGCGCTCCTCCCGCCAGTGTCGGGGTAGCCGGAACAGGGCTGATATCACGCTGGTCTTGTGGTGTGCGTCAGCACCGACCTGGACGTTCTCCAGCGCGGTCATCTCGGGAAAGAGCCGGATGTTCTGGAACGTACGCGCCATACCCAGTTTGGTGATCTGGTGGCGCTTCTTGCCGGTGATCCGCTGCCCCTTGAACCGGATTTCACCCTCGGTTGGCTGATAGATCCCCGTCATCGCGTTGAAACAGGTGGTCTTACCGGCCCCATTCGGACCGATGAGGCCGAGAATCTCGCCCTTGTAGAGGGTGAAGTCCACGTTGTCCAAAGCGACCACGCCACCGAAGCGCAGGGTGACGTTGTCCACCTCCAGCAGTGGTTCACGGCCGGGCGACGTCTGCTCAGCAACGGGCGACGTCTGCTCGACGGATGCTGCCGTCTGCTCGGCAGCAGGCATTGCCGGCTCAGCGGACGTTGCCACCTGCTCGGCGGCGGGTGCCGACCCCTGGGCGGGCACACTCGACTTCGGTGCGGTCTCACCCACCGACGGTCACCTCCTTGCGACGGTCCTTGAACTCCGCCGCGCGTCGTCGGTTGGGGATCAGGCCCTCCGGCCTGAAGATCATCATGACCACTAGCACCAGGCCAAAGAAGAGGAAGCGGTACTCGTACAGCTCCACACCGAACAACTCGATGCCCCGGAACCGCTCGATCATGTACGCGACCAGACCACCACCAACGATGGCACCGACGATGTTGCCGGACCCACCGAAAATGACAGCGGCCAGAATAATGATCGAATTGAGCAGCTCGAAGTTCTGGGAGTTGACGAAGTTCTGCTTGCCCGCGAAGAGCGCGCCGGCCAGCCCACCGATCGCCGCCCCCGCCGCGAAGGCCCAGAGCTTGAACTTGAAGGTCGGCACGCCCATCAGTTGCGCGGCGTCCTCGTCCTCCCGGATCGACACCCAGGCCCGGCCTACCCGGCTGCGAGTGAGGTTCCGGACTCCGATCACCACCAGGATGATCAGCGTCAGCACCAGCCAGTAGTAGGGCCGGGCGTCGAGCACGCCGAAGACTGGGCGGCCGTCGTCGTAGCTGCCGGGCGGGTGGGGAATCTGGTTGAATCCGCGCTGCCCCTTGAGGAACTCCGAGCTTGTCGCCGCGATCCGGATCATCTCGGCGAAGCCGAGTGTGACGATTGCCAGATAGTCACCGCGCAGCCGCAGGGTCGGCATGCCGAGCAGCACCCCGGAGATCAGGGTGATGCCGATCGCCACCGGCACCACTGCCAGCCATGGCCACAGCGTCTTCAGGTCGCTGCTCGGTGAGGTCAACACCGCAACGCTGTACGCGCCGACCGCGAAGAACCCGAAGTAGCCCAGATCCAGCAGACCGGCGAACCCGACGACGATGTTCAGCCCGATAGCGAGCAGAACGTAAATCGAGACGGTGAACAACACCTGGGTGAAGTTCGAGCCGGTCGTCGGGATCGGACCGAGGTACTGGTAGAACTCCTTGTTCGGCAGGGCGTAGAAGAAGACGATCACCGCCGCCAACAGCGCCCAGCGCACCCATCGGGGCGCACCCCGCCAACGCTCGCCCATGGCCTCCCGGCCGGCGCGTACCTTTTCCACGACGCTGGTCATGCCCGTGCCCTCCCCAGTGACTCCCCGAGCAGACCGGTCGGCCGGAACATCAGCAATGCCACCAGCACCACGAACGCGGCGAAGTCCTTCCATTCCGATCCCAACAGGCCGGACGCGTAGTTCTCCACCAAGCCGAGCAGCAGACCACCGAGCAATGCGCCGCGCAGATTGCCGATTCCGCCGAGCACCGCGGCGGTGAACGCCTTGAGCCCCAGCATGAAGCCGACGCTGTAGGTCAGCGTGCCGATCTTGACGTTGTAGAGCAGACCAGCGACGCCGGCCATCGCACCGCCGGCGATGAAGACGATCATGATGATCCGGTCCTTGTTGACCCCCATCAACGCTGCGGTGTTCGGGTCCTGGGCCACCGCCCGAATACCCCGGCCGACCCGACTGCGGTTGATGAAGAAGTCGAGCGCGAACATCATCGCCAGTGCCGAGCCGACGGTCAGCAACTGCACCGCGTCGATCGGCACCCCCGCGATGGTGAACAGTGGGTCGGTCTTGACCAGCGTCGGCAGCCCCTGCGGCAACCGTCGGGTGTAGATACCGAAGGCTTCGGCGATGGCAATCGACGCGCCGATCGCCGTGATCAGGAAGGCCAACGGCGGGGCGTTGCGGTTACGCAACGGACGGTACGCCACCCGCTCGATCACGGTCGCGGTGAAGGCGGAGGTCAACGCGGCGACCAACATGCCCGCCAGCAGGTAAAGCAGGATCGCACCGATGCCGGAGACGACCGAGTCCTGGTCCAGACCGAACGCGGTCCACGTCCACAGCGCCCCGAAGGCACCGGCGATGAAGACCTCGGAGTGGGCGAAGTTGATGAGTCTCAGCACGCCGTAGACCAGCGTGTAGCCCAGCGCGACCAGGGCATAGATAGCTCCCTGGGTCAGGCCGGTGGTGGTGAGCTCTCCGAAGTTCGAGAGCAGTCCGTCGAGGTTCAAGGTAGGAGCGCCCCATCAGGTTGGAGATAAAACTCGGGTGCGGCCGGGAGCGATCTCCCGGCCGCACCCGCGATCACATCTGCGTTCGCCGGCAGGCGAACCTGCACTCAGACCTTGGGGATCTCCTGGTCCGGTACGACCTTGCCACCCTGGACCTTGTACGCCCAGACCTTCACCTGGGCCGGGTCCAGCTCGCCGGTCTCGGTGAACTTGTAGGTGGCGGCGATCCCCTCACCGCTGTAGCCCTTCACGAACTCCAGCATGTCCGCGCGGGTGCTCTTACCGGCCTTGATACCCGCCAGCAGGATGTTCGCCGCGTCGTACGCGGTGTCGCTGTAGGTACCCGGGTCGGTGCCGTTCAGCTTCTTGTACTCCTCGACGAAGGTGCCCCGGGCCTGGGTAGCCGGCGCGCAGGGGCAGGTGAGGATGGTGCCCTCCGCGGCGGCCTGACCGGCTGAGGTGATGTACGCAGCGTCGTTCACGCCGTCACCGGCGACGAGCGGAGCGGTCACCCCGGCGGCGCTGAGCTGCTTACGGATGAGGCCCGCTTCCTGGTAGTAGCCACCGTAGAAGATCGCGCCCACTCCGGCGCTCTTCACCTTGGTGACCGCTGCGGAGAAGTCGACCTGCTTCCCCTCGCCCTGCACCTTGTCGGAGCCGACGACGGCAGCACCGAGCACCTTCTTGACCTCGTCGGCCAGCCCAGCACCGTAGGCGGACTGGTCGTCGATGACGTAGACCTTCTCCGCCTTCAGCACGTTCTTGATGTAGTTGCCGGCCGCCGGGCCCTGACTCAGGTCGTTGCCGACTGCCCGGAAGAACGTCTTCCACTTCTGCTCAGCCAGGCTGGGTCGGGTCGCGGAGGCGGTGATGTGCACCAGGCCAGCCTCGGCGAAGAGGGGGTTGGCGGCCTCCGACTCACCGGAGTAGGCCGGGCCGACGATGCCGAGGATCTTCGTGTCGTCGATCGCCTTCTGGGCCAGGCCGGGAGCCTGGTCCGGGCTGCCCTGCGAGTCCAACTGCACCAGTTCGACCTTGCAGTCCGCGTTCTGCTTGTTGTACTGGTCGACGGCGAGTTTGACGCCGTTGTTCTCGTTGATGCCCAGCGCGGCCGAGCTACCCGTCAACGCGCCGAAGAAGGCGATCTTGTTGCCGCACGCGCTGGCCTCGCCCTCGTCACCTCCACCGCACGCCGTTGCACCCGCGACGACAGCCAGCATGGCGACGCCGCCCAGCAAGCGCGAGAACTTCTGCCTCAAGGCCCGAACCTCCTATCGTCCAATGGTCCGAACCACCCGTTGCGGGTTGGCCCTTGCGGGGGCGGACGAACCAGACCGTCGTCGCGGTCTGGGGCCGGACGCTATCCCACCTCCCATCCATGCCGATAGACCTCGGCGACGGCATTGACCTAACCGTTACACGCCTCAGCTGATCGACCCAGGCCGCTGTAAGAGGCCACCCCTGGATCACCCATCACCAGCCGCGCGCTGCGGTAACGACCAGAATGGACAATGGTCCTAACTGTTTGATATCACATGTAAGGACCGCCCATGTGAGCGATCCTCACCGATCAAATACTGACGCGGACGTACACCAGAGGTCGGCACCACCGCCGTCATCCACCGTGACCAGTAATTGATCCCCGACAGCGACCGCTCCGACGCCCGAGTCGCCACCGGCTGACACCGCCGCCACCGGCTCCACAATCCGCCGCCACGACCGACCACGATCGGTCGACCCCCACAGCTCGTACGTCGTACCGTTCGACACCGCCACCACGAGCCGACCCCCGGCGACCGTGACACCGCGTACCGAGGGCAGACCGGAACCGCCGACGGACCCGAACCGGCCCGCCGCCACCCACCCACGCCCGTCGTCGTACCAGGCACCGAAACCGTCGGTCCGGGTGCCGAGCGCGACCGGGACGCCGTGGACGACCGCGACCCGCTGCAACATGGCACCATCCCCGAAGTCCGGTACGGCCAGCCGCCGCCACGACCGACCATCGGCCGAGAGCCAGACGAGCGGCTGCGAGTCGATCCGCCCAGCGGGCGTCAGGCCGCCGACGACCAGCCAGCCTCCGGCGGTAGCGACAGCGTCGAACGCCATCGTGCGGCCACGCTCGTCACTGGTCAGGTCTGAGGCACCATCGACGAGGTCGAACCCAGCCGCGTCCAATGCCGAGGTGCCCGCCTGGGGAGAACCACGCGACACCCAGGTCGCCGCCCCGCGTGTTCGGTTACCCACGATCAGCCAGCCGGCCGGTCCGCCCGCGATCCGGGACACGCCCACCGCCTCCGGCCCGCCGTACAGTTCGAAGGCGGCCGGCACCTCTACGAGCCGGTCCTCACCGACCTGACGCCAGGTACTGACCCGGGGATTGCCGTGCGCGCCGCCGCTCTTCGCCCCGATCGCGGCCAGCCGACCGGCCCGACAGCCGGCCGCGTACAGCACGTTCTGTCTGCCGTAGAAGGACGACCCCGTCACGGTCAACGGGGTCCAGTTCTGCGCGTCCGGACTCGTCCAGGCCGCCGGACGGGTGGCTCCGTCGGCGGCGCGCATCGCCCCGACCACGAACCACCGACCGGCGCAAGCGGTCGCGTCGCGCAGCACCACCCGGCCGGGGATTCCGTCCGACGCCGGCAGCGACACCGGCCGCCAATCCGGCCGGATCGGCTCGGCGAGCATCGCGGGGTCGGGGCTACCGGCACCCGGATCCGAGGTACGGCCTGCCGGTCGACAACCGCCAACCGACACCACGAGGACGCCGACCAGCACGACGGTGGACCACAGTCGCCCCATGCCGGCGATCCTATCGACCCCGGGCGATACGCGTCGGGATCGCCCGTGGTCGGGCGGATCAGCCCGTGGTCGTCGTACCCTCGCCGACCGGCGAATCGCCGACGCCCTCGGCAAGGATCCGCTCGGCGACCTCCCGCATCGTCATCCGGTGGTCCATCGCGGTGCGCTGGATCCACTTGAACGCCTGCGGCTCGGTCATCCCGTACGTCGTCATCAACGCGCCCTTGGCGCGTTCGACGGTCTTGCGGACCTCCAGCCGGTCGGTCAGCCCGGCCACCTCGGCCTCCAGTGCCGAGACCTCGGAGTAGCGGGAGATCGCGATCTCGATCGCCGGCACCAGGTCACTCTTCTGGAAGGGCTTGACCAGGTACGCCATCGCACCGGCTGCCCGGGCCCGCTCGACCAGGTCCCGCTGACTGAACGCGGTGAGGATGATCACCGGGGCGATCCGGGCACCGGCGATCCGCTCGGCCGCGGCGAGACCGTCCATGATCGGCATCTTGATGTCGAGGATCACCAGATCCGGCTTGGTTTCCTCGGCGAGGCGTACCGCGGTTTCGCCGTCACCGGCCTCACCGACCACGTCGTAACCCTCTTCGACCAGCATCTCGGCAAGATCCAGTCGGATCAGCGCCTCGTCCTCGGCGATCAGCACCCGCCTGCGCTCGCCACCCGCCTGCGTCTCAGCCACGAACCCCTACCCCCACCGTCATCCGAACTGCCACCACCTGATGCTGCCGCATGAGCCTAGTCGGGTACAGTGATCCCCAGCCGCCGGGATGGCGGAGCCGGGATGATGGAATCGGCAGACATGAATGCCTCAAAAGCATTTGCCCGAAAGGGCGTGCGGGTTCGAGTCCCGCTCCCGGCACAACTGTCATAGCGCGGTCCGAGAATAGGCGGATGCATCCGCCTGAGCTTCGTGTCTGGGCTCGTCAACAGTTCCTCACGGGCGACACCGTCGCCGAGGTCACCCGCAAGGTCGGGGTGCCCTACCACACGGTGTGGGACTGGTGCCGTGGCCCTGAACCAGCAAACCAGGGAACTCTCCTACGCTGCTTCCGCTGCCTTCCGAACCTGTCTGTCGACCTACCGTCCTACACCTATCTGCTCGGGCTCTACCTCGGCGATGGTTACCTGGTCACCTCGGCACGCGTGCCAGTACTTCGGATCGCCTGCGCAAACGACTGGCCCGGCCTGATCGAAGCATGTGACGCCGCCATGCGCGCGGTGTTGGCTAGCAGCGTGCAACGGGTACAGAAGCAGGGGTGCGTCAGTGTGCAGAGCTACGGGAAGCACTGGCCCTGCCTGCTACCCCAACACGGCCCAGGCAAGAAGCACGACCGACCGATCGTGCTGGCCGACTGGCAGCGGGAGATCATCACCGCCCACCCGGGCCACTTCCTGCGTGGCCTCTTCCACTCCGATGGCTGTCGGATCGCCAACTCGGTACGTGTGGGAGGTAGGCAATACGTCTATCCCCGCTATCTGTTTGTCAACCGGTCCGCCGACATCATCCGGCTGTGCCAGTGGGCGCTGGACCTGCTGGGCATCCAATGGCGGATGAACCGGCCCGATTCGCTCTCCGTCGCCCGACGGTCCGCCGTTGCCGCTCTAGACCGTCACGTCGGCCCCAAAAGCTGACCCTCCCAGGCGGGCTCGCCACGTCCGTACTACGGACGCCCATCCACCTCGCCATGCGGGCGGCGGAGCTTGCTCTCGGCCGGATTCCTTGATCCGCTTGGCCCATGGCAGCGCACATGGACGCCGAGGAGTTCCGGCGGCAGGGTCATGCGGTGGTGGACTGGATCGCCGACTACTGGTCCGGCCTACGGGACCGGCCGGTCACCCCGCAGGATCCGCCCGGTACGGTCGCCGCCCGGCTACCGGCTGCCCCGCCCGAGCAGGGCGAGGACTTCGCGCGGATCCTGGCCGACCTGGACACCGTGATCACCCCCGGATTGACCCACTGGCAGCATCCCGGATTCTTCGGCTACTTCCCGGCGAACACCTCCGGACCGAGCGTGCTCGGCGACCTGGTCAGCGCGGGACTCGGAGTGCAGGGCATGCTGTGGGCCACCGGACCGGCCTGCACCGAGGTCGAGACGGTGATGCTGGACTGGTTGGCGCAACTGCTCGACCTGCCGGCCCGGTTCCACTCCACGGGCAGCGGTGGCGGCGTGATCCAGGACTCCGCCTCCTCGGCCACCCTGGTCGCAACCCTCGCCGCGCTGCACCGCGCCGGCGGAGGCGATTGGCGGACCCAGGGTGTGACCCGCCGCTACCGGATCTACACCTCCACCCAGGGGCATTCCTCGATCGAGAAGGCGGCCCGGATCGCTGGCCTGGGCGACGAGGGAGTCCGAGCGGTGGAGGTGGACGAGCAGCTGGCCATGGATCCGGTGGCGCTGCGAACGGCGATCGAGGCGGACCGGGCCGCCGGGGTCGTACCGGCGCTGGTGGTGGCCACCATCGGCACCACCTCCACCACCGCCATCGACCCGCTGCCCGCGATCGGCCAGATCTGCCAGGAGTACGGCATCTGGCTGCACGTGGACGCCGCGTACGCGGGGGCGGCGGCGGTCTGCCCGGAGCTGCGCCACACCCACGCCGGCCTGGAGTACGCCGATTCGTACTGCTTCGATCCGCACAAGTGGCTGCTCACCGGATTCGACTGCGACGCGTTCTGGGTGGCGGACCGGGCGGAGTTGATCGAGGCGCTGAGCGTGCTGCCCGAATACCTACGCAACGCGGCGACCGAGTCGGGCGCGGTGCTCGACTACCGGGACTGGCAGGTGCCACTCGGCCGCCGATTCCGGGCGCTCAAGCTGTGGTTCGTGCTGCGCTCGTACGGCGTCGAGGGGCTGCGCGCACACATCCGCGCGGGCGTGGAGTTGGCTGCCTGGTTCGCCGAGCAGGTACGTGCCGACGAGCGCTTCGAACTGGTCGCCCCGCACCCGTTCTCGCTGGTCTGCTTCCGGCTCCGGGCCGGGGACAAGCCCAGTGCCGAGTTGCTGGCCCGGGTGAACGCCACCGGCCGGGTCTACCTGACGCACACCCGGGTCGCCGGCCGCTACACCCTGCGCCTGGCGATCGGATCACCGCTGACCAGGAAAGAGGACGTGGTTGACGCCTGGCGGCTGCTCTCCGATCTGGCCGATTCCGCCGAAGTCGGCTGAAGTCGGCTGAACCGATCACCTCGCCAGATCCAGCCAGCCGGGACGGTAGTCGGGGTGGTACAGCCGGGGCGGTAGCCGGGTCAGGTCCGGGCTGCCCGGCTCAGATCCACGCGGCCGGATCGGCTGCCAGCTTGCGTACCCGGTCGGGAAGCTGGCCGCTGGCCACGTCGGCGATGGTGACCAGCTCCAGGATCTCCCGCTCGCTGGCCCGCAGCGCGATCCAGACCTCCTGCAACGCACGGGCCGCGCCCTGGTAGCCAAGGTCCTCGGGACGCTGGCCGCGTACGTGCGACAGTGGGCCGTCCACCACCCGGATCACCTCGGCGAGCGAGATTTCGGACGCGGGACGGGTCAGCCAGTAGCCGCCCTCCGGCCCCCGCTGCGCGTGCACCACACCGCCCCGGCGCAGTTGCAGCAGGATGCTCTCCAGGAACTTCGGCGGAATGTCCTGGGCGCGGGCGATCTGCTCGGCGGTCACCGGGCTCGGCCGGCGGCCCGGATCGGTGTCGTCGGCGTTCCGTCCGGCCACTACGGCAAGTTCGACAATGGCACGTAACGCGTAGTCGACCCGGGCGGAAAGGCGCATGCCGGAGAGACTAACCGACGTGGTCAGCCGCCTACTCGGCGCAGCAGCCCCTCCTGAACGGCGCTGGCGATGTGCCGCCCGTCGGCGGTCAGCATCCGACCGGTGGCCAGCCCTCGGGACCCGGATGCCGACGGGCTCCAGCAGTCGTAGAGGAACCACTCGTCGGCCCGGAACGGACGGTGGAACCACAGCGCGTGGTCCAGGCTCGCGCCGACCACCCCGCCGGGCCCCCACACCTCGCCGTGCATCGACAGCACCGAGTCCAGCAGCGTCAGGTCCGAGGCGTACGTCAGCGCGCAGGCGTGCAGCAGCGGATCGTCGGGCAGCTTGCCGTCGATACGCATCCACACCCGTTGGTTCGGTTCGGCGGGGCGGTCACCGGGGCGTACCCAGCCCGGCTCGCCGACGTAGCGCACATCGATCGGGCGGGGAATGATCGACCAGATGCCCAGCCGCTCCGGGTAGCGCCCCAGCCGGTCGACCATGGTCGGCACCTCGTCCGGGCCGGGTACGTCGAGCGGGGCCGGCCCGTGATGGTCCAGCCCCTCCTCCGGCACCTGGAACGAGGCCGACATGAAGAAGATCGGCTTGTCGTGTTGCCGGGCGACCGCCCGGCGTACCGAGAAGGAGCGCCCGTCGCGGATGTTCTCCACGTCGTAGGCGATCGGCTCGGTCGGGTCGCCAGGGCGGACGAAGTAGCCGTGCAGCGAGTGGACCAGCCGCTGCGGGTCGACGGTACGGCCGGCGGCCACCAGGGCCTGCCCGGCGACCTGCCCCCCGAACACCCGTTGCGGGCTTACCGAGGGGTTCACCCCTCGGAACGACATCTCACCGGTCTGGTCCAGGTCCAACACGTGCAGTAGTTCGTCGACCGCCGCCTGACCGGCGAGGACGCCTGACTCGCTCACGGGACCACCCGGGTCGCGGTGGAACCGTTCAACGAGCCGAGCTGGTGCACCCGCAGCGTGTTGGTGGAGCCGGGCGTGCCGGGCGGGCTGCCGGCCACGATCACCACGTGGTCGCCCGGGTTGGCCCAGTCGAGGCCGAGTAGGGCCTGGTCGACCTGGCGGAACATGTCGTCGGTGTGCTGCACGAAGGGCATGAGGAAGGTCTTCACCCCCCAGGAGAGCGCGAGCTGGCTGCGTACCTCGGGCACCGGGGTGAAGGCCAGCAGCGGCAGGTCGCAGTGCAGCCGGGAGAGTCGCCGTACGGTGTCCCCGGTCTGGGAGAAGGCGACCATCGCCTTGGCCCCGATCGCGCGGGCGATCTGGGAGGCGGCGATGGTGAGCGCGCCACCGTGCGTACGGGGGTCGTGCTGGAGCCGGGGCACCCCGATCGAGCCTGACTCGGTGGTCTTCACGATCTTGGCCATGGTGTCGACGGTGAGGATCGGATAGCGCCCCACGCTGGTCTCACCGGAGAGCATCACCGCGTCCGCACCGTCCAGCACCGCGTTGGCGACGTCGGAGGCCTCGGCCCGGGTCGGCCGGGAACTCTCGATCATCGAGTCGAGCATCTGGGTGGCGACGATGACCGGTTTGGCGTTCTCCCGGCACAGCTGCACGGCACGCTTCTGCACCAGCGGGACCTGTTCCAGCGGCAGCTCGACGCCGAGGTCACCCCGGGCGACCATGACCCCGTCAAAGGCGGCGACAATCGCCTCCAGGTGGATCACCGCCTCCGGCTTCTCGACCTTGGCCAGCACCGGCCGTTGTACGCCGACCTCCTGCATGATCGCCTGCACGAGCTTGATGTCCTCGGGCGACCGGACGAACGAGAGCGCCACCAGGTCCACCCCGAGATTGAGGGCGAACCGCAGGTCCTCGGCGTCTTTGTCGGAGAGCGCGGGCACGCTGACCGCGATGTTGGGCAGCGAGACGCCCTTGTTGTTGGAGACCGGACCGCCCTCGGTCACCAGGCAGCGGATGTCGTTGCCGTTGACCGCGCTCACCTCGATGGCCACCCGACCGTCGTCGATCAGGAGTCGATCGCCGGGCTGGACCTCCTGCGGCAGCTTCCGGTAGGTGCAGGAGACCCGGTCCTTGGTGCCGAGAATGTCGTCACCGGTGATCACGACGGAGTCGCCGGTACGCCACTCGTGCGGCCCGTCGGCGAATCGGCCCAGTCGGATCTTGGGCCCCTGGAGGTCGGCGAGGATGGCGACTGCTCGCCCGGCCCGCTCGGCGGCCTGCCGTACGAGGTGGTAGACCTGCTCGTGATCGGCGTGGCTGCCGTGGCTGAAGTTGAGCCGGGCCACGTCCATGCCGGCCTCTACCAGTCCCCGGATCCGTTCCGGCGACGAGGTGGCGGGGCCAAGAGTGCAGACAATCTTCGCGCGGCGTGTCACGCCCATCAGGCTAGTCTCTCTCTCGGATCGACCAACCGGCCGACCCTGTCGGATTCCGGAACACTTTGTTCGAACATCGCGCTAACCGTGGATGACCAGCAGGTGCGGCCGCGGATCTCGCGCGGATCGGCACGTCAGAGGTATGGGGCGGGCATCAGCGACCGCAGCGCCGAAGATCCTACTCGCGCGCCGTCGGGCCCCCTCATCCGCCATCGGCGGCCGCCAGCCCGATGGCTTGCCGTCGGCGGCCCACGCCGCAAGCCTGCGGCACACCCACCGACCAAACTGACGGCAATGTGACTACACCTGCTGATCGCCAGATAAGCATGGTTAGGGTGACGTTCAGGGCAAACCGCCCCAACCACCCCCAGCTCCAAGCCCGAATGTCGTCCGCAAGGAGGAGGGGAAGATGGATTTCCGATCCGTCACGACCGCACTCGCCACGCTCTCCGGCGTGCTCGCTGCCGCCGTACTCACCGGGTCGCCGGCCGCAGCCGCCGAGGTCACCGTGTCACCCGCAGCCGCCGAGGTCACCACGTCACCCGCATCTGCATCTGCACAGCACTGCGTAGTCAACCTCGACAGCCGCCAGGTCACCTGCGCGCACGACCAACAGTCGGCCCGGCAGCTCAGTGACATCGCGCCCACTGCGTTGACCATCGCGATCTTCTACAACGGCACCGGCTACACCGGCGCCACCCACACCTGGGTCCAGTCCCGCCAGTGCACCGCCGGGTACGACGCCGAGTGGCAGTGGGACAACCTCGGTGACATCGGCTGGAACAACCGGGTCAGCTCGGTCCGCACCTACAACCGGTGCGACGTCAAGTTCTACGACGGCGTCGACTTCAAGGGCGCATCCTCGGTGTGGATCGACGGCTCGTCGAACCTCGGCACCATCGGCTCGGGCTGGAACAACCGAGCCAGCTCCGTAAAGTTCTCCTAACCTCCCGTCGGATAGGCACCTTTCGTCGGGTGCGCGGGCTCGGCCGGACTGTCGGGCTCGGGCGGTTCTTCAGACTCGGCCGGACTGTCGGGCTCCGCCGGTTCTTCAGACTCGGCCGGATCCTCGGGCGGGCCCGCGTACACCGTTGCCAGCTCGGTGACGGTCCGCGCGATCCGATCCCGCAACTCGATGGGAGCCAGCACCTCGGCGGCGGCACCAAGGCGCAGCAGCATGCCGGTAGCGTGCTCGACCGACTCGATCGGAATCACGACTCGGACCCGACCGACAGGGTCAGGTGGCCCGGCGCTCTCCCGAGCGGCCAGCGCCACCGCAGGCTCGACCAGATCGGGCAGATGCGGAAGCAGGTCCACCGACAACCGTACGACCGCTTCGTCCCGATGCCGTCGGGCGTTGAAGTCGTCCAGGTAGGAACGCCAGTGGGCGGTCAGGTCGAACCCGTCCGGCCGCTCGAACCCGATGTCCAGTGGCCAGACCCGGCGAATCTGAGACACCCGATAGGTACGGATGGCTCCCGTGGCCCCCGCCACCAGATACCACCGGCCAGCCTTGAACACCACGCCGTACGGCTCCAGGGTGCGGGTCACGTCCTGCGGCGCCGTCCAACGGTGGTAACGCACCCGGATGCACCGCTGGTTCCACACCGCGTCCACCACTGCAGCCAGATGCGGGGTCACGTCAGCCGCCGAATACCAGCCGGCGGTGTCGAGATGGAAGCGCTGCTGTAGCGCGCCCGCCCGATCCCGCAACTCGTCCGGAAGTGCCGCCATCAGCTTGAGCTGGGCGGTGGCCAGTACGGTGCCCAGCCCCAGGTCGGCGGCCGGGCCGGGCAGCCCGGCCAGGAACAGCGCCTCGGCCTCGTCGGTGGTCAGGCCGGTCAGTCGGGTCCGGTAGCCGTCAACCAGCCGGTAACCACCGTCGTGACCCGCCTCGCCGTAGATCGGGACACCAGCGGCGGCGAGCGACTCGACATCGCGATAGACGGTACGGACCGAGATCTCCAACTCGTCGGCCAACTGCTGGGCGGTCAACCGGCCCCGGGCCTGGAGCAGCAACAGGATGGACAGCAGTCTGCTCGCGCGCATGCCGGCAAGTGTGCCGCGATCTACTGACACACCCTGTCAGGGGAGCCCGGCTAGCTTTCCGGCACCGGCCTGCTCGGGCCGGCACCAGACCCATGTGTGAGGACGACCCAAATGACCAGCCCACCCATTCGTCAGCCCGGTGTCGGCGACTTCGACTTTCTGGTCGGTAGTTGGGAGGTGGCCAATCGTCGCCTCGTGCGTCCGCTGACCGGAAGCACCGAATGGGACGAGTTCCCGGCCACCGCCGTGTGCCATGCCCCGCTGTTCGGTGGCGCCGCCAACCTGGACGAGATCACGTTCCACACCAAGGGCTTCACCGGCCTGACCCTGCGGCTGTTCGATCCGGAACTGCGGGAATGGTCACTGAACTGGGTGAACAGCCGTACCGGCCGGCTGACCCCACCCGTGGTCGGCAGCTTCGACGCGGACGGCACCGGCGAGTTCCACGGCGACGACACCCACGAGGGGGTACCGATCCGCTGCCGCTTCATCTGGTCGGGAATCACCCCGACGGCAGCCCACTGGGAGCAGGCATTTTCGACCGACGGCGGCCACAGCTGGGAAACCAACTGGACCATGGCCCTGACCCGCACCGGAGAGACTGAGGTGGCCGCATGATCGCGTCACGGCTCGCCGCAGTCGATCCCGACGCAGGCAATCCCGACGCGGCCACGCGACTGAACGTGGTCGAACTCCGGCAGTACACGTTGCATCCGGGTCGACGGGACGAACTCATCGAACTGTTCGACCGGGCCTTCGTGGAGTCGCAGGAAGACGTCGGCATGGCCGTACTCGGGCAGTTCCGGGACCTCGACGACCCGGACCGGTTCGTCTGGCTGCGGGGCTTTCCGGACATGACAACGCGGCAGCAGGGGCTCACCGCCTTCTACGGCGGCCCGGTCTGGGCGGCGCACCGGGAGCAGGCCAACGCGACCATGGTCGACTCCTCGGACGTCCTGCTGTTACGTCCCGAACCGGTGGATGGCGGAGACCTCACGGTCTCGCCAGCGGACCGGCAGCCGGTCGGCACGCCTGATCCGGAGCGGCTGGTGGTGGTGACGACGTGGTTCCTCCCGGCGGCACCGGAGGAGGGCATCGCCCTGATCCGGGACGAGCTGGTTCCCACCCTGGCCGAGGTCGGACCGGCACCGCTCGCCGTGCTCGTCACCGAGCCGGCCGTCAACACGTTCCCTCGGCTGCCGGTCCGTACGGGTGAGAACGTCGCGGTGATCGTGACGTCCTACCCCGATGACGCCGCCTACCGCCGGCACCTTGCCGCCGTACACGATCAACCTGCCGTACGGGATGGCATCTTGCCCAAGCTCGCAGCCGCACAGGCCCGTCCCCCGCAGATCCTCCGGCTACGGCCAACCGCCCGCTCGCTGATCTGCTGACCCACCCACCCGCGCTCCGTACGCCGCGCCGAGTTGATCAAGAGATTGACGTCACGCCACACCAGGATTGGTGACGCCAATCTCTTGATCAACAGGAGGGGGCAGTTCGGGAAGGTCAGGTCGGCAGGCGGACAGGCCGGGACAGCTGGGGGTCGGGTCAGCGGGCGGGGGTCCAGCGGGCTACCAGTTCGGCACCGTCGTCCTCGGTCTCGCCGGTCTCCACGAAGCCGAGCGACGCATAGAGCGCACGGGCGGCAGTGTTCTCCGGCGAATAGCTGAGCGCCACGTTGGGGCAGTCCGGCTCGGCGGCAAAGCGATCGAGCAGTTGCCGCACAGCCGCCCGACCGACACCACCCCGCTGGGCGTCGGCGTCGACGACGAACCCGCCGATCCACCGGCTCCCATCGTCGTCGATGCCCCACATGACGAAGCCAACCACCTTGTCGTCTCGGGTGATGGCGAGTGGTTTCCACGTCGTCCCGTACGCGCACAGGCAGAGGTAGTAGGTCACCGACATGACGAAGTCGCTCTGCTCGGGGCGTACGCGGAGCGCCGCGCACTGCCGCCAGTTGTCGGCGGTCACCGGTTCGAGACGGATCACGGAGCTGGGGTCTTCTGGCATCCGGGCATCATGATCGGCCGGTGGCTGCCTGGCCAGTGATTTTCAGTCGGTACCGACGGCTGTCAGCTGCCGGATCCTTTGGCAGCGACCAGCCAGAGGGTCAGCCACCGGGTCCCTCGGCGAGCACCGGGAACGCGCCGAGAATGCAGGCGGCGAGCGGTACGGCGACGAAGCAGATCAGGAAGCCGATCCGCAGATGAGCGGAGGGCTGCTTGCCCACCACCATGCGCGGCTTGCCCCAGACGTTGAGCACCAGGTAGCCGGCGAAGAACGCCAGCGCGGGCAGCCCGCCGCCGGCCCAGGCGATGGCCGTGAACCAGCGCCCGAAGTCCCGCTTCTCCACCTCCGTGTCGAGCTGGTAGAAGAGCAGCACACCCATCGCCACGGCGAGCAGCGCGAAGCCACCGTAGATCGCGAGCGCACGGGCGATCGGCGACCAGCCGGGCAGCAGCGGCGGCTGCTGGGCCATCGTCTCGGCCCGCAAGGCGGACTGGTCGGCGACGTCCGCCGCCTGTCGGGCCAGGTCGAGGGCCTGGGCCGGGTCGACTGGCGCGGGCCGGGGGGCGGGCACCGGTCCGGCCGATGGGGCCGCACCGGGTGGCGCGGAGGCGGGCGGGGATGGCCGCTGTGTGGGGTGCTGGGCCGGGTCGGCGGACAACGCCAGTCGGGTCGGGGCGACCGGCAGTGCCGGGTGCGGTCCTGACCCGGGCCGGTGTGACTGCGGCCCGCCAGGTGGCGACAGCTGTCCCGGTGGCAGCACCTGTCCCGGTGGCGGTGGCGGCTGTCCCGGTGGCAGCACCTGTCCCGGGGGCATGGCCTGCCCCGGGGGCCCCGGCCAGCCAGCGGGTACGGGTCCCGCCACCGGCCACACGTCGACCTCCAGGGCGGGCGGTGGCTCACCGATCTCCTGGGCGACCTGATGCAGCCGTTGGCGCTGCGCCGCGAGCCGCCGACCGAGCTGATCCGCGCCGGCCATCAGCGCATCGTGTCGCTGGCTGGTTGCCGCCGCCGTCTGCTCCTCGGCGCGCCGCAGCTCGTGCAGTTGCCGCGCCAGCGCCGCGTACTCGTCGAAACTCGCCACCTCAGAATCCTTCGTCCAGCTCGTGGCCGGGTCGCACGTACGGCACGATCAGCCGGGTCCGCTGGTCGTGCCGGTCGACCAGCAGGGCGCGGTTGCTGCGGGGCGTGTAGGCCAGGTCGGGCACGCCGAGGTACATGCCCAGCTCGGAGCCGGGCACGTTGAGCGCCACCAGGCAGGCGACATCGTCGCGATTGTGCGCCCCGCCGATGTCGTCGGCGAGTCGGCGCAGACCACGCCACCAGCCCAACAGGTGTACGCCGTACCCCGGTCCCTGGCGCAGCATCACCCGCAGGTCGTCCAGCCCGGACTTGAACGTCACCGGGTCGCTGAGCCCGAGTGCGGCGCCGGCAGCATCCATGCCGAAGACCACCAGGTAGGTCCGGCCGGTCGAGGGCTCGGCGGGCGGTTTCATGTACTCCCCCACCTGCTGGCGCAGGGCCGCCGCGTCGAGCTGGGTCACCTGGTGACCGATCGCCGACAGCGCCGCCGCGGTCTCGTCGGCGACCGCGTCGGCGGTGGCCACCAGCGGGGCGAGCAGGAACCGTACGCTGCCCGGCTCGTGCTGTCGGGCCACGCTGAGGGTGGCGGCGTGCAGCACGTCGGCACCGGTCGGTGCGGTACCGACGATGGCCAGGTGCCGGCCCGGGGTCGCGTCGAGCGGGAAGTACGCACTGGACAGATCCACATCGACGACCCGGCCCACCAGGGCCAGCGGACGCCGTCCACCGGGCACCAGCCCCCGGTACGTCGGGTCGTCCTCGACGTGCGTCGACTCGTACCCCTTGAAGACGGCCGGCGGAGGCGCGCCCGGCACCCGCCGCTGCCACAGTTCGTGCCGCAGCGCCGCGACCCGCCCGGTGTCGGCGTGTGCGTCGGGGAAGCGGACCACGGTGTTGGCACCGGGGATCCCAGCCGACGGGTTGATCACGGCCGAGCCGAGCGGTAGGCCACCGGCGGCGTCGTTGAGTGGATCGAGGATGCCGGAGCCACCCGGCAGCGCCACCCGCAGCGGGAACTGCCCGAAGATGGAGTCCTTCTTGCCGTAGAGCGCCTCGATGCCGGAGGTGCTCTGGCTGGCCAGCACCAGGTGGATACCGTACGAGCGGCCCTTGCGGGCCAGCTCCTCCAGCAGCGTCACCGCCTCGCGGGCGACCGCATCGTTGCCGGCGAGCAGGACGTGGAACTCGTCGATGACGGCGACCACCCGGGGCAGCGCGGTGTCGCTGTCCCGGCGCAGGTCGGCCAGCTTCGTCACACCGTGCCGTTTGAGCGCGGCGGCCCGACGGTTCAGCTCCCGGCGCAGCTCGCGCAGCACCGCGACGCCGTACTCCCGGTCGGACTCGATGCCGACCGAGCGCGCGTGCGGAATCCACGACAGATCCCGGCCGGTCGGCACGAACTCGGTGAAGCTGACACCTTCCTTGAAGTCGAGCAGGTAGAGGGCCAGTTCGTCCGGCGAGTAGCGGGCCGCCAGGGCGTAGAGGACGTCGAGCAGGAAGACCGTCTTGCCGGAGCCGGTCCGGCCGCCGACCAGCCAGTGCGGCGTCACGTCGTCAAAGGCCAGCTCGAACGGGGTACGACCGGCGCGGCCGATCATCGTGCGGAGGCCATCCACCGAGGACTCGGCCCAGGGCTGTTCCGGCAGCAGGTCGGCGAAGGTCAGCGCGCTGGCCCGTCGGGCGTTGGCACCCAGCTCGGCGGCGAGCCGGGCGATCAGGGTGGGCGGTGGGTCACCGTCGAGGCGGACCAGGGCAGCCAGCCCACTGCCGTCGGCGCTGTACGACTCCCCCGGCGGGTCACCGAGCTGCGCGTACTCGCCGATCATGCGTACCTGGCTGGTGTTGCCGAGCAGCGGTGGCGCAATGTTGGTCGCCGACGGTGGCGGATAGCCGGCGACGATGACGCAGACGCCGGCCGGGGCACCCGCGTGGGTGAGTGCGGCCAGTCGGGTCAGGTCGCGGCCCTGCGGTGCCGACGCCAGCACCAGCAGAAGCAGCTCGTCCACGTCGCGGGCGTCGTGCTGCTCCACCCGTGCGTGTTCTTCCACGATGTCCAGCAGGCCGCTGACGCCCTCTTCGGAGGTGACCGGCTCGGCCAGCACCCCCGCCTCGATCAGCGGCCGGAGCGACACGAAGGTCCCGCCGAGCGCGGCCGTGTCGGCGGCCAGCACCCGGAGTCGACCGGGACGGGCAGCGGCCAGCAGCCGGACGATCAGGTTGCGCAGCAGCGCCGCGACCCGGGCATCCCGGGCGTCGGCGTCCAGCGCCAGGTGCGCCCCACCGGCCAGCGGCACCAGCGCCGGGAACATTCCGTGGACCGTGCCCGCCACGCCGAGGCGTACGGCCAACCGGCCGCGTAGGTCCTCGGTGCCGAACAGGGGTGCTGCTGTCGGGTCGGAGCCGGACCTGCCATCGCCACCGAGCCAACCGGTGGCCAGCGCCTCGCCGAGGGCACGTAACCGGTGCACCGTGTCAGCGGTGAACCGGGCCGAATCCTGCCCCGGCTGCTGCCCGGCGGCTTCGTCCAGGGCAGATCGGGCGGCGGCCACGTGTGCCTGGGCATCCCGATGGGCCGTGACCGCACGATTGAAGGTGGCCTTCAGCCCGCTCACCGCACCCCCACCGTGCCGGCATCCTGTGTAGTCAGAGGAACACTAACCGAGTCCTGGTACGACACGACAGTCCCGGCTGGTCACCCGTAGTCCTCAGAGCTGGGCGGGCCGGCGAGATCAAGGTCAACCCCGGACAGCAAGCCGCCACCCCTGCCTCAAGACCCGGAATCCTGCCGCCGAATCTGACTTTGACGGCGTGGACTGCATCCACGGCATCGATAGGCCGCTCAAACCGCCACAACCCCACGATGGTCATGACGCCCACCCCCGAGGGCATCTCACCGTTGCGACCGGGAGCGTGAACAGTGTCCCCAACCCTTAGAACTCCACTCAGACATCGCACAATTCAAACCGCTTCGGCACCTGACAAGTAATCGACTCGTTCGACTTGCAGAACACCGCCACTTGTCACGACGGGGTTGGGGACAGATCTGCCCGGAGCAGGCTGTAGAGCACTCCGTCGTGCCAGGCACCAGCACGGAAGCCGACGCCCCGCAGCACGCCTTCGCGGGTGAAGCCGGCCTTCTCCAGCGCCCGCTGTTCCGCGACGTTGCCAATCTCCGTACTGGCCTCGACCCGGTTGACCCAGGTGTGGGCGAACAGATACTCGGCGAGCAGCCGCTGCGCGCGGGTGCCGTAGCCTCTGCCCCTCATCTCGGGCGCGAGCAGCGCACCGATGTTCCAGCAGTAGCTGTTGCCCGGGGTCAGTATCTTGCGCCAGGAAACCAGGCCGCCCCGGTCCGCGCCGGCGCTGACGATCAGCAGACCCCGATCGTCGGCCAGCAGACCGTTCTCAGCCCAACGCCTGCGGTACACATGCGGATCGTGCCAGCCGGACCACTGATAGGTGCCGGTCGCGGCGGGATCGTTGCTGAGGTGGTGGAGAAACGCCAGGTCGTCCTCGCCGGCTGGGCGCAGCGACACTTCGACATCCATGGTCGCCACATTACTGTCGACACGCCCGGATGTTCACAATCGTCGATTAGGTTGGTCGGGGTTGCGCGTACCCGACGGAGGGAGCTCTCCCGTGCGACGAAGGATCGTGGCGGCTGTCGCCACCCTGGCCATGACCATTACCGGCACCGCCCTGGCCGGCACCCCGGCCCAGGCCGCCCCCACTCCGGGCAGCCCCGGCATCGGCGACAGCTATTACCCCGACTACGGCAACGGCGGCTACGACGTCGCGCACTACGACATCCGACTTCGCTACCAGCCGACCACCGACCGGCTCACCGGCACCACCACCATTTTGGCCCGGGCCACCCAGGATCTGTCCCGGTTCAACCTGGACTTCGTACTGGATGTGTCGTCGGTACGGGTCAACGGCTGGAGTGCCACGCACAGCCGCGAGGGCTCACACGAACTGGTGGTCACCCCGGCCCGGACGATCCGCGCCGGCCAACTGTTGACGGTGGTGGTGCAGTACGCCGGCGTACCGTCCCAGGTGCTGGTCGACGGTTACACCGGTTGGCGGCGTACGGCCGACGGCGCGATGGCCGTCAACGAACCGGAGTCGGCCTGGTGGTGGTATCCGAGCAACGACCACCCATTGGACAAGGCGACCTTCGACGTCTCGGTATCGGTGCCGGACGGCGTCGAGGTGATCAGCAACGGGGTGCAGCCCCGGCCGCCGATCGGTGAGCTGCTGGGCTGGACCCGGTGGATCTGGCGGACCACCAAGCCGACCGCCACCTATCTGGCGTTCCTGACGATCGGGCAGTACGACATCGTCACCGACACCGCACCCAACGGGCAGCCGGTGGTCAACGCGTACCACGTGGGGTTGGGTGACCTGGCCGGGGCGGCGCGGGCCAGCATCGAACGGACCGCCGAGGTGGTCGACTGGGCCAGCGGCTTGTTCGGGCCGTACCCGTTCGAGGCGCAGGGTGGGGTGGCCGGCCCGCTGGACGGGATCGGCTTCGCGCTGGAAACCCAAACCCGCCCGGTGTACGGACCCAGTTTCTGGCGCCGCGGCTCGAACACCTATGTGGTCACCCACGAGATCGCCCACCAGTGGTTCGGTGACTCGGTGTCGGTGGCCGACTGGCGCAACATCTGGCTGAACGAGGGCTTCGCCTCGTACGCGGAGTGGTTGTGGTCGGAGGCGCAGGGCGAGGGCACCGCACAGGAGCTGTTCGACTTCACCTACGCGTACTACCCGGCGGACGATCCGTTCTGGCAGGTCCTGCCCGGTGACCCCGGTCCGAACCGGATCTTCCACAGCGCGGTCTACGACCGGGGCGCGCTCGCCGTACACCAGATCCGCCTGGCGGTCGGGGACGACGCGTTCTTCCGGATCCTGCGCGCCTGGACGGCGCAGCGGCAGTACGGCAACGGCACGAATGAGCAATTCCAGGCGCTGGCCGAGCAGATCTCCGGCCGGGATCTCTCGGAGGTCTTCACGACCTGGCTGTTCACCGCCGGCCGGCCGGAGCTGACCGGCGACGCCACTGCCCAGGCTCGGATGGCCGCGCCGCAGCAGCCGAAGTCGTGGGTGAAGCTCCAGGAGGTACGCCAACTCCTGCCCCACTGAGCCGGCTCCTGCCCGGCGTCCTGTCCGCAGGTTAGGAAGGGCCCCTTCCTATACAGAAAACGATAGGAAGGGGCCCTTCCTAACACCTAAGCGCCGAGGTGCTGGGGCAGGACGTCGGGCAGCTCGGACTCGGGGCCGTGCCAGGCGACGTAGCCGTCGGGGCGTACCAGGGTGAGGGTTGTGGTCGGGGCCAGCGGGGTGGCCAGCCGCAACCGGCCGGTCCCACCACCGATCCGGCCGGTCCCGCTATCGATCCGAGCGGCCACGCTGGGCAAGACTGCCACACTGGGCGGGGCGAGTAGGACGTACCGGCCCTCGCGCAGCACCGTGTAGAGCCGCTGCCCGTCGCGCAGCTCGACGTCCCCGGCCCGGGGCACCCCTGGATAGTCGATCCCGATGCCGGAGATGGTGCCGGCCATGGCCCGGACGACCGGGGGCAGCCGCAGCAGCAGCGCACCGAGCACGTTGCGGAGCATTCGCCCGGCCCGGGGTCGGACCAGCGCAGCCCGGATGAGCGCCCCGCTGCTGCGCAGTACGGTCTTGCCGACCGGGTGTCGCTCGGTCTGGTACGTGTCGAGCAGACCATCGGATGCCCAGCCCTGGATCACGGCGGCGAGTTTCCAGCTCAGGTTGGCGGCGTCCTGGAGACCGGTGTTCATGCCCTGCCCACCGGCGGGTGAGTGCACGTGTGCGGCGTCGCCGGCCAGGAAAACCCGATCCACCCGGTAGCGCGGCACCTGTCGCTCGTCGCTGTGGAACCGGGACAGCCAGCGGGCCTCCTGAAGGCCGAAGTCGGTGCCGAACGCCCGGCGGGCGACTTCGCGCACCTCTTCGATGTCGACGGGGGCACTGTCGGGCAGTTGGCGGTGTCGGTTCCAGGCAAAGATGCGGTGCCAACCGTCTCCGAAGGGGGCGATGAAGGCGAAGTAGTCGCCGACACCGTTGGCCATCACTACGTCCCGTGGGGAATCGACCAGCCGGACGTCGGCGAGCATGATCGACCGGAGTACCGACGTACCGGGGAAGGGCAGGCCGACCGCGTCGCGGACCGTGCTGTGTACGCCGTCGGTGCCCACGACGTAGCTCGCCTGCATGGCCCTGGTTCCGTCGGCGGTGTGCACGTCGAGCTCGACTCGTTCGGTGTCCTGCCGGAGGGCCCGCAGCTCGGCTCCCTTGATGATTCGTGCTCCGGCCGCCACCGCCCGGGTTTCCAGCACTCGCTCCACGTTGTACTGCGGGGTGATCAGCACGAACGGGAAGCGGCTCGGCAGTCGGGACATGTCGACCTGAAGGCCACCGAAGAGGCGGAGTCCGGCGAGTGTGGTGCCGGTGGCGATGAGTTCCTCGGCCAGCCCTCGGGCGTCGAGCAGTTCCAGGGTGCGGGCGTGTACGGCGAAGGCCCGGCTCAGGTTGGACTCGTGGCTACGGCGTTCGAGGACGGTGACGTCGATGCCGGCGGCGGCGAGGTCACCGGCGAGCAGGAGGCCGGTCGGGCCGGCTCCGACGATCACGACGGTCGGGTGGTCAGGGGCGGCAGCCATGTCGACCTCCATTGGGGAGCAGCGTTTGCCAACACCTGTTGGCAACGATAGAACTCACCACATTGAAGGGTCAACAGTTGTTGGCAAACGGTTGTTGACCTAGAGTCGGGGCATGTCCGCTACCCCCCGCCGCTCCGACAGCACCCGGGCGGCGATCCTCGCCGCCGCCCGGGAACGCTTCGCCACCGATGGCTACGAACGCGCCACCATCCGGGCCATCGCCGCGGACGCGGGCATCGACCCGTCGATGGTGATGCGCTACTACGGCAGCAAGGACAAGCTCTTCGCCACCGCCGCCGACTTCGATCTGCACCTGCCCGACCCCAGCCAGGTGCCCCGCGAGCAGATCGCGACCATGCTCGTCACCCACTTCCTCAAGGTCTGGGAGGGCGACGAGACCTTTCAGGCCCTGCTGCGGGCGGCCGCCACCAACGAGAGCGCCGCGCAACGGATACGGGAGATCTTCGGTACGCAGCTCGGCCCGGCCGTGGCCAGCATCGTCACCGACCCGGGCGAGGCCAGCACCCGCGCCGGCCTCCTGGCCACCCAGATGCTCGGCTTCGCCCTCTGCCGCTACGTGCTGCGGCTGCCACCGGTCGTATCACTCAGTCAGGAGGCGGCGGTCGCCTGGCTCGCCCCGACCGTCCAGCGTTACCTCACCTCGGACGCCGCCTGAGCCGGGTTCAGACCGGCCCAGGCCAGTTCAGGTTCCCAGGCCAGTCCAGGCCGGTTCAGGCCCGTCCGGCCGCTGAAACTACGGTGAAACCGCCGTAATCCGGCCCGGCGGCACTGTCGTCCACATGACGAACATTCCAACCGGTCCAGCAATCGCGGCGACCGGCCTGCGCAGGTCATACGGCAGGCACGTGGTGCTCGACGGCATCGACCTGCAGGTGCCCGAGGGCACCGTCTTCTCGTTGCTCGGCCCCAACGGGGCCGGCAAGACCACCATCGTCCAAATCCTGTCGACCCTCATCGGCGCCGACGCGGGTGAGGCCCGCATCTGCGGTCACGACGTGGTCCGTGATCCCGATCGGGTACGGGCGGCGATCGGTGTCACCGGCCAGTTCTCCGCAGTGGACAACTTTCTCACCGGTGAGGAAAACCTGCTGCTCATGGCCGACCTGCACCATCTGGACCGGGCCGAGGGGCGGCGGCGTACGGCGGACCTGCTCGAGCGGTTCGACCTCGGACCGGCGGCCAAAAAGCCTGCTGTGGCGTACTCGGGCGGTATGCGACGCCGGCTCGACCTCGCCATGGGTCTCGTCGGCAACCCTCGGGTGATCTTCCTCGACGAACCGACCACCGGGCTGGATCCGCGCAGCCGGCGCGACATGTGGCAGATCGTCCGGGACCTGGTCACCCAGGGCGTGACGATCTTCCTCACTACGCAGTACCTGGAGGAGGCGGACCACCTCGCCGACCGAATCGCCCTGCTCGACCAGGGCCGGCTCGTCGCCCAGGGAACCCCGGCCGCGCTCAAGCAGCGGGTGCCGGGCGGGCACGTCGAGCTGCGGTTCGCCAATGACCTCGCTCTGAACGCGGCTGCCGCGATCCTGAACGTCGGGCCGGACCTGGCCGACGAGTCGCTGGTCCTGCGGGTGCCCAGCGACGGCAGCGTCCGCTCCCTCAAGGCCCTGCTCGACCGCCTCGACGCCGGCGCGATCGAGGTGGACGGGCTGACCGTACACACCCCCGACCTCGATGACGTGTTCTTCGCCGTGACCGGTCAGCCCACCACGACGGCCGCTGCCGCTCCGGCAACCGTTTCCGCTTCTGCCGCCGAGAAGGTGACTGCACGATGACCACGATCACGCTGGCCGTACGCGATTCGACCACAATGCTGCGCCGCCAACTGCGGCACATGTCACGCAACCTGTCCACGTTGCTGATGCTGCTCGCCGTACCGATCATCTTCTTGCTGCTGTTCGTCTACGTGCTCGGCGGCACCCTCGGCGACGGCCTCGGCGGCGGGTCGGGAGGTCGCGGCGTCTACGTCAACTACGTCACCCCCGGCATCCTGCTGATCACTATCTCCGGCGCCGTCCAGGCCACCGCGATCTCGGTGGCGCTGGACATGACGGAGGGCATCATCGCGCGATTCCGGACCATGGCGATCGCGCGGGTGTCGGTTCTCACCGGGCACGTGCTGGGCAGCGTGCTGCAAACCCTGCTCCAGCTCGCCGTCGTTGTCGGGGTGGCCGTGCTCGTCGGTTTCCGGCCCAATGCGACCGCGATCGAGTGGCTGGCCGCTGCCGGGGTCCTCACCGCGACGACGTTCGCTCTGGTGTGGCTGGCCGTCGCGATGGGTCTGGTGACCAAGAACGTGGCGACCGCGAGCAATCTGCCCACGCTCCTGCTGCTGCTGCCCTTCTTCGGCAGCGGGTTCGTGCCCACCGACTCGTTGCCGGCAGGGCTACGGTGGTTCGCCGAGTACCAGCCGTTCACTCCGATCATGGAGACGCTGCGCGGCCTGCTTCTCGGCACACCGATCGGCAACAGCGCCCTGATCGCGCTCGGCTGGTGCACCGGGATCACGCTGGTCGGGTACGGGTGGGCGAAGTGGCTCTACAACCGGGACCGGACTCGCTGATCAGTCCGCACAGCCCCGACCCGGCGGGTCTGTCGGGCCGGGGCGCAACCGCCGTTCGCGCAACAGGTCCAGCGCTGCCGCGCGGATCCCGGCCCGATCCAGGACGGCGTACGACGACACCGCCTCGTCGTACGCCGTCCGGTCGGCCTGTTCGGCGTCCGCGCGGGCCGACGCCGCCGACATCGTCGGCTGGAAGTTACGGAGGAACCGGAACCGCTCAGCCAGCGCGATCATCCGGGCCGCCGACCTCGCGCGGGCCGGGTCACCAGTTCGCTGGGCGCGCGCGAGGTCCGCCATGGCTACGGCCAGCAGCAGGGTGCCGCAGATCGCCGGCTCGATCAGGTGCGGCGGCGGATTGACCAGCGGATGAGTCAGCAGGTGCGTCAGGCGTCCGGGCAGTGCGTCGGCCACGTCGGCGACAAGATCGAGCCGACCGTGCCGGGCGTGCGCGACGACGGCCACCGACCGCGCCTGCACCACCCAGGCATCCAGGTCGACGAGCACGCCGGAGGAGTCGATGGCGTCGACGTTGCGGACCTGGTCGACGACCCGACGCCACAGCCGTAGGCCGGCCTCCACCTCACCTCGAGCGAACCGCACCTCGGCCCGGATACCCAGGTCATAGCCGACCGCCTTGGTCTGCTCCTCGTCGAGCGTGGTCTCCGCAAGTCCGTCCAGCCACCGCTCGGCCTCGACGGTGTCGCCCATCTGCAGGTTGGCCAACACGAGCCATGCCCGGACACCGACAGCGTCGGCCCGGGCACCGAGTCGCTGGAGCAGCGACAACGCCGCGACCAGGTGGTCGCGGGCGGCGTTGCCCTGCTCCAGATGCAGGCAGAACTCGGCGACCCGGCAATGGCCGAGCGAACGTAGCCACGGCAAGTCCCGGTCGGCAAAAAGGTCGAGCGCCTGTCGGGCCGCCTTCAGCGCCGTATCGGCGTCACCAGCGGCCTCCCAGTGGTAGCTGGCGAGCATGTTCGCGGCGGCGGCCAGCAGTGGCTCGGTGCTCTCGCACAGCCGATGCAACTCCACCGGGTCGCCCAGCGCGGCGAGCGCCCAGCCGAATGCCCGAATTACCGTGTCCGGCTGCGCCGGGCCGAGCCGGCGCAGCGCGACGAGGGCCCGCATCGGCTGTGGCCCCACTGAACCGAATGTGGACGCCACGGCCACGGTCAGGGCGGTCCGGGTCACCTCGACGAAGGCCGGCTCCGGTCGATAGTGCGACAGCGGCCAGGAGGTCTTTCGGATCAACGTCGCGAGCCGCGAGTGATTGGACTCGAGGCTCCACAGTCCGCCAAGGAGCGCGGTGATCGCCGCAATGCCTGCCCGGTCGTCGCGGCCGAGGGCCAACCGAAGCGCCTGGAGCAGGTTCTCCTGCTCCGCCCGGACTGCGGCGGCAGTATCGTACGGGTCGTTGCCAAGCAGGTACGCATGGTGGGCCTTACCAAACTCCCGCACCCACCCCAGGAACGCGGTCGTCACCTCGTCGGTTTCGCCGGCTGCCGCCAGACGCGCGGCGCTGAATTCCCGGACCGTCTCAAGCATCCGCAGCCTGCTGCCTGACGGGGTGTCGAATACCTTGATCAGTGAGTGGTCGACCAGGTGCTCAAGCACCATAATCAGGTCGAGCTGGCGCGCGGTCGCGGGCAGCGCCTCCAGCAGCAGGCACGCGGCGTCGATGGTGAACCCGTCGGTGAACACCGACAGCGCCCGCATCGCCGCCTGGCCTACCGAATCCAACAGGTTCCAGCTCCAGTCGACTACCGCATGTAGCGTGTGGTGCCGCTTCGGCGCGTCCCGGGCACCGCCACGCAACAGGCCGAACCGGTCGTCGAGCCGCCGGGCGAGCTCCGTCACCGACATGATCCGCACCCGTGCGGCGGCCAACTCCACCGCGAGGGGCAGCCCGTCGAGGTGGCGGCACAACTCCGCCACGACCCCCGTGGGCAGGTCAACGCCCGGCCGAGCCGCCCGCGCCCGCTGCTCGAACAGCTCGACGCTCGTCGACAGGCTCAACTCCGGCAACTGATAGACCGACTCCGACGACAGTCCCAGCGGCATCCGGCTGGTGGTGAGGATCCGCAGCTCGGCGGTCCTCGCCACCAGGGCGCGGACCAGGTCCGCAACACCTGCCACGACATGCTCACAGTTATCCAGGACCAGCAGGGCAGGACCGGTGGCGAGCGCGGCCGCGATGGCGACGGGGAGGTCCCTGGTGCCCGCCAGGTGCCCGACCGTATCCGGCACCCGGTGCTCGCCCACACCGACGGCCATCGCCACCTCACGGGCCACGTCGTCGGCGGCGACGATGCCGGCGAGCGGCACGACGGTGACCGCCGGCACCTCGGCACGGCGGGCCACGACGTTGGCGAGCCGGGTCTTACCGAGGCCACCTGGTCCGACGATCGAGGTCACCCGGGAGGTACGCAGCATCGCCTCCACCGCGGCGACATCATCGTCCCGGCCGAGCAGCACGTTGGGCTCGTGCACGACGCCGTGCCGGACCGTGGGCACCACGCCCTGGAGCAGCCGCCGATGCTCGGCCTGCAGCGTCGCGCCGGGATCGGTGCCGAACTCGTCGCGAAGCGCCCGCCGGTAGGCGTCGTAGCGGGCCAGCGCCGTGGCCGGACCCACCGTCGCCGCCTCACACCGCAGCAGCTCGACCAGCACCTCCTCGTCGCGCGGCCGCTCGGCGGCCAGCTCGGTCAGCCCGTCCACCGCCTCCGCTGGCCGGTCAAGACGGGCGAGGGCGAGCGTGCGGACCCGTACCAGCGTGCGGTAGGTGACTCCCCGCTCCGCCCGCAGCACGGTGACCGGGCCGTCGGCGTCGTCGACCGGGCCGGGCCGGGTGTCACCCCACAGGGCCAGGCCAGTGTCGGCGTGCGAGAGCGCGGCGGCATGGTCGCCGGCACGCGAGCAACGAACGCTCGCCGCTGCCCGGATCAGCACCGCCGAGCTGTCAACCTGGTCGTCGGTCAGCGTCAGCCGATAGCCGGTCGGGGTCCGAACGATGACGTCGGCGCCGAACTGAGACCGTGCCCGGGAGACGAGAATCTGTAGGGCCTTGGGCGGATTCTCCGGCTGCTCGTCCGGCCAGAGCCCGTCGACCAGTCGCCCGATGCCGCAGCCGGAGCGCAGGTCACCGGCGAGCAGCGCGATGAGCCCCTGCAACCGTGGACCCGCGATCTCCCGGCCACGGAAGGACACCCGTGACAGCAGGACGAGATCGGGGGCCACGGTCCCAGGGTATCGATTCGCCGTTCCTACCTGTCGCCTGGAGACGAGATTGGCGAGTCGTTCCAGGAGGCCCTGACCAGCTCCCGCTCGGTGGCCGCGAGATGGGTGGCGGAGGCGACCCACGCCCACGCGTACCGGTCGGGATCGGGGTCGACGAGCCGGCCGAACGTGTCGCGCTCCTGCCGATCAGACTCGGCGCCAAGCGCGGCGGCCAACTCAGCGGCGCCGTGGAAACCAGCGCGCCGCAGTGGCCCACCCAGGCCCGAGTCCGCAGTACGGACCGTCTCGCCAACGGCCCGACGGCCGCCCGCCACCGCCAACTCCACCAGTCGACGTACGCGCCACAGCGGAGAGTCCAGGAGCGGGTCAGGGCCCGGTTCGGTAATCCGCGTCATCATCAGCTTCTGATCACGTGGCGGCAGGTGTGCCCCCTGCAACTCGTCATACCCGAGATCCATCCGGCCGTGCCAATTCTCCGGCAGCTGCAGCGTCGGCCCGGCCCCGGGGACGGGACCCACCGCGAGCGGGCGCAGCGTGGCGGCCCGGCCCGGGTCGAGCTGACCGACCACCCTGATCCGCAGCCCCGGCCACGACGCGAGCCGCCGAAGGTTGGGCACATGTGACAGCGCTGAGTGAGAATTGGCTGGCACGAGCCGGATCAATGGTCCGTCCAGCACCGCAGACCGAGCCGACTCGGCGTCGAACGGGCCGGGCGACAGTTCACGGGCGAGTACGTGGTCACCGGCCGCGCCAATCACCACCAGATCGCAGCCGATCAGCGGGGCTCCCGTGCGGGACGAGTCTTCCGGCACCTCACCGTCGTTCGCGGCGAGCTGGGCGGACACCACCTCTGCCAGGGGTCGCGCGAAGAGGCTGGCCAGCGGTTCGGCCGACCAGGCGAGACCGCTCTCCACGTTGACGCGTACGCCCCGACCCGCACCGAGCCGGCCGTCCGGCGAGATGGTCGCCCCGCTGATCCGCAGGCCGCCGCGCGCCAACTGGCCGAGGTTGACCGCAATCGGCCCGATCTCCATCAGACCGGTCGCGGAGTCGCGGGCCCGCTCCGGTCCGCCCGGTTTGACATCGGCCAGCGAGAACCAGTGGCCGTCCTCGGACAGGAGATGGGTGACGACTCCGGCGTAGCCGGTCGCACTGATCACCGGTTCCCGGCAGACCCCGTACACCCGCAGGCTGCCCCCCGGCTTGTAGCTGCGGCGCAGCACCCCGATCAAAGCCGGATCGGGGTCGCCGGCCGCGAGCCGGCCAGTGGTGAGAAGCAGATCTTGCAGGACCTCGACCAGGTCGGCCAGCCGATGGCTGTTGTGCCGGCCCCGGGCGGCCCGCAGGCTGCGGACCACCCGCAGCGCGGCACTCTCCGCCCTGGGCAGACCGGCCAGCCGCGCACCGTGCGCGGCCCGGAGGAGTTCGGCCTGGGGTACCGCACCGGCACCGGGCACACCCGCCGCGAGGACGGCGCCCGCCGCCTGCCACAGCGCGCTGGCCGCAGCACGCTGCGCCTTCGTCGGCGCGGTGCCCCGCCGGGTACGACCGCCGTCGCCGCTGTCCGGCCCGGATCCCCGCCCCTCGGCCGAGGCACCCGCCCTCCGCCTGCCTTTGCCAGCAGCCCCGCCGGCAGCGACCTGGTCGGCGGCGGTAGCCGCCTCCTCTGCGGCACCGGCGCTCTCCCGCTCGCTTGCCGCGTCGGGGACCGCTGCCGGATCGGCAACCGGACACCCGGTCAGCACGGCCGCCCGGTGCAGACAGCGGGGGGCCAGCAGGCAGGTACACCGGGCCTGGTCAGCATCGGTGATCACACCGGACGGCCCGACCGCCAGGGTGACCATCGCTTCCGCCCCGCACTCAAGGTGGATGCCGTCGTCCGACACGGTGATCGGTAGCGCGGCGAGCGATTCGACCGTCGCGTCCAGCTTCTTGCGCAGGCGGGGCGTAAGGTCGGCCACCGCCGCTGCGGTGACCTGCGGTGCCACCGGCGGCAGCTGGCTGAGCGTGCTGCTGGTGGAATCAGTGTGCGTCAACGAGATCCTCCGCGTACGCGTTCGCCCACCCAGCGGGCGAGTTCGAGCGGGCTGAGAGCGGCGACCGGCATTCCGGCCGCGACGAGTTGCTGGGCAACGGGTATCGAGTAGCACGGCTTGCCGCCGTCATCGAGCGCGGCACAGCCGAGCAGGTGGACACCGGAACTGGCCAACGAACGGACCTCGCCAAGCAACCCGGAGAGCGGGTAGCCCTCCTCGAAGTCGCTGACCACCGCGACGATCGTGCGGCTGGGCACGGTCACCAGCGACCGGGCATGGGCGAGACCGGCGGCGATGTGGGTCCCGCCGCCGACCCGTACCTCCAGCAGCAACGACAGCGGGTCGGTGACCCGGTCGGTCAGGTCGATGACCTGGGTGGAGAAGGCGAGGAAGTGGGTGGAGAGCGCGGGCACCCCGCCCAGCACGGCGGCGGTCAGCGCCGACCACACCACGGACGCCTCCATCGAGCCGGACACGTCGACCACGAGGATCAAACGCCAGTCGGCCTCACGCCGGGCGAGGGTGTGGAACACCGGTTTCTCGGGCACCACGACAGTACGGCCGTCGTCGAGTTGGCGGGTGTGCGCCAGGTTCGCCTGCAGGGTACGGGCGAGATTGAGCCGGCCACCGGGACGGCGGGTCGGGCGCGGGGTGCTCAGCCCGGTCACCGCCGGCCGCAACCGGGTGGCGAGCTGCTGGGTGAGTTCCTCAACGAGCCGCTTCACCAGCGGCCGCAACCGCGCGAGCTGCTGCTCGGGCATCCCACCGGCCAGGGAGAGCACCGAGGTCAACAGCTCCACCGACGGGCGCACCTGGTCCGGGTTGAGCTCGGCGATGACGTCGGTACGTCCGGCCTCGACGGCCCGGGCGATGACCTCCTCCCGGACGTCCTGGCCGAACAGGGCGTCGAGTTCGTCCGCCCACTCCCGGGCAGTCGGGAAGGAGGCTCCCTGGCCGCCACCGCTACCACCACCGGCACCTGGGCCGAAGCCGGTACCCCGGCGAAAGTCCGTCGTGCCCTCACCCCGGCCCGCACCGTAAAGCTCGTCCAGGGCGTACGCGTACCGGCGGGTGTCGTCCGACAGCTGTTCGGTTTCCCGTCCCAACAACAGCCGCCAGCGGTCCGCCGGCCCGAACCGTCGTACCGCTTGCGGTTGGGACGGCACGGCGGACTCCTCCGCCGCAGACTCCTCCCCGCCTGGCCGTTCGGCACTGTCCGCTGGCGCCAGAAGCGGGATGCCCAATGCGGACAACGCCGCCATCGCGGCCGTGTCCGCGGCTGCCCAGCGGGCCAGCAGCTCGGGCGGGGCGGAGAGGGCCAGGTCGATCCGATCCCCGAGACGTTCGGTGACGGTCCGCAGCAGCCGGTCCCGGGCGGCCGGGGTGAGGATGTCGAACCCCCCGCGCATCGCCGGCAACCGGTCCAGGAACTCCTGGTCGGTAAGCCGCTCGATCCGGTCCAGCAGTGGGTTGAGCGCGGCCGGAGCCGATTGCAGCAGCGGGCCGGCGGCGGTGAGCAGCCCGGCCAGCAGGCGGTGCAGCTGCCGCCGGCCGTCCGGGCCGGTGGCGGCGTCGACCCAACCCGCGACCCGGCCGCCGAGGGTGTGCGAATCGTCCAGGCCGAGCAGTACCCGGGCGGCGAGGGCCGCCCCCTGGATCAGGGGGGAACCGGCCCGGGTCAGGTAGCCCAGCGCATCGTCGAGGCGCAGGCCGAGCCGATGCTCGCCGGCCCGAACCCCGAGCGCGACCAGTGCCACCGCGTCGTCGGTCTGGTCGCTGCCGGCCATGCCGGGCAGTCCACGCACAGCCGCGTCCAGCAGGATGACCGCGAGATCGGCCGCCTGCGCGCGACACTCCGGTGTGGTGCCCGGAAGGTGCTGCCGACGGAGTGCCTCCAACAGGTCGAGCGCGGCCATCAACTCGGCGAGGGTGCCGGCGGCCGGCAGGACGGCGGCGGCCAGGCTGAGCCGGTCGGCCACCAGATCGGGCAGGTCGCAGTTGGCCGCCTCGCGCAGGCCGGCGAGGATCTGCGCGCAGGTCGATCCGCCCTCGGCTGACTCCCGCCGGAACCGCTCCCGCAACGTTCCGATGGCGGCAAGCGCAGCGGTCACCCCCCGTACGTTGACCAGGTCGAGCCGGGCCGGAACGGACGGTGTCCAGGACAACTGCCACCGGGTGGTAAGGGCGGTGCCGTCGCCGGTGCCGACGACCTCGATCTGCTGGCCGTAGCCGACCCCACAGACCAGCAGCCGCTGCAGCAGGATCTCCCGACGACCGTCCAGCTCCGAGCGGAGCGGGTCGAGCCGAATTTCCCGGGCACCCGGATCGTCCGGATTGGGCAGTCGCAGTGCGGCGAGTTCGGACTCCACCGACGGGCCGAGGCCGGAACGCGGCGTGCCCGGGGCGAGCCGGCCCCGCTCGGTGCCGACCAGCACGGTGTCGAGCGCCCGGGCCAGGGCCCGGCCGCGACCGAACGGCTCCCCCTGGCCGAGCACGGTCGTCACCGACTCGATCAGTTCGCCCCGCCCCGGCGACGGCAGGTCACGCAACCGGGCCAAGTCGTCAGCCAGCCGTACGGTCTCGACCGCTTCGCCGGTGCCTGCGGTGTGCCCGCCCGAGCGGAGTTCCCGGCACAGGTCGGTGACCGCCCGTGCGGTGGCGGCCCGAATCTGCTCCGGATCACCACCGGCGGTGAAGACCGCCTGTTGCCAGCGCGGGTCACGAATGCCCGCCGCGTAGCCGGAGCGGGAATCGAGCAGGTCGAACGCGTACGGAACCAGCGAGGTGACGACCTGTGCGGCGGTGACCTGCGAGGCGGTAACCGGTGCGTTGGCTGTCTTCGTCGCGGTACTGGACAGGCTGTCGGGTGTGACTACCTCGCCTACCCCCGAAGCGGCCGGGAGGTCACGGGTGGGGCTCGGCGACTTCGGCACCAGTGCTGCGGCGTGGAAGGCACCGACCACGGCCGCCACCCGGCGGCCTCCGGCACCCGCCTCGGCGATGACCCGACGCATGTGCTGCTCGCGGGCCAGATCTCGGGCCGGCACCCCGCCATCGGAACCGGAATCCTGGCGCATCGCCCAACCGACACCGAGCGCTGCCCGGCGTACCGCTTCGGCCGGGCAGCCGGGCGCACGCACCTCGACCACTCGGTCCCACATGTCGTCACCGGCGCGGCCGGTTCCGCTGGTGCCCAGCGCGTCCGCGAAGCCGGGCCGAACCGCATCCGGCGCGGACCGCAGGTCCGAGGTGCTGTCCTCGACCCCCGTCGGCTCGGTGCCGGTCTCCGACCAGCCCGGGTCAGCCAACGGAAGGTCGCAGCAGATCACCTCGACCCCGCGCTCCCGGGCCCAGCGGATCGCCGCCAGCTCCGGGGAGAAGTCCGCGAACGGATAGAAGCCCATCGGCCCGTCGTTGTGCGCCCCGACCAACGCCACCGGAGCCTTGGTCGCGGGGTTGGCCAGGTGGGCCAGCCACGGTTGGAACTCGGCTGGCAACTCGACACAGACCACCTCGGCGTCGGCTGCGTCCAGCAGCGCCGGGACGACCGCTGCCAATGCCGGGCTGTGGTGGCGGACCCCGATCAGGTACGGCCGCATCTCCCCGGCGAGGGTGTCAAGAACCGTCCTCGGGTCGTCGGCCGCACCGACCGTGCTCGTCCCGACAGGACTGGTCACCGTAGGACTTATCACCGCAGGCTCTCCCGCAGGTC
The DNA here is from genome assembly GCF_053590565.1 of Micromonospora sp. NPDC003197. NCBI lineage: Bacteria > Bacillati > Actinomycetota > Actinomycetes > Micromonosporales > Micromonosporaceae > Micromonospora > Micromonospora sp. NPDC003197. The sequence goes on along the minus strand of NZ_JBSFTE010000006.1, from coordinate 162,054 downwards.
CCAGAGCCGCCGCCACATCGGCGAACCGTCCTCGGCGCGGCGCCGTACCGGGCCGTCCCAGTAGCCGAGCAGCCGACCGTGGTCGTTCTGGTCGTCCTTGTGCACCACGCCGAGCAGGTGTCCGGGTACCAGGTCCAGGGCGTCCCCGCCCGGAAGGTAGGCGGCAGCCAGCCCGAGTGAGGCGGCGACCTGCACCGCCTCCGCGGTGGACATCACCGTGCCCGGCCGTTCCACGTCCCAGCCCTCGGCCGACCGGCCGACGCGCAGGTCCCGGAAGACGGTGACCAGGACCTCCAGGACGGCATCGTCCACGGCGAACGGCGCACCACTGCGTTGCACTGCGGCGGTGGCCTGCCGACGTACCAGGTCGGTCTCGGTGGCCGCGTCGGCGATCGGGTGGATCGTCTCGAAGTTGAATCGCCGTTTGAGCGCGGCTGACATCTCCGACACGCCCCGGTCACGCAGGTTGGCGGTGGCGATCACGGTGAACCCGGGTACGGCCCGGATCAGGCCCTCGTCGGTGCCGGAAAGTTCGGGCACGTTCATTCGCCGGTCGGACAGGATCGACACCAGCGCGTCCTGCACCTCCGGCAGGCAGCGGGTCACCTCCTCGATGCGGGCGACCCGGCCGGTACGCATCGCGGTGAGCACCGGGGAGTCGACCAGCGCCTGCTGGCTCGGCCCCTGGGCGAGCAGCAGCGCGTAGTTCCAGCCGTACCGGAAGGCGTCCTCGGTGGTGCCGGCGGTGCCCTGCACGGTCAGGGCGCTGGTGCCGCAGACCGCGGCGGCCAGCAGTTCGGAGAGCATCGACTTGGCGGTACCGGGCTCACCGACCAGCAGCAGGCCACGCTCGCCGGCCAGGGTGACCACACAGCGCTCCACCAGCCCGCGCTCACCGACGAACTTGGGCGGGATCACCATCGTGGCTGGCAGGTCGCCACCGTCAGCGGCACGCCGCTCGGCGGGCAGGGTGAGCTTCTCGCCGCCGCTGCCACAGATGAACGTGATCACGGCGCGCGGGGTGAGTCGCCAGCCCGGCGGCCGGGCGCCGTCGTCGTACGCGGCGAGAAAGGCCAGTTCGGCGGCGTACCGCTGCTCGGCCGACAGGACCTGCGCCTGGTCGGCAGCCTCGGTGGGTGTTACCTGTTCCGTCACGGTCACGGGATCTTCCTCGATCTCTCTACTCACTCGGGTTCGTGCAGACGTGCGGCGGCATGCCGCTCTGCTGGCTGTTCCGGCGGCACGCCGGAGCATGATGTCGCGGGGTGGGGCGGTCGGCGCCGCAGCGCGGCACCGACCGCCTACGGCGCTAGCGGCGCTTACCGCTGTGCCGGAGCTGCTCGAAGTGGGGAACGTCGCCGTCCCGAAGCCGCTGCCAGGCTCGCCGGTAGAAGTCCGGGACCGGCTCGACCGGTACGGTCACCCCGAGCGGCGCCTCGCCGTCGCCGGATACGCCGAACAGCACGGCCTTCCACTGCTCGATCGGCACGTGTGGGCTGCTGCGTGCCAGCCACGCCCCGGGTAGGAACAGTGTCCGTCCGGCCCGGGAGCGGGTGGCCTCCACCACCAGGTCGGTGCCGGCCAGTTCGGCGCGAGCCGCCTTGAGCCGGGCCGGCTTCCAGCCGGTCCACCGGGCCACGTTGCGGTCCGTCGGGTCCGGCATGGCCAGCAGCATCAGGTACACCGCAGCGGCGTCGCTGCTCAGGCCGTGCTCGGCGGTGACCTCGGCGACCAGCTCGGGCACCGACCGGGTCGGGTCCTGTGGCCACCAGGTGCCGTCCGGGTCCCGCGTCCCGGCAACCGGCTCACCCGGATCGGCGAGCAGCGCGGCGAACTTCGGGTCACGAGCGGTCCACAGGGCCGCCTCGATCTCGAAGGGCTGCTGCGAGTCTCCGCGCAGTGCCGGCAGGTACGGGTCGCTGCCGTCCTCGTCCAGTAGGACCACTCGTAGGGCAGGCGACGGCTGGTCGTCGCCGGTGGCCATGATGACCGCGCCGTACCGCTCCCAGCCGGCACCGGTCTCCGACGGTGCGCCAGCCACCTTGCGGAACGAGCTGAGCCTGACATACCGGTTAAGGTCGAGCAGCAGCGCCGGGTTGGCCAGCCGGTCCCGCACCGCGGCGAGCGCAGCCGGCAGCGCGGCCCGGAACGGATGCCCTGCGGGCAACTCATGGGCTGCCCACGCGATCAGCGGGATGGTCGACGTCAACACCTGGCCGGTGAAGCCCTTGGCGTGGTGATCGGCGGGCTGGGCCCGGTCATGTTGGATCACCCAGCTCAAATCGTTGCTCAGTTCCGGTGCGGCGGTCGGGTCGAGCAACGCGGGCAGTGCCTGATCGGGCCCCCAATTAGTACGGAGCGATTTGGTCGCACCCACGAGGAGTTCCTCGGGCACGGAAACGCGCCGGCCCTCCGACCTGTTCCACATCTCGGCGGCGGCCATCACGTCTGGGCCGTCCGTCCACAGCCTGCTGGGTTCGGCCGGCAGCAGAGCCGAGGCGACGGCCCGGCGGATCCCGACATTCACCGCACCCAGCGTGTCGAAAGCAATCCTGATCTCGGCTGCCTTGACCGCTAGGGTCTTGCGCACTTCGGCTGGGAGCGGACGCTCGCTGTCGACCTGGAACATGCCGGCCAGCACCAGTTTGGCGGTGGTCAGGGTGACCCCGGTCAGTTCGGCGAACTTTTCGGCCGCCTCGGGTCGCCAGGGTGCCGGGCCGCGTTCAGCCCACTCGGTGAGAAATGTGGCGAGCCACCCCGCCGGCCGGGTCTCCCCCACCGGTTGGGAGGAAGGCACCGTGTATGGGGCCGGGACGTCGAACACCCCCGTCGGGTCGTGGAACAGCGTGGTGAAGTGGTAGCCCGAATCCACTTTCCTCTGTTCGAGGACCATGAGGAACGCCCCGTCGGCCAGCGATAGGATGCCTCTCGATCGGCCCTTTCGATGGTCTTCGGCCGACTTCAGGTGGCTCTCCTCCAGGTGCAAAACGAGCCTGCGCCAGCGGGCCGGTTCGGTGGCGGTGGTCAGGCCGAGCCCGTCCAGTTCGGCGAGCAGCGCCCGCAACGTCTGCTGGTGCTCCGCCGGCGTGGTCGCCAGCGCCGCCCGGTACGCCACCGCCCCAGACCGGTCGAGGAAATCCGGCCACCTCACGACGGTGTCTGGGATGTCCGGTCCGTCGAGGTGCAGGCGCACCTCCAAAGCCGCCGGTGCGCCCTCGCTGGCCGTGGTGGCGTCAGTGGTCGTGGTGCCCTCCTGGGCTCGACTGATCGCTCGCAGTTGCCTGAAGGTGTTAGCGGGTTCTCGGTTCCAGCTCCACTGGCTGAGCTTGGTCAGACCGTCCAGCGCCTCGCCGAGTTGCTCGTCGGTGGGACCGGTCAACGCTTCCTCGTCCGGGTTCGGCGGAGCGCCGGTCAGCGCCGCGGCAAGCCCTTTCGCCAGCTTGTCGAGATCGGGTTGCAGCCGGGCGGCGAACCGCAGCACCCCGACCACTCCGGCCACCAGCCCGTCGTGGCTGATCTGCGGCAGCACCGAACGGACCAGCTCGGTCAGCGGGTCAGGCTGGTCGTCGACAGCGGCCGGCTGCGCCGTACCGGATGCCGGGTTCGTGGTCTGCGCTGCCTCCTTGGCCTTGGCCGCCGCCTGCTCTGCGGCGTACGCCTCGATCGCGGCCTTGAACAGCGACGCCACGGAGTCCCGGTCAATCCGCCGCAACGCGGTGGAGCCAGCCGGGTCGCGGGCTACCAGGTTGCCGGCGAACTCCTGCCACGGCAGCGGGGCGGCCTCCGGCGGGTGGTTCCGGCTCTTCGGTGACCCGGCGACGGACGAGACCACCCCGTCCGGGTCGACCAGCGTGTGGTTACTCAGGAGGGCACGGGGGCGGTCATCCCCGGGCAGCGCGACGGCACCTATCGGGATACCGCTGGGAACGGTGACCGTGCGCCCGGCCAGGTCCTCGCCCCGCGTCGACCCGTCGGGCAGCCGCACCACCCGCCAGCCGAGCAGGCCGTCCACCGGGACGGCGGCCGAGGTGGCCCGATCCGACAGGGCCGGTCGCAGCCAGCTCTCGCTTTCCGACAGGGTGCTGCCGACCGGGGCGGTACGCAGCGCGTCGGCCAGGAACCCGGGCAGGCTGCGCCGGCCGACCGCCCCGGTGGCCGGGTCGTATTCGTGCCACCCGCGCTCGTCTCTGGTGTCGCTGCGATACACCCAATACGACGTTCCGTCGGTGATCACCTCCCGCTCGTCGGGCACCGCGGTGTCGCCGGCGTGCAGTACGCCACGGCCGGTGGTCCGCCCCCCGCCCGGCAACGCCAACGTGATCGAGCCAGTACGGGGCTGGTTGCGGTTGCGATTGCCGAGCAGGGGTTGCGGCGCTTCGGCGGACGAGTGCCAGTAGCCGCGCAGGTGACCGCCGAGCTCGCGGGAGTCCCAGTAGACGAGCAGGTCACCGTCCACGTAGTGGCATCCCGGTTCGCCCCACACGTCATTGTGCGGAATCCGCAGGTCGTGACGAAGTACGATGCCTTCCGCGCCGATCACGCAGACCCGGGTCGCCCCCATGAGGATCATGTAGGGCCAGGCGTCCATCCGGATCTGGCGCTCCTGGCCCACCTCGGCCAGCGCCTCCTCCCACGCCGGCCAGCACAGCTCATCGAGAACTCCGCCGCGCAGGCTCCGCGTGACCTGCTCGGCAAGATCGGTGGTGGCCGCGTTGGCGATCTCGTCCGCCGCCAGTGTCAGTGCCTCCCCCGGTAGCCACAGCAACTGCTGTACCGCCTCGGGCAGGTGCGGCAGGCCGACGGCGAAGGAGGTACGGACCTTCGCCCGCAGCCAGTCACCGAACAGCACACGTCCACCCGGCGTCGCGACCAGCTGCCGTACGGTCCCTGAATCACCTGTGCCGAACCGGTCGGCAGCCTGCCGGAAAGCGGCGTGGAAGCGGGTGTCACCCGCCAACGCCACCAGGTCCCGCTGGCCCTCGCCCCGGGACCAGCCCGTCAGGTTCAACTGAGTTCTGTCTCCCGGAACCCGGACGGGGATGTCGAGGCTCAACAGCAAGTCCAGGAGATCGAGGTCCGCACCGGGATCGATCGTCTCGCCGGTCGTGCCGAGTTCGCCGCGTAGTTGGTCGGCGGAACGCTCCACGAGCTCCAGCAACGCCGGCTGGCGCGTCGGAGCGTACCCGACCGCCTTGAGGAACCGCCGCAGCCAGCCAACCGAGCCGTCCTCCGGCCGCTCGGCGACCGGCAGCCCGCCGTCGTAGAGGCCCGCGATGGCGCCGGTCTCGGTCAGGACATCCAGCCACTGTGGCAACTCGTTCCGGTCGTCGTGCATGAGGTTCAGCAGCACGCCGCGTACGGCCCGATCGTCTTCGGCCAGTACGACCAGGGCCGGCAGGTTGGCCTGCCACCAGCTGATCGGAACCTCTGCCAACACCGGCAGCCCAAGAAGTTCTCTCAGGTACGCCCGCTCCCGCGCCTCGGCCGCCGCGAGACCGTCCTTGCCGCCCGCCTTCCCGGCCGCCCGGACCAGGCGGCGGATCGCAGTCGACACCTGCGTGGACGGCACGAGCCCAGCCCCCGCGCTACGGATCGCCAACACACAGAACCTGTCCAGTGCTGCCTCGGCCGGTAGGCGGGCGGCCAGGTCCTTGGCGTACCCGGCGAGTGCACTCACAGACACCGCTTTGGCCAGCGCGAACTCCAGGTATACCGCGTCCAACCGGTCCGGATCGATCTCCAGTCCGTGCTCGGTCTCTGCCTTACGGGCCCGGTTGAACATCTGTGCCGCGTACGCGTCCTGGTCGGCGGCGAGGAACACCCGCCCGGCCTGCTCGTAGAAGGTCGGCAGGAAATGCGGTACCGACCGGTCCAGCCGGCCGGCGAGCGCGTGGTAGGCGTCCAGCGCGGCCTTCGGTTTGGACCATGCCTGCTTGGCGATCCGCTGCAACTCCGGCATGACCGCCAGCGCATGATGGCCGTCGTCCGGGTGGTGCACCAGCACCCACTCCGGGAAACCCAGCGCCTGGCGCAGGCCCAGACCGACCGTGGCCGGTTCGTCTACCCGGTTCAGGCCGAGGAAGCCCATCGCGGTGTCCTCACCGACCCCCAGGTCAGCGTCGACCAAACGGACCACGACCCGCTCGCCGAGCACCGGATGCTGGTACGTCCGGGCGGTGAACGGTACGGCCTGCTCGCCCGCGCCGTCGGTGTCGGGCGGCACTATCGCACCGGCCGCCAGCATGTTCTCGACCTCGGTGGTCACGCCGCTCACGCGTCCTTTCCCGTTCCGACCGGGCTGCCGCCCAGCGCAGTCGCCATCCGCATCCCCTCCGACCAGGCCACCGGACCAACGTCCACAAGCCGCATTGGCTGCTGAGCGTTCATTGGGTTCCAGCGCAGGTGGCCCAGGGTCGCCTCGCTACTCCAGTAGTCGTCGTCGAACCACATCGTCGCCTCGACAAGGCAACCCGCCTCCCAGATCCGACAGGTGACCCGGTCACGGGTCGACTGGTAGCCAAGGGATGCCGCCCGTGCTGTCACGCCTCTGGCGACCCTGGTGTTGTTGAAGTCGGAGACAGTCGTCGCTTTTTCCTTGATTTCGGCGGGTTTCGCCAGGACTCGCCGGTGAAGCTGCTCGACCCGCTGGGTAATCCCCAGTTCGGTAGCGAACTCGCGCAGGTCGTCCAGATCGGTGAGAAGCACCGGATGCGGCAGGGTCACGGTCTCCGGCGAGATCCGGATGGTCTCGCCATCGAGGTTGACCAGACGCAACTCACCGGAACCGGTGACCTCGCGCAGAAAGCCCGGCTCCTCCGGGTCGGCACCGACCACGACGAGGTCCCGCAGGATGTCCTGCCACGACGGGTCCGGCCACACCTTGGCCAGCAGCCCGGTCTGCACCGGGAGGGACGACACCAACCACGCGTTGACCTGCGCGAGGCATGTGGCGTCGTGTCGGTCCAGCCACTCCGCGAGCCGGCGCAACCGCTCCACTTCGGAATGTTCCCGCAACGCCTTCGGAAGCGTCTTCAGCGGTCGGCCGGTGGCGCGACTGCCGGTCGAGCGCGCCACCACCTTGCCGTCCACCAGGGAGATCTCATGCGAGTCCCCCGCCGGTAACCAACCCATCACGCGCCTTTCGTCGATTGTGGAGCGTCGAAACTCCGCGACAAATCCCCACATCCGGAAGCTCGCAGCACGCTAACAGCCGGTACCGACACGAGCGCCTTTCCCCTGGCGGTAGGCGTCCTGACCGCCCCTATCGGTGGGTCACGGCCACGGCGGTGGCCGCGACAAGGTCAGCGATCGATCCCGGATGCGTTGTCGTCCGCTCCCGGGCTGCCCCAGACGGTGTCCAGGTGCGCCCCGAGCAGCACGGTCGGGAAGGCTCTGGCGGCCCGGCCCGTCTCCGCAGCGGCCGCTCCGGGTGGCTGCGCCGGGCGGGCGAGCAGATTGACCCCGGTGGCCGGGTGATTCGGCAGGCTGAACTCCCGGCGATCGACCCGCCAACAGGTCTGCGTAGTCGTCCTTCGTCAACGCTGCCGCGTACCGTCGCCAGCCGGTCCGCGATCCCGGAGGGGAGGGAACGCGGTCTCGGTTGCGCCGTCCAGACCATCCGTGACTCCACAGGGGACTATGCCGATGCTGCGGAGATCATCGCATCGCTGCGCAACCCGTTCTCTCGCCCCGAGGCCGTCGCTGATTACCCACACCGGAGTCGGCCAACCACTGCCGCCGTCGGCCGACTCCCCCGCGCACCTGCCCCGTGGCCGTGGTGTCAGCGTGCTGCGAGTGGGCGGGCCGACGGGCTGACCGGGGCTGGCAGCTCTGCCACGCCGCCGAGGTAGGCGTGGATCGCCGCGGCGGCGGCCCGCCCCTCGGCAATGGCCCAGACGATCAGCGAGGCACCCCGATGCATGTCCCCGGCGACGAAGACCCCATCGGTGCTGGTCTGCCAGTCCGATCGGGCGTCGATGGCACCCCGCCCGTTGCGGGCCAGCCCCAACTGGTCGAGCAGCGGCTGCTCCTCGGTGCCCTCGAAGCCGATCGCCAGCAGCACCAGGTCGGCCGGCAGCTCCCGCTCCGTACCGGGCAGCACCGTCACGATCCGCTGGCCGTCCCGCCGTTCCACGGCGACCTCGGCGATCCGGACCGCCCGTACCGCACCGGTGCCGTCGTCGACGAACTCCTGCACCGCCACCGCGAAGACCCGTTCGCCGCCCTCCTCGTGGGCCGGGTAGTCACGCAGGATCCACGGCCAGGTCGGCCACGGGTCACGCTCCCCATCCCGGGTACGCGGCGGCTGCGGGTACTGGTCGAGCTGGTGTACGCCGGCCGCGCCCTGCCGGTGGGCCACGCCCAGGCAGTCCGCCCCGGTGTCGCCGCCGCCGATGATCACCACATGCTTACCGGCGGCGTCGATCGGAGTCGAGTCCTCGCCCGAGCGCGAGGAGTGAGCTTGCGAGCCCCGCAGTCGCGAGGAATCGGCAGGCTCAGCCTGGCCACTGACCACCCGGTTGGCGGCGACCAGATGTTCCATCGCCTGGTGGATGCCGCGTAGGGCCCGCCCCGGGGTTTCCGGGGTGTCCCGACCGGCCAGCGCCCCGCAGGCCAGCAGCACTGCGTCGTACTCGGCGCGCAACTGCTCGGCGGTGACGTCCACGCCGACGTCGACCCCAGCCTCGAAGCGCACCCCCTCGGCGGCCAGCTGGGCTATCCGCCGGTCGATGTGCTGCTTCTCCAGCTTGAAGTCGGGGATGCCGTACCGCAGCAGACCGCCGATCGCGTCGTCGCGCTCGTACACGGTCACCGCATGGCCGGCCCGGACCAGCTGCTGGGCGGCGGCCAACCCGGCCGGACCGGAGCCGACCACGGCGACCCGGTTGCCGGTCGGCGCCGCGACCGGGGCCGGGATGACCAGGTCCCGGTCGAAGGCCTGGTTGATGATCTCGACCTCGACCTGCTTGATGGCGACCGGGTCGTCACCGATGCCCAGTACGCAGGCGGCCTCGCACGGGGCCGGGCAGAGCCGCCCGGTGAACTCCGGGAAGTTGTTGGTGGCGTGCAGCGCCTCGATCGCCGCTGCCCAGCCCCCGGTACGGACCAAATCGTTCCAGTCCGGGATGCGGTTGCCCAGCGGGCAGCCGTCGTGGCAGAACGGGATACCGCAGTCCATACACCGAGTGGCCTGCTGCCGGGTCAGCACCTCGTCGGCCGGCGGATAGACCTCCCGCCAGTCGGCGATGCGTACCGGCACCGGCCGGCGGGCCGGAAGCTGCCGTCCGTGGCGCAGGAAACCGTTCGGGTCAGGCACGAGCCACCTCCTGGGACGCCCGCGGGGCGGGGGCGACCGGTGCGGCCGGGCCGGTCGCCGGGGCGGCCAGCGCGGTCATCACCGCGTCGTCGACGTCGTGGCCGGCGGCTTCGGCGGCCCGCATGATCTCCATTACCCGCTTGTAGTCCCGGGGGACCACGGCGGTGAACTCCTCGACCGCCTCCGGCCAGTGCTTGAGCAGCTCCTCGGCGAGGGCGGAATCGGTCTCGGCGAAGTGCCGCTGCACCAGGTTGTGCAGGGTCACCCGCTCGTCGTCGGTCAGCGGCGCGAGGTCGACCAGCTCGGTGTTGACCCGCTGCCGATCCAGCCGCCGGACGTACGCCGTACCGCCGGACATGCCGGCGGCGAAGTTGCGCCCGGTCGGGCCGAGCACCACCACCGTGCCACCGGTCATGTACTCGCAGCCGTGGTCACCGACGCCCTCGACCACGGTCACCGCGCCGGAGTTGCGGACTGCGAACCGCTCCCCCACCCGGCCGCGCAGGAACACCTCACCGGCGGTGGCGCCGTACAGCAGGGTGTTGCCGGCGATGATCTGGTCCTCGGCGCGTACCCCCGGGGCGGCGTCGGCGCTGACGAACGGTGCGGCGGTGTCCGGCCGGACCACGATCCGACCCCCGGAGAGGCCCTTGCCGAGGTAGTCGTTGGCGTCGCCGTACAGCCGCAGGGTCACCCCGGTCGGCAGGAACGCGCCGAGTGACTGGCCGGCGGTGCCGTGCAGGGCGAACTCGATGGTGTCCGTGGGCAGACCGGTCCCGCCGTACCGCCGGGTCACCTCACCGCCGAGCATCGCACCGATGCTTCGGTGTTCGTTGCGTACCGGCACCTCGGCCCGGACCGGCGTGCCGTCGCGCAGCGCCGGCTCGGCCAGCGCCAGCAGCTCGTTGTCCAGAGCCTGCGCCAGGCCGTGGTCCTGGGCTCGGATGCCGCGCCGGGCGGCGTCCGCCGGCAGTTGCGGCAACTGGAGTACGGGCCGCAGGTCCACTCCGCCGGCCTTCCAGTGCGCCACCGCTGGGGCGAAGTCGAGCAGCTCGGTCTGGCCGATCGCCTCTTCGAGGGTGCGGAAGCCCAGTTCGGCCAGGTAGCCGCGAACCTCCTCGGCGAGGAAGAGGAAGAAGTTCTCCACGAACTCCGGCTTGCCGTTGAACCGCTCGCGCAGCGTCGGGTTCTGGGTGGCGATGCCGACCGGGCAGGTGTCCAGGTGGCAGACCCGCATCATGACGCAACCGGAGACGATCAGCGGGGCGGTGGCGAAGCCGTACTCCTCGGCCCCGAGCAGCGCCGCGATCAGCACGTCCCGGCCGGTCTTGAGCTGACCGTCGACCTGGACGGTGACCCGGTCCCGCAGCCGGTTGAGCAGCAGGGTCTGCTGCGCCTCGGCCAGCCCCAGCTCCCACGGCGTACCGGCGTGCTTGAGCGAGTTGAGCGGGGACGCTCCGGTGCCACCGTCGTGCCCGGAGATCAGGATGACGTCGGCCTTGAGTTTGGCCACCCCGGCGGCGACGGTGCCGACACCGATCTCGCTGACCAGTTTGACGTGTACCCGGGCGGCCGGGTTGACGCATTTGAGGTCGTGGACGAGCTGGGCCAGGTCCTCGATGGAGTAGATGTCATGGTGCGGCGGTGGGGAGATGAGTCCGACGCCCGGGGTGGCGTGCCGGGTACGGGCGATCCACGGCCAGACCTTGTTGCCGGGTAGTTGTCCGCCCTCGCCCGGCTTGGCACCCTGCGCCATCTTGATCTGGAGGTCGTCGGCGTTGACCAGGTATTCGCTGGTCACCCCGAACCGACCGCTGGCGATCTGCTTGATGGCCGAGCGGCGCTGCGGGTCGTGCAGCCGGTCGACGTCCTCGCCACCCTCCCCGGTGTTGGACTTGCCGCCGAGGCGGTTCATCGCCACCGCCAGGGTTTCGTGCGCCTCGGCGGAGATCGAGCCGTACGACATGGCCCCGGTGGAGAAGCGCTTGACGATCTCGCTGGCCGGCTCGACCTCGTCCAGTGGCACGGGTGGGCGTACCCCGGTGCGCAGGGTGAAGAGTCCACGCAGCGAGCCGGCCTGGGCGGCCAACTCGTCGACCTTGGCGGTGTACTGCCGGAAGACGTCGTACTGCCGGCTGCGGGTGGCGTGTTGCAGCAGGAAGACCGTCTCCGGGTTGAACAGGTGCAGTTCGCCGTCGCGTCGCCACTGGTACTCGCCACCGACGGTGAGCCGCCGCTGCGGCTCGGCGTCGCCGGTCGCCGGCCCGGTCCGCGCCGGGTCGCCGGCCCGACCTGCGGCGGTTGGCGGCCAGGCCAGCGAGTGCCGGGCGGCGACCTCGGCGTGGATCCCGGCCAGGCCGATGCCGCCGATCTTGCCGGGGGTGCCGGCGAAGTAGCGCTGTAGTAGTCGGTGGTCCAGGCCGACCGCCTCGAAGACCTGGGCACCGCAGTACGACGACACGGTCGAGATGCCCATCTTCGACATGATCTTCAGGACGCCCTTGCCGAGCGCCTTGACGTAGTTGCGGATGGCGGCGCGCGGTTCCACCTCGGTCAACGCGCCGGTGGCGATCAGGTCCTCCACCGACTCGAAGGCCAGGTACGGGTTGACCGCCGCTGCGCCGTAGCCGATCAGGACGGCGGCGTGGTGCACCTCCCGACAGTCGCCAGACTCCACGATCAGCGCCACCCGGGTACGGGTCTGCTCCCGTACCAGGTGCTGGTGCACGGCGGCGGTGAGCAGCAGGGACGGGATGGGGGCGAGGTCGGCGGTGGAGTCCCGGTCGGAGAGGACCAGGATGCGGACCCCGTCCTCGATCGCCTCGGAGACGTGCCGGCAGATCTCGGTCAGCCGGCCCTTGAGCCCGGCCGCGCCGTCCCGGATGCGGTAGAGCCCAGAGACCCGTACCGCCTTGAAGCCGGGCAGGTCACCGTCCTCGTCGATAGAGAGGATCTTGGCCAGCTCGTCGTTGTCGATCACCGGGTACGGCAGCACGATCTGCCGGCAGCTCGCCGGCCCCGGGTCGAGCAGGTTGCCCTCCGGGCCGATGGTCGACTGGAGGCTGGTGACCAGTTCCTCCCGGATCGCGTCCAGCGGCGGGTTGGTCACCTGGGCGAAGAGCTGGTGGAAGTAGTCATAGAGCAGCCGGGGCCGGGTGGAGAGTGGCGCGATCGGGGTGTCGGTGCCCATCGAGCCCAACGGCTCCGCCCCGGTACGCGCCATCGGGCCGAGCAGGATCTTCAGCTCCTCCTCGGTGTAGCCAAAGGTCTGCTGGCGGCGGCGTACCGAGTCGTGGGTGTAGACGGTGTGCTCCCGGGCTGGCAGGTCGGCCAGTTCGATCAGCCCGGCGTGCAGCCAGTCGGTGTACGGTGCGACGCCGGCCAGCTCGGCCTTGATCTCGTCGTCGTGCACGATCCGGCCGGCCACCGTGTCGACCAGGAACATCCGCCCCGGTTGCAGCCGCCCCTTGGCCACCACCGTGGCCGGGTCGAGGTCCAGTACGCCCGCCTCGCTGCCCAGCACCACCAGCCCGTCGGTGGTCTGCCACCAGCGGCCGGGGCGCAGCCCGTTGCGGTCCAGCACCGCCCCAACCTGGGAGCCGTCGGTGAAGGCGACCGACGCCGGCCCGTCCCACGGTTCCATCAGGCTGGCATGGAAGCGGTAGAAGGCCCGCTTCGCCGGATCCATCTCCGGGTCGTTCTCCCAGGCTTCCGGGATCATCATCAGCACCGCGTGCGGCAGGCTGCGGCCGGCCAGGTGCAGCAGCTCCAAAACCTCGTCGAAGTTCGCCGAGTCAGAGCCGCCCGGGGTGCAGATCGGGAAGAGCCGTTTGATGCTGCCGGGCAGGTCCGGGCTGGCCAGCAGCGCCTCGCGGGCCTGCATCCAGTTCTTGTTCCCCCGGATGGTGTTGATCTCGCCGTTGTGTGCGATGAACCGGAACGGGTGCGCCAGCGGCCAGGACGGGAAGGTGTTGGTGGAGAACCGGGAGTGCACCAGGGCGATGGCGCTGGCGATCCGCTCGTCGGTCAGGTCCGGAAAGAAGGCCGGCAACTGGTCCGGGGTCAGCATTCCCTTGTAGACCATCGTGCGGGCCGACAGCGACGGGAAGTACGTCGGGATGCCCCGCTCGGCGGTCTCCCGCTCGGTCTGCTTGCGTACCGCGAAGGCGACCCGGTCCAGGTCGATCCCGGTCAACGCCTCGCCGGCCCGACCGGCCGGGCTGTCGGTGAGCCGGTGCGCGGCGAGGAAGACCTGCCGGATGGCCGGACGGGCGTCGAGCGCGGTCACACCAAGGTCGTCCGGGCACACCGGCACGTCCCGCCAGCCGAGGACCTCAACTCCCTCGACCAGCGCATACTTCTCCAGTACGGTGCGGGCGCGCGCCTCGGCGGCGGGCTCGGCCGGGACAAAGACCAGGCCGGTGGCGTACTGCCCGGCGGGAGGGAGGGGGAAGTCGACGACCGCCCGCAGGAAGGCGTCCGGCACCTGGATCATGATCCCTGCGCCGTCGCCGGTGTTCTCCTCGGCTCCCCGAGCACCTCGATGATCGAGCCGGCGCAGCGCGGACAGTCCCTTGGCCACGACGTCGTGCGAGCGGCGACCGTGCAGGTCTGCGACGAAGGCCACTCCGCAGGCGTCGCGCTCCTGGGCCGGGTCGTACAGGCCAGCGGCTGGCGGAACCGGCTGGTAACGGTCTGGCGTGAGGTGCGGTCGCTGAGGGTACGGAAGGGCCACCGGGCCTCCTGTCGTCACGAGTCTTCAATCCTGGTCGGGACGACGTCGGCCCTTCGGTGTTGCTGAGTCTACGTTAGGGCACACCAGTCATCACCAGTACAGATTGATCACACGTCCAGCATTTGGGAAGGATGGTCCCGCACAGTGGCCGTACGGAACGATGAGCTGTTTGCCCGACTGGAGGCGTTCTACGATGCCCTGCCCCGTGATGGAGGACATCCGGAGGAGTTCGGCGGACTGACCCTCTTCGTCCGGGATGGCGATGGTTGGCCGTTCTATGCCCGTCCCAGCCAGGACGCTTCCGACCCACCGTCGGCCGCCGACATCCTCGCCGTCCGGCAGCGGCAGCGCGACCTGGGCGTACCCGAGGCGTTCGAGTGGGTGCACGAGCAGTGCCCGGACCTGCTGGCCGTCGCCCGCTCGGCAGGCCTTTCCGTACTCGAGGCGCCCCTGATGGTGCTGGATCCCGCCGCTCTGCCGGCACCAAGTGAACTTTCCGACATCCCGGTGCGAATCGTGGATACCACCTCGGGCAGCTTCGGCGCGGACATCGCCGCCCGGCGGGCCGTCGCCGCCGTCGGCTTCGCCGCACCCGGCACCGCAACCGGTGACGCCGGCCCGGCCGAACGCGACGCCGCCCGCGCCGAGACGACGCCCGAAGCCCTGGCCGAGGAGTTGACCCGGGCGGAGGCCGGCCGACGGGTGAGCGCCCTGGCCGAGTCGGCTACCGATGGCGTACTGGCGAGCGGATTGGCGATGCGGGTGGGCGACGTGGCCGAGATCGCCGGGGTGGCCACCTTGCCGGCCGCCCGACGACGGGGCCTCGGTGCGGCGGTCACCGGCGCACTGGCCCGGCGGATGCGCGACGACGGCGTCGACCTGGTGTTCCTCTCCGCCGGCAGCGAGGAGATCGCCCGGGTCTACCTGCGCACCGGTTTCCGGCGAGTGGGTACCGCCTGTATCGCCGAGCCCGCCGCCGTACCCGCGCCCTGAGCAGCGACAACGAAGCGACGCCTCACGGACAGCGATTCCTGATAGGACGGCCGGGTTTGTCCAAGTGAGCATGTCCCGATGTCGTGCCAGCCATAGAATGCGGCAAACCTGACTGGCCCTGCGGAGGCTTGGATGGCTGTCGTATGCGGTTCCTGCGGGCAACGACAGGACAAGAGCGGCAACCTCTACTGCCGGAACCCGTTCTGTGGTGCCCTCCTGTCCGATGCGCAGACCCCCACCACTGACCCAGCACCCACCGACCCGGCGCCCACTGACCCAGCACCCACCGACCCGGCGCCCACTGACCCAGCACCCACCGACCCGGCCGCCAACGACTCGGGAACCAACGACCTGGCCGCCACCGTGTCCTCTGCTACCGCCGGCTCGGGTAGCGCCGGTCCGGGTAGTGCCAGCCCCACCGAGGAGACCGACGGCGGAGCCAGGGGACGGCACCGCAAACCAGATGGCCAGCCGTTGGCCGATGCCACCGGGACCGGAAGTTCGGGCGGGTACCAGCCGGCGGAGAGGACGACCGGGCGGGCTCGCCGCTGGCTGATCCCCGCCGCCGCACTGTTCGCCGCCCTTCTCACCGTCGGGGTGGTATGGATCGCCCGGCCCGATCCAGGGCGGGTGGAGGCAGAGCCGCCGACCGATGTCGTGCCGGTGGACACCACCCCGGAGTCGCCGTCGTTTACCACCGAGCCGACCGACATCGTCACCCCGGATGTGACGGCCACACCCACCGGCCCCAGTTCGCCACCCCGGTCGACACCCTCGCAGCCCCAGGACCCGGCCCCCGGCCCGGCGCGGTCCTCGGCCCCGCCCCGCACGCCGACTCCGACGAAGGCGACGCTCTCGGCCAGTGCGCGTACGGAGTGTGTCTGGGCGGCCGGTAGGGGCTGGGCGTTACACCTGTCGGGTACGGTCCGCAACGGCACGGCCAATTCCGCCACCGGTTGGCACGGCAGCACGGGAGGGGTCGGCGCGAACAGCTACCGCCTCACGATCAGCGGCGGCACGACAATATCGGGCACAATTCCGCCCAATGATCCAGACACCAGCGAGCTCTTCGGCCCGGCCGTAGCCTGGTCGATGACCGTGACGCTGGGCAACGGACAGACCTTGACCCAGTCGGGAACGGCCAGTAATCCATGCTAGGCAATGGCATTCGCCTGGATTACTTCATGGAAAGTGTATTTTATAAAGCCGACCGAAAACTCGGGACGGCTCTCCGAGTCCGCCGATTTACTCGTCGGGGAAACAGCAGCTGAACGTCGTACGGGCAACGCGCGAGTCAGCGCCGTACGGTCAACGTCGCTGCGGCGACGACTCGGTCGACAGCGTCGAGCAGATCGACGAGAACCTGCGGCAGTAGCCGCCTGGCGACCCCGAGCCGGTCGGTGACCGACCGGTCGAAGAGATGCAACACCCGCGCCATTCCTCCCGCATGCACCAACGCCGCCAACGAGGCGGTCTTGACGTCGAGCTGGTCGTGCTGACTGAGCACCGCCCCCAACCGGACCCTGGGCCGGGCCGCCACATCCGGCTCGACCCCTGGCCAACGCACAGACACCCGCATCGTCAGCCCTCGGCTCTCCCGCCGCGTCACCAGGCCCGCGTTCACCAGGCGACGGCCCACCAGCTCACGGATTCTGGGGCTGAGGTGTGCCAACCAGGCTTGGGTGGTGTGCCCGTCCCCGCGCCGCACCATTTCCGTCAGCACCTCGTCGGTGACCTCCTCCCGCCACAGTCGATGGTCGATGACATGGATCCTGCCGTCGACGAACTTGATCCGACCATCAAGCGCCAACTCGACCAGGGCCGCGCCGGCCAGTGCGGTATCGAGATTGTGCGGACCGGCCAGCGACTTACCCGTGTGATTGTCGTGTGCGATGAGAAAGAGCTGATCAGCCAGACGCTGGTCGCCAATGAGCCAGTAGTCCACCGTATCCGTCCCTGACGAGGCATCGGGACGCGTTGATTGGCGCCCACATCGATGCCGGACCGTACGCCATGAACACGTTGCGTTCAACCCCGATTACCCGACATCCACATCTCAGATTGGCAACATTGCAAAACATTTTATAAATTGATAGAGATTTATTTGCCGCATTAGCGGGATCCTCCTACTGTTCGAGACGCCTCGATCGAGACAACCCCCAATCATCCGAGGAACGTCTATGTCTGCGGAAATTCCCTCATTCGAGAACGGCCTACGACGGGGCCGACTGGGCACAGGTCATCTGGTCTTCTTCACCGTGGCAGCCTCGGCGCCCCTCACCGTTCTGGGCGGTGGGGTCACCACGATGTACGCGGTCAGCGGAAACATCGGCGGCGCGGTGTCGTACGTGCTGCTGGCCGCCGTACTCGGCCTCTTCGCGGTCGGCTACGCCGCGATGAGCCGGCACGTCTCCAACGCCGGCGCCTTCTACTCCTACGTCGCCAACGGCCTGGGCCGGGCCGGTGGCGTCGCCGGCTCCTTCATCGCCCTGGCCGCCTACAACACCATTCAGATCGGCCTGTACGGGCTCTTCGGCGCGATCGTCGCCGACTTCGTCGACACGAAGTTCGACATCGGCCTGGCCTGGTGGTTCTGGGCGCTGCTCGCCTGGGTGGTGGTCGGCATCCTCGGCCTGCTCCGGGTGGACCTCAACGCCACCGTGCTGGCGGTGCTGCTGCTCCTCGAATGCGCTGCGGTAGCCGTCTTCGACGTGGCTGCCCTGGGCAACCCGGCCGGTGGCATGGTCACCTTCGACGGTCTCAACCCGGGCAACCTCTTCACCGCCGGACTCGGGGCGGTACTGGCGCTGGGGATCGCCTCCTTCACCGGCTTCGAGTCCGGCGCCATCTACAGCGAGGAAGTCAAGGACCCGAGGCGTACGGTCGCTCGCGCCACCTACATCGCCGTCGCCTTCACCGGCCTGTTCTACGCGCTCTCCGCATGGGCGCTGACCGTGGTCACCGGCCCGGAGAACGTGGTGGCCACCTCGACGGAGGCCGGAGCCGGCGTGGTCTTCGGCACCCTGGCCCAGTACGTCGGCGTGCTGGTGGCCGACATCGCCAACCTCCTGTTCATCACCTCGGTCCTCGCCGCCCTGCTCTCCTTCCACAACAGCGTCGCCCGCTATCTGTTCGCCCTGGGCCGGGAACGGGTCCTGCCCCGGTTCCTCAGCCACATCGGCGTCCGCACCGGCGCCCCGATCGCCGGCTCGGCGGCACAGAGCCTGCTCGCCGTGGTCGTCGTCCTCGGCTTCGCCGCCACCGGACGCGACCCCGTCATCGACCTCTTCACCTGGTTCAGCGGGCTCTCCGCCGTCGGCGTGGTGCTGCTGATGACGCTCACCTCCGCCGCGGTCGTCGGCTATTTCCGCCGGAACCCGCACACCGGTGAGAGCGTGTGGCAACGTGTCGTCGCCCCCGCCTCGGCCACCCTCGCGCTACTGGCCATCCTCGGTGTGTTGGTCGTCAACTTCGACGCCCTGCTCGCCCCCACCAGTCCCGCCTACCTGGCCTGGCTACTGCCAAGCGTGATCGGCTGCGCCGCCGCTGCCGGACTGTTCTGGGGAATGCTGCTCCGGACGGCCCGCCCGCAGGTCTACGCCGGTATCGGCCGGTCTCCCGAAGACTGGGCACCGTCCGACCGCCAGCAAGAGCCCGAACTCGTCAGTGCGCGGTTCGACCGGTGACCGCGCGGCCATCTCGTACCACCCTGCCTGCCTGGAGGCACCAATGAGCACCGAACGACACCACGTCCGGCCCGCCACCGGGGCCGAACTCGACGAACTGACCACCGTGCTGGCCACCGCCTTCCTCGCCGATCCGGTCAGCGGATGGATCTTTCCGGATGCCGACGAACGGGCGCTGCGGCACCCGGCCTTCTTCCGTCCCGCCATCGAACACGCCATGGCCGAAGGGCTGGTCCACACCACCACCGACCTCGCCGGGGTAGCGCTCTGGCTCAATGTCGACGTCACCGTTCCGGCCGCTTCCGACGACCAGCTGGCCAAACAGTTCGAGGCGCTTATCGGCGCTGCGCCGGCCGGACGCTTCCGGATCCTGGACGAGCTGATGGCCACGCACCACCCGCACCACGCGGACCACCAGTACCTGCCGTTCATCGCGGTCCGGCCGGACCGACAGGGCCACGGCATCGGAGCGGCGCTGCTGCGATACCGATTCGACCAGCTCGACGAGGCCGGCCAGCCGGCGTACCTGGAGGCCAGCACCGCGCGGAACGCGGCGCTCTACGAGCGGCTCGGCTTCACCCGACTGCCGGTCACCCTCGACCTGCCCGCCGGGCCGACCCTGTACCCGATGTGGCGCGACCCGAGGTGACCATCCGCAGTGGTGACGGCGTCAGCGGGGCGGTTCCCACTGGACGGCGGCCGACGCGGCGCTGCCGAGCAGCCTCGGCGTGATCCGGCCCAGGGCGGCGTCCCGGGCCCGTAGTGCCAACCGGCCCCGGGCCTGCAACACGGCAGACATCCGACGGGTCTGCCGTACCACGGTCGCCGTCCTGGGCAGCCGCACCGCACTGTAGGACTCCACCGCCGCACCCAACGGCTTGCCCGGCACGGCCTCTCGGGTCACCGCCTGCAACGTCGCGGCGTCCTCAAAGGCCAGACAGGCACCCTGGCCCAGGTGGTGCGGCATCGCGTGGGCCGCGTCACCGAGCAGGACGAAGCCGCCCGGACCGACCGGGAAGCCGTACCGGCGAGGCAACGGCCGCAGCTCGCGGACCTCCTGTTGCACGAGATCGTCCGGCTCGGTCGCGGCCAGCAGCTCGCCGATCGGGGCCGGCCAGTCGGCGTACCACCGGCGGAGCAGGGCCAGTTGGGTTTCCGGTGACTCCGGCCGGGACGCGCCGGCTGCGGTCGCCACCCAGTAGATGCCGCCCCGGGTGGAGCCGCCGGACGATCCCCGCTCCCCCAGCGACGCCGCCACGAACCGGTAGCCGGCGCCGAGCGTATCGCTGCCCACCGGCCGGTCCGGCGGCAGTTGCGGCGCGCGGTACCAGGGGATGACAGCACGCCAGGCCGCACATCCGGAGCTGACCACCGTGGCCTCCGGGGCGAGCCGGCGGCGTACCACGCTGTCGACCCCGTCCGCCGCCACCACCAGGTCGGCCTCGAAGGTGGACCGCTCGTCGCCTACCGCCGGTCGCTCACCCGCCGTCGTACGCACCGTCCGCACCGCCACCCCGGTACGGATCTCGACCCGATCGCCGAGGCCGGCGATGAGCGCATCGTGCAGGTCCTCCCGGTGTACGACCACCGGGGCGCGCTCGGTCGCCGTGGCTCTCGGCTGCACCAGCCAATGGCCGTCGGGCCGGCGCATCCCGGTGTCGGGCAGCGGGGTGGCGATGGCGTCCAGCCCACCGCCCAGCCCCAGTGCCCGCAATGCCCGTACTCCGTTGGGCCACAGCACCAGGGCGGTACGGTCCGCGCGAATCCGGTCGCCACGTTCGAGGAGGGTGACCTGCCAACCGGACCGGGCCAGGGCGCCTGCGGCGGCCAAACCGCCGATACCGGCCCCCACCACCACCGCCGTACGCATCGGTGCGGCTCCTTCGCTCAGCGGTCCCGGTCAGCCGGCCGCGGCGCGGCATCGCCGTCGTTGTCGGTCTCCCGGTCCTTGTCGGTGTCGGGTTCCTTGTCGGTGTCCCGGTCGGCGGTGCTGGTCTCGGCGGGTTTATGGCTACCCGCCGGATCCGGTGCGGTCTCTGGCGGGCTCTCGCCGGTCTCCTGATAGATCCGGTACTGCTCCTCGGTCACCACCCGGTAGCCGAGGGGCACCACCGCAGCGGTCTCGACCTTGCGAGAGACGTCCACCTGGCCGACGTCACTGGTCCGGGCGGGTGCCTCGGCGGTGGCCGGGGCCAACGGAATCAGGTACTCACGCGGACCACGAACCCAAAGGAAGTAGACCAACGCGCCAAGAAAGACCAGCACTGCGGTCCACACGTTGAGCCGGAGGCCAAGGATCTCGTTAGCCGGGTCGGTACGCATCATCTCGATCCAGAACCGGCCGGCCGTGTAGCCCATCACGTAGAGCGCGAACGCCCGGCCCCGGCCGAGCTTCCACCTCCGGTCGACCAGCAGGACCAGCACCGCCACCCCGATGTTCCACAGCGCCTCATAGGCGAAGGTCGGGTGGTAGAGCCCGGGTTCGAGGATCGGCTTGCCGGCCGGGTCGAGCACCGCCTTGTTGTTCGACATCTCGTGCACCTCAAGGCCCCAGGGCAGGGTGGTCGGTCCGCCGTACAGCTCGTTGTTGAACCAGTTACCCACCCGGCCGACCGCCTGGGCCAGCGGCAGCCCGGGGGCCAGCGCGTCCGCGACCACGGTCAGCGGAATGCCGAGCTGCCGGGCGGCGAGCCAGGCACCGACCGCGCCACCGGCGACCGCGCCCCAGATGCCGAGCCCGCCCTCCCAGATGTAGAGGGCCTTGATCGGATTACCGCCCTCGCCGAAGTAGGCCTGCGGAGAGGTGATCACGTGGTAGATCCGGGCCCCGATGATGCCGGCCGGTACCGCGAATACGGCGATGTCCAGCACCGCCCAGGGGGCCACGCCCCGGCGACGCAGCCGGACCTCGGTGACCACGGCGGCGACCACGATGCCGAGCACGATGCACAGGGCGTATGCCCGGATCGGAACCGGGCCGAGCTGCCAGACCGCAGTGCTGGGACTGGGCAGGGCCGCCTGGGGGGACAGTGAGGCGAGGTTCACGCTTGCATACGCTACCGTCGCACCCCGTGCCAGCGGCACCCCGGGCCGGTCAGCAACATGGGCTACGGCTTCCGGAGTTCACCGTTGGGCGGCGCGTACGCCCTCGGCCAGCTCGGCGCTGAGCCCCCGCAACGCGGTCAGTCCGGTCGTCTGGTCGGGTGCGTCGAGCAGGCACCGGACCAGTGCGCTGCCGACGATCACGCCGTCGGCGTAGCTGCCGACGGCTGCCGCCTGGGCGCCGGTCCCCACGCCGAGCCCCACCCCGACCGACAGGTCGGTGACCGCCCGGACCCGTTCCACCAGGGCGGGTGCGGCGGCGGAGATCTGTGCCCGGGCACCGGTGACCCCCATCAGGGCGGTGGCGTAGACAAAGCCCCGGCAGTGCTTGACGGTCATGGCGATCCGGGCGTCGGTGGACGACGGCGACACCAGGAACGTGCGGTCCAGGCCGTACGCGTCGGAGGCGGCCAGCCACTCGTCAGCCTCGTCCGGAATCAGGTCGGGGGTGATCAGACCGGTGCCCCCGGCGGCGGCGAGGTCCCGGGCGAAGGCGTCCGGGCCGTACTTCTCGATCGGGTTCCAGTAGGTCATCGTGACCACCGGAACCCCGGTGGCGGCGACCGCCTCGATGACGCGCAGCCCGTCCCGGGTGCGTACGCCGCCCGCGAGCGCGATGTCGCTGGCCCGCTGGATCACCGGACCGTCCATCACCGGGTCGGAGTAGGGCAGCTCCACCTCGATGACATCGACGCCGGCCTCGGCCATCGCGACCATCGCCGCGATGCTGCCGTCGACGGTCGGGAACCCGGCGGGCATGCAGCCGACCAGCAGGGCCCGGCCCTCGGCCCGGGCCTTGTCGAACGCGACCGAGATGCTCATGCCTGCTCCCCGTCGAGGATGCCGAAGTAGGTGCCGGCGGTGTGCACGTCCTTGTCGCCCCGGCCGGAGAGGTTGACCACGATGGTCGGTTGGTGCCCGAGTTCCTCGGTCAGCGTCGGAATGATCGCAAGGGTGCCGGCCAGGGCGTGCGCGCTCTCGATCGCCGGGATGATTCCCTCGGTACGGCAGAGCAGCTGGAAGGCGGCCATCGCGTCGGCGTCGGTGACCGGCAGGTAGCGGGCCCGGCCTGTGTCGTTGAGCCAGGCGTGCTCCGGCCCGACGGCCGGGTAGTCCAGCCCGGCCGAGATCGAGTGCGACTCGATGGTCTGCCCGTCCTCGTCCTGCAGGACGTAGGTGCGGGCACCGTGCAGCACCCCGGAGGAACCGCCGGTGATGCTGGCCGCGTGCCGGCCGGTGGCGACGCCGTCCCCGCCGGCCTCGAAGCCGTAGAGCCGGACCCTCTCGTCGCCGATGAAGGCGTGGAAGATACCGATCGCGTTGGAGCCGCCTCCGACGCAGGCGGTGACCGCGTCGGGCAGCGCCCCGGTGAGGTCCAGGCACTGCTGGCGGGCCTCGACTCCGATGCCGCGAACGAAGTCGCGCACCATCGCCGGGAACGGGTGCGGCCCGGAGGCGGTGCCGAGCAGGTAGTGCGTCTCGTCGACGTTGGCCACCCAGTCGCGTAGCGCCTCGTTGACCGCGTCCTTGAGGGTGCGGGAGCCGGTGGTCACCGGGATCACGGTGGCCCCCAGCATGCGCATCCGCGCCACGTTGAGCGCCTGCCGCTCGATGTCCACCTCCCCCATGTAGACCACGCATTCCAGGTCCAGCAGGGCGGCGGCGGTGGCGCTGGCCACGCCGTGCTGGCCGGCCCCGGTCTCGGCGATGACCCGGTTCTTGCCCATCCGCTTGGTCAGCAGCGTCTGGCCGAGCACGTTGCGGATCTTGTGCGCCCCGGTGTGGTTGAGGTCCTCCCGCTTGAGCAGGATCCGGGCCCCGACCTGTGCGGAGAGCCGCTCGGCCCGGTAGAGCCGGGACGGGGTGCCGGCATAGTCGCGCAGCAGCGCGCCGAACTCGGCCTGGAACGCCTCGTCGGCCATGGCGTGCCGATAGGCGGTGTCGAGCTGTTCGAGCGCGGCGACGAGCGCCTCGGGCACGAACCGGCCACCGTAGCGGCCGAAGTGACCGTCGGGGTCAGGCAGTAGGCCGGCCGCCGAGGCCAGCGCGGTCGTGCTCATCGGATCGTCGTCCTCTCGCTGACCGGCACGGCGCCGATCCGCCTCAGCGGACCGGACGGGGAGTGGCCGGGTGGTTGCCCGCGTTGACCAGTTCGGCCACCGCTTCGCGTGGGCTCTTCTTGGTAACCAGTCCCTCGCCGACCAACACCGCGTCGGCACCGGCCGAGGCGTACCGGATCAGGTCGTGCGGCCCGCGCACCCCGGACTCGGCGATCTTCACGACGTTGTTGGGCAGGCCGGGGGCGATCCGCTCGAAGACGGACCGGTCCACTTCGAGGGTACGCAGGTTGCGGGCGTTGACCCCGATCACCTGCGCACCGGCCTCCAACGCGCGGTCGGCCTCCTCCTCGTCGTGCACCTCGACCAGGGCGGTCATGCCCAGCGACTCGATCCGTTCGAGGAGGCCGACCAGGACGTTCTGCTCCAGGGCAGCGACGATGAGTAGCACCAGGTCGGCACCGTGGGCCCGGGCCTCGTGCACCTGGTAGCTGGAGACGACGAAGTCCTTACGCAGCACCGGAATGTCGACGGCGGCGCGGACGGCAGCGAGGTCGTCCAGCGACCCGCCGAACCACCGACCCTCGGTGAGCACGCTGATGCAGCGGGCCCCGCCCGAGGCGTACTCGCCGGCCAACTCGGCCGGGTCGGCGATCTCGGCCAGCTGTCCCTTCGACGGCGACGAGCGCTTGACCTCCGCGATCACCGCCACACCTGGCCGGCGCAGCGCCGCGTACGCGTCTCGGGGCGGCGGCGCGGCGGCGGCCAGCTCCCGGATCTGCTCAAGCGGAATCTGCTCCTGTCGGCGTGCGACATCCTCCCGCACCCCGGCCAGGATTTCGTCGAGCACGTTCGTGGACGATGCCGGACCGGCCCCGTCCTCCCTCGTGTGCCCATGCTCAGCAGTCACCAGCGGACTCCCCTCTCCGGGTGTCATGGGCCGATGCTAGGGGGCGGCAGAGAGTAGTCGCAGCCGGGGGTATGGCGTGCCTCACGAGATGGACTGGTGCATAATGACCGACCTCTCGTAAGCAAGGAATTACTCCACGTCACTACAGATCATCGGCTCACATCAGTATCCCCAGTGTGACGCAGGTCAAGGAAGCACCAGCAGCACCGAGATGTTCCTCGATACGGGACTCCTGGTGCGCCACACGACATGTCGACAACCGGGTAACCCCCAGGAAACACCAACTGGGCAGCATCGGCATCAGGCAGACTGATGTCTGACAGGCTGCCCGACCCGTCGGATCGCTTCTCGTCGTGGGGTGAACCATGAACACTGTCGAGCCCGAATCGACCATGAACACTGCCGAGCCCGAACCGACCATCGACCTAGCCGCCATCTCCCGGGCCGTCACGGCAGTCGCCATCGGTGTGGCGCACACCATCGAACGGGCCATGGCCGGGGACACCGCCGGCCGGACCGCCCGGGACAACGCCTGGGCCGCGATCTGCGCCGACCGGGACCGGGCCCAGCAGCGTGAGGAGGTCCGTCGGATGGTCGCCGCACTGACCGTGCCGAAGACCGACGAGCTGGCCGCCCGGAGGGACGAGTCGACCACCCGGAAGCTGGTCAGCTGACCGTCGGGTCCTCGCCCCGGTCCAGGGCGTCCCAGGCCGCCACCGTACGCCGGGCCACCATCCGACCCTCGCCGTCGTCCGCCACCACCGACCCCGCCGCCGAACCGTCCCGGGCCGGTGAACTTTCCGGCGCCGGCGAATTCTCCCGGGTCGACCGACGCTCGTAGCGCGCACCCATCACCGGCCAACTCCCGCCGCGCAGCACGGTGACCGCACCACTGGCCGTGGCCAGCAGCCCACCCAGTACGCAGAGCGCCGGCCAGCCCAGCGTCGCGTCGTCGTGGGCCAGTCCCGCCACGCCGTACCCGCCGCCGACCGCTACCGCCAACCCGACGATCAGCAGCAACACCCCGACGAGTCGCCGTCCCATTCCCCGGGTGGCCAGCATCGCCCCGGCACCGGCCAGCCCGACCACCGCCAGGGCGGGTAGCCAGGGCAGCAGTTCGCCACCGGTACGGGTCACCCGCACGCTGGGCAGCGGGGCCGGTCGGACGGTCACCTCCACCGCCCAGATCCGGGTCGCCGCGAAGACCGCCAGACCAGCCCCGGCCAGGCAGAGCAGGACGGCGTACATCAGCTGCCGACGGGCGTGCTTGCCCTGGGTGTCCGCGTCCCCGCCGTGGGTCTCCATTGCACCGATCCCTCCGCCGTCGCCGGTCGACGTCTGCAGTCCGCTCATCTCGCCGGTCGACGTCTGCGGTCCGCTCATCGGGCCGGCCGCAACGTCTCGGCCGCCGCGATCGCCGCCAGTACGGCAGCCGCCTTGTTACGGGTCTCCTGATCTTCGGCGGCCGGCTCTGAATCGGCGACGATACCCGCCCCGGCCTGCACATAAGCCCGGCCGTTACGGAACAGGGCGGTACGGATGGCGATCGCCATGTCCATGTCCCCGCCGAAGCCAAAGTAGCCGACGGTGCCGCCGTACAGTCCCCGGCGGGTCGGTTCCAGCTCCTCGATGATCTCCATGGCGCGTACCTTCGGTGCGCCGGAGAGGGTGCCGGCGGGGAAGGTGGCGGCCAGCGCGTCGAACGCGCTCCGATCGGCGCGCAATGTGCCCACCACCGTCGACACGATGTGCATGACGTGGCTGTAGCGCTCGATCGTGGCGAACTCGGGCACCTCGACCGTGCCCGGTTCGCAGACCCGGCCCAGGTCGTTGCGGCCCAGGTCGACCAGCATCACGTGCTCGGCACGTTCCTTCGGGTCGCCGATCAGCTCGGCGGCGAGCCGGCCGTCGGCCTCCGGGGTGGCCCCGCGCGGCCGGGTGCCGGCGATCGGGTGCAGCAGCGCCCGCTGCGGTCCACCGACCGATCCGGTCACCTTGAGGTGCGCCTCCGGTGAGGAGCCCACGATGTCGAAGCCGTCGAAGCGCAGCAGGTACATGTACGGGCTCGGGTTGGTGGCGCGCAGCACCCGGTAGACGTCCAGCGGGTCCGCCTCGGTCTCCCGCTCGAACCGCTGGGAGAGCACGATCTGGAAACACTCGCCGGCCCGGATCGCCTCCTTGGCGACCTCGACCGCCTTCTGGTAGCCGCCGTCCGGGGTGCGACCGACCACCTCACCGGCGGGCGGGCGCTCGACCGTGGAGATCATCGGCGGGATCGGCCGGGACAGGGCGCTGGTCATCGCGTCGAGCCGGCCCACCGCCTGGTGGTACGCGGCAGCGACCGACCGCTCCCGGTCCGGCTCGTCGGGCGCCGGCAGCACCGCGTTGGCCACCAGGATCGCCGACCCCTCGAAGTGGTCGAGCACCACCAGGTCGGTGGCGAGCATCATGCCCAACTCGGGCACCCCGAGGTCGTTCTCGGCCAGCTCCGGCAGCCGCTCGAACCGGCGTACCAGGTCGTAGCCGAGGTAGCCGACCATGCCCCCGGTCAGCGGCGGCATCGCCGGCCCGTCCCCCGGCTCCGCCGGACCGGTCAGGGCCGCCACGGTGTCCCGCAGCACCGTCACCGGGTCGCCGTCGGTGGGCAGTCCGGCGGGCGGGTTGCCCAGCCAGTGGGCCCGACCATCGCGCTCGATCAGGGTGCCGCTGCTGCGCACCCCGATGAACGAGTAGCGGGACCAGGCGATACCGGCCGAGCCGGCCCCCTGCTCGGCGGACTCCAGCAGGAACGTGCCGGGGCCGCCGGCCAGCTTGCGGTAGACGCCGATCGGGGTCTCCCCGTCGGCGAGCAGCCGCCGGGTCACCGGCACCACCCGCCGCTGCCGGGCCTGAGCGTGGAAGGTGGCCTCGTCGGGGCTGACTGCTCCGCTGGTCATTCGCGCTCCCCTGGGACGTCGCCGACCGAGACCGGCAGTTCGATCGAGAAGCAGTTCCGGGTGCCGGTGTGGCAGGCCGGGCCGACCTGGTCCACGCTGACCAGCAGCGCGTCCCCGTCGCAGTCCAGCGCCACCGAGCGGACGTACTGGTGGTGCCCGGAGGTCTCGCCCTTGACCCAGTACTCCTGTCGGCTGCGTGACCAGTAGGTGGCCCGCCCCGTGGTCAGGGTGCGATGCAACGCCTCGTCGTCCATCCAGGCGAGCATCAGGACCTCGCCGGAGTCGTACTGGCGGACCACGGCGGCAACCAGGCCGTCGGGGGTGCGGCGCAGCCGGGCGGCGATCTCCGGATCCAGCGCGGAGGGCCGCGCCGGGTCGGGCGCCGTCGGCGCGGCCGGGGTGGTGGGGACGCCACCTTCAGTCACTTCGGGTACGGGCACAGTGCCCGATTGTTCCGCACGCGGCGACGCGGGCGTAGCCCTGTCCCATCCGGGGCGGTCCGAGTCACTGGAGCGGGCCCGCAGCGGCCAGGTGGGCGGGGCCAACTGGGCGACGTACCGGTCCAGGCGACCGTCGGCCACTGCGGCGGCGAGATCGGCTCCAGCCACCGACTTGAACTGGTCGGCGTACGGCCGGACCAGGGCGATCGTCCCGACGACCAGGCGGCCCGCCGCGGCGTACACCCCGGCGGTGCTCGCTGGCCGCAGGCCGAGGCAGGTGAGCATGTCGTCGCGGTAGCCCGGCGGGGCGACCGGCAGGCCCAGTGCCGCCTCCAACGCGGTACGGCGGGAGGCGACGGTCAGGGGTGGATTCGCCAGCCGGAGCACCGAGGGGCAGGCGCGGGCGAGGTCGCTCGCAGCGAGCCGGGCTCCGATCGCGTCGGCGGCGGCGGTGGCGCTGGCGACCTTGCCGAGGGTGGCGACGAACTCCTCCAGTCTCGGCTCTCCGGCCGGATGGCACACCACCGCGAGGTCGATCCGGGACCGCCACCGGGGGCTGGCCCAGAGCAGCCGGACCGGCGCGCTGACCGGCAGCCCGAACGCCCAGTCGGCCGGCTCTTCGAGGCGGGCCAGCCAGGACACCACGTCCCGTACGGCGACCGAGAGGTGGGCCAACCGGTCACCGGTGTCCGCCAGATAGGCCGGTCGGGCCGCGTACGCCGGACCGTCGACCAGCACGTCGAGATCGATGTCGCTGAACACGGTGGCGGCGTCGCGGGCATGACTGCCGCGCAGCAGGATGCCAACGACGGGGCGACTGGAGGTGTCGCGTAACCGGGCGGCCCAATCGTTAAGAAATCCGCTGCGCAGTAACGG
The DNA here is from genome assembly GCF_053590565.1 of Micromonospora sp. NPDC003197. Lineage (NCBI taxonomy): Bacteria > Bacillati > Actinomycetota > Actinomycetes > Micromonosporales > Micromonosporaceae > Micromonospora > Micromonospora sp. NPDC003197. The sequence goes on along the minus strand of NZ_JBSFTE010000006.1, from coordinate 133,003 downwards.
ACCGTGACCCACAGCGTCATGGTGCCCCAGAAACACGGCTGGGCGCAATGTCCGATCAAGGCCTGGCTGTCCGATCAGGGAGCTGCTGTCCCGCGGAGTATCGACGTTCTGGGATGTCACCGCCGGCGCGGAGCCAACCAAGGAGATCGTCGGTTACCTTTCCGCTGGCCGCGCCCATGATATCCGGCTCGATGGCACCAAGATCGAGATGGTGGACGGAAGCCCGGTCGCGCCCGTGTCGCCGCATGAACAGCCCGCCGCCGCCACTGTCGTCCCCGATCAGCACCCAGTGCGGCGCGTAGCGCGCCACCTCGTAGGTCTGGTTGCGTTCGGTGATGGTCTGCGGCCCATAGATCAGCACCCCGTTGGGTAGCAGGACGCCGGGTGTCGAGCGCCAGAGCCGGGCCATCGCCGGGGTTCCAGCTCGGCATAGAAGCAGAGCCGGCCGTCGGTGAGCCGCCCCGGCGCGGTCAGGTCGTCGTCGGCGTGGACCCGCAGATTCGGCGGGGCGATCGTCGCGATCCCAGCACCGCCCAGCGTGCCGCTGCCGTACTCGACCAGCCACCAGCGGTACGACGGCGGCAGTGGACCGACCACAGTCTCGACCTCGCAGATCCACTCCTCGGGCACACCACGACCCGGGTAGGTAGACAGGATCGGCGAGCCCTCGATGAGTTCGCGGAGCAGGGTCAGGTCAGGTTCCACGGAAGCCGAGCCTGCCAGAACCGATCAACCACAGCTCGTACTCGACCACCAGGAACAGAACGGTCGAGCAAGCAGGTCGAGGTTCATCGCGCGGTTCCGACCCACCGATATTTCATCTAGCGTTGAGTTCAACATCTGATGAGTTTCGGGGAGGAACCATGGAGACCGCGATCGAGGTGCGTGACCTCGTCGTACATCGCGGAAAGCGGCGCGTGCTGGACGGGATCACCTGCGCGGTCCCCCCGGGCTGCGTCACCGGACTGCTCGGGCCCAGCGGCAGTGGCAAGACCACCCTGATGCGGGCCGTGGTCGGCGTGCAGATCGTCACCGCCGGTACGGTCACCGTGCTTGGCGAACCGGCTGGCTCCACCGCCCTACGCCGCCGCATCGGCTACCAGACCCAGGCACCGAGCGTCTACTTCGACCTGACCGTACGGGAGAACGCCCGCTACTTCGCCGCGCTGCACGGCGTACCCGCGGCGGTGGCCGACCGGGCGGTCGCCGACGTGGGCCTCGCCCCGGCGGCCAGCCAACTGGTCGGCACCCTCTCCGGCGGCCAGCGCAGCCGGGCGTCGCTGGCCTGCGCGCTCGTCGGCCGGCCCGACCTGCTCGTGCTCGACGAGCCCACGGTCGGGCAGGACCCGGTGCTCCGGGCCGACCTGTGGGCAAGGTTCCACGAACTGGCGGCCAACGGCACCACACTGCTGGTCTCCAGCCACGTGATGGACGAGGCCGCCCGCTGTGACCGGCTGCTGCTGATCCGCGACGGTCGGCTGATCGCCGACGACACCCCCGAGGCGGTACGCGCCACCGCCGGCACCACCGACCTCGACGCGGCATTCCTCCAGTTGATCAGAGAGCAGGAAGGGACGGTTACCCGATGAGCCCGAGAATCCTGGCGGCGACCACCGGCCGGATCCTGCGCCAGCTTCGCCACGACCGACGTACCGTGGCCCTGCTGGTCGTGGTGCCGGCGGTACTGCTCACCCTGCTCTACTACATGTTCGACAACGAACCTGTCCGGCCGGGCACACCGTCCACCTTCGACCGGATCGCACTGATCATGCTTGGCGTGTTCCCGTTCGTCATCATGTTCCTGGTGACCAGCATCGCCATGCTGCGCGAGCGAACCACCGGCACCCTCGAACGGCTGTTGACCACCCCGCTGGGCCGGCTGGACCTGCTCTTCGGCTACGGGATCGCGTTCGGGCTGGCCGCGACGGTCCAGGCGGTCATCTCGGCGGTTGTGGCCTACTGGCTGTTCGACCTGCACACCGCCGGCAGCGCCGGGCTGGTCGTGCTGATCGCGGCGGTCAACGCCGTACTCGGGGTGGCGCTGGGGCTGTTCTGCAGTGCCTTCGCCCGCACCGAGTTCCAGGCCGTACAGTTCATGCCGATCGTGGTGATCCCGCAACTCCTGCTCTGCGGCCTGTTCGTCGCCCGCGAGCAGATGGCGGACTGGCTGTGGTGGCTCAGTAAGGTGCTGCCCCTGTCGTACGCGGTCGAGGCGCTCCAGGAGGTCGGCGCACACGCCGAACCGACCGGCGTCATGTGGCGGGACCTGGCGATCGTGGCTGGCGCGGTCATCGTGGCCCTGGTCCTCGCCTCGGCCACCCTGCGGCGCCGCACCGGCTGAGCCGGGGCGGCACCCGGATCGACGCGGAGCCGGGGCCCACCGGCACCCGGTTCAGCCGGGGCAACCCAGACGTACGACGGCGAAGGATGTTCATGGCACGACGGACCGGACGGCGCCCCGGCAATCCGGACACCCGCGAGGCGATCCTCGTCGCGGCCCGGCAGGCGTTCGCCGAACGTGGCTTCGACGGTGCCTCGATCCGGTCGATCGCGGCCGGCGCCGGGGTCGACCCGGCGCTGGTCCACCACTACTTCGGCAGCAAGGACCAACTCTTCCTGGCCGCCCTGAACGCCCCGTTCGATCCGGGCGAACTGCTGCCGCAGATCACCGACGGGCCACCGGACGAAATCGGCGCCCGGCTGGTCCGGATCTTCCTCGGGGTCTGGGACTCACCGGCGGGCGCCGCCGGGGTGGCGCTGCTGCGCTCGGCGGTGGGCAACGAGTGGACCGCCCGGCTGTTGCGCGAGTTCGCCATCACCCAGATCATGCGACGGGCGGCGGCCCGACTGCCCATCGACCCGAGCCAGGCACCGCTACGCGCCTCGTTGGTCGTCTCGCAACTGGTCGGGCTGGCCATCACCCGATACGTCCTGAAGCTGGAACCGCTCGCCTCCACCAAGCCGGAGGCGCTGGTGGCGACGGTGGGACCCACCGTGCAGCGTTACCTCACCGGTGACCTCCCCGACGCTGGCGAGTGAACGTCCCGCCAGGCGTCGAGCAGACGTCCCGCCCTCGCCGCTGAACTGGCTCGCGGCGGCCGGAAAGGCGTCGGGCAAACCCGCCCGGGCTAGGCCGACCGTCGTCGGGGTTGCGCGTCCCAGGCCGCTGGGTCGGTGTGCCCCCGGTGGTGCCGGTGCCCGCAGAGCACCGGATGCAGCAGTCGGGCCAGGTCGGCGCGGTCGCGTACCGGGCGGGGAAAGGCAATCCGGGCCCGGGAAGGCGAGTCGCCCGGGCCCAGCGTCACCACGAAGCCGTACCGGTCGAGGCGTACCACCCGGGCCGGTGTGTCGTTGGCCATCGCCACCTGGGCCGGTGCGTCGGCTGCCGTCGCCATCCGCTCGCCGAGCCGGCTGCGTACGAACTCCGAGATCGCCGGGCCGTGGTGGTCGGTGAGATCGGCCAACAGTTCCCGCTCGATGTGGTGCAGTGGGTCGGGCTCCGCCGAGGCGTACTCGTCGGGGTCGACACTGACGGTGGTTCCGGCCCGCTCCAGGCGGATCTCGAGCGCGTCGAAGCCGTAGAGGCGGAACTCGCTGCCGACGCCGAGCAGGTCCCCGGTCGGGTCGTGGTCGGCGTAGTCGAGTGCGGCGGCCCGCCCAGCCGGCCCGGCCAGTTCGCTCGCCCAGCCGGATACCCACACCCGCCCGAGCGAGGGGGCACCTGCGGTGGGTGGCTGGTCCCGCACGTCGAGCACCACCGCCACGTCGTCCGCCCCGCCCGCCGGGCGAAACAAGCTGGCCGGTTCGCCTTCCGCCGGCACCAACAGCAACACCCGGCCGTTGCGGTCGACGACGTGGCGCACCGGGTACGCCCCGGGCCGACAGGCGGTGTACGCGGTGCCGGCGAGTCTGCCGGCAGAGAGGGTTCGGGCGATCTCAGCGGGACTGGGCTGCATGACAGGTCCTCCAGCTAGCTAGGTTAGGCTCACCTAAGTAAGGGTAGGCTAAACCAACGTGCTGGAGACGTCCATATGAACCATCCACGGCCCAAGGCCCGACTCTCCCGGGCCCTCGGCATCCCCCTCACCCGCAAGTGCACGAAGTACTTCGAGCGCCGGCCGTACCCGCCCGGGGTGCACGGCCGAGGGCGCCGCCGGACGTCGGACTACCAGGTACGGCTGTTGGAGAAGCAGCGACTGCGCCACCAGTACAACGTCAGCGAGACCCAGCTGCGCCGTGCCTTCGACGACGCGGCGAAGTCCAGCGGAAAGACCGGCGACACCCTGGTCGGCCTGCTCGAACGGCGACTCGACGCGGTGGTGCACCGGGCCGGGCTGGCCCGCACCATCTACCAGGCCCGCCAGCTCGTCGGCCACGGACACTTCACCGTCGACGGGGTCAAGGTGGACCGCCCGTCGTACCGGCTGCGTCCCGGCCAGGTCGTCGAGGTACGCGAGCGCAGCCGGACCAAGCCGCCGTTCCAGCTCGCCGCCGCCGGGGCGCACACCGAAGATGGACCGGCCGTGCCGTACCTGTCGGTCAGCCTCGCCGACCTGCGTACCACCCTGGTCCGGGAACCCGCCCGCCGCGAGGTCCCGATCATCTGCGACGAACAACTCGTGGTCGAGTTCTACTCCCGCTAACCCCCGCCTTGAGGTTAGGAAGGGCCCCTTCCTATACAGAAAGCGATAACAAGGGGCCCTTCCTAACACCCAATACCTAGCGCGTCTGTTCCAGCCAGGAGGCGTACAGCAGGCCGTACACCGAGGACGGGTCCCGGACCAGCTCGTCGTGCGGGCCCCGCTGCACGATCCGGCCCCGGTCCACGACGATCACCTCGTCGGCCGCCTGGGCGGTGGAGAGCCGGTGCGCGATCGCCACCGTGGTACGTCCTCGGGTCACCGCGTCCAGTGTGCGTTGCAGCCGTACCTCGGTGGCCGGGTCCACCGCGCTGGTCGCCTCGTCCAGCACCAGTAGGTCCGGGTCGGCGACGTACGCCCGAGCCAGCGCGACGAGCTGCCGCTCGCCCACGCTCAGCGCCTCGCCGCGTTCGCCCACCGGGGTCTCCAAACCGTTCGGCAGGCCCGCCACCCAATCGGCCAGACCGAGTTCGGTGAAGGCGTCGGCCAGTTCCGCGTCGGTCAGCGCTGGCCGGGCGAACCGGACGTTCGCCGCCACCGTCGCGTCGAACAGGAAGCCGTCCTGCGGCACCATCACCACCCGGGACCGCAACGACGAGAACCGGACCTGATCCAGCGGCGCCCCGGAGAGCAGCACCGTCCCGGAGGTGGGGTCCATCAGGCGGGTGAGCAGCTTCGCGAAGGTCGTCTTGCCGCTGCCGGTCTCCCCCACCACGGCGATCCGGGTCTTGGCCGGGATCTCCACCGTCACATCGGAGAGCACCGGCGGCCCACCCGGGTACGCGAAACCCACGTCGACGAACCGGACGTCGATCGCCCCGACCGGCAGCTCCACCCCCTGCTCACCCGGGTCGGCCACATCCGGTTCGACATCGAGTACGTCGAGCACCCGCCGCCACCCGGCGATGGCGTTCTGCGCCTCGTTGAGTACCTCGGTGGCGATCTGCACCGGCTGGATGAAGAGCGTCACCAGGAAGAGGAACGCGGTCAGCTGGCCGATGCTCAGTGTCCCGTCGACACCGAGTCGCACCCCGAGCACCACCACGGCGGCCAGCGCCAAACCGGCGGCGATCTCCCCGGTGGAGAAGGCGATCACGCTGGTCCGGATGGCCCGCTGCTGGGCCACCCGCTGCCCCTGGATCGTCTCGTTCAGCCGCTTGGCGGTCCGGCCGGACACCCCGTACGCCCGGATGACCGACGCGCCGACCACACTCTCGGAAATCGCGGCGAGCATCGCACCCAGCCGTTGCCGTACCAGCCCGTAGGCACCGGCCAGCCGACGCTGGAACAGCCGGATCACCACCAACGCGGGCAGGAACGCGGCGAACACCACCAGGGTGAGCTGCCAGGAGTAGACCGCCATCACGATCGCGGTGACCACCACCTGACCGAGGTTGATCAGCAGGATCACTCCGCCCCACTGGAGGAACTGGGTGATCTGGTCGACGTCGCTGGTGACCCGGGAGACCAGCGAGCCACGCCGTTCGGACTGCTGGTGCAGCATCGACAGGTCGTGCACGTGCCGGAAGGCCCGGGTCCGTACGCCGGCCAGCGCCGTCTCACTGACCGTGAAGAGTCGCCGCATCATCAGGTAGCCACAGAGCGTGGTCACCACCAGGATGGCGGCGGTGAACGCCACCACCGCACTGACCACGCCGAGGTCCGGTCCGCCGGGCACGGTCAGGCCCCGGTCGATGCCCTGTTGGACCGCCACCGGTACGGCCGCCCGCCCGACCATCGACACCAGGGCCAGGGCGAGGGTGCCGGCCAGCCCGACCCGTAGTTCGGGCGAGAGCGCCAGTCCGCGGCGCAGGGTGCGCCAGGTGCTCTCCACGGGTTCTGTCGTCTCTGCCGCCGCGCTCACTGGTCCACCATGATTTCGTCAGTCCGGCGCGGGTTCTCCCGCTCTCGTTCGGCTTCGGCCTTCTCGTAGGCGGTGACCAGATCGGCGTACCCGGGGGCGGAGGTCAGCAGTTCCTGATGCGTACCTCGGGCCACGACCCGGCCCCGCTCGACGTAGACCACCTCGTCGGCGAGCGCGATGGTGGCCCGCCGGTAGGCCACCACAAGGATGGACGCGGCCGGGGCGTCGTCCCCACCGACTCGCAACGCGGCCAGGATCGCCGCCTCCACCCTCGGGTCGACGGCGCTGGTGGCATCGTCGAGCACCAGTAACCTGGGCCGGCCGGCCAGGGCCCGGGCCAGGGTGAGCCGTTGCCGCTGGCCTCCGGAGAGTGAGGTGCCGCGCTCGCCGACCATGGTGTCCAGCCCGTCGGGTAGCGCGGTGACGAACCCAGCCGCCTCGGCCAGCCGCAACGCGGCCCAGACGTCGTCGTCGCCGATTCCCGGCCGGTCCAGGGTGATGTTGGCCCGGACGGTGTCGTCGAAGACGAACGGCACCTGTGCCACCAGGGCGACGTTGCCGGCGAGCGAGTCCGCGGTCAGCGACCGGGCGTCCACCCCGTCGAGGGTCACCGAGCCGGTCTCGGGGTCGACCAGCCGGACGGCCAGCGACGCGATGGTCGACTTCCCGGAGCCGGTGGGGCCGACCAGGGCCACGGTACGGCCGGCCGGCACGGTGAAGGAGACGTCATGCAGCACCGGAGCGCTCGGCATGTCGGGGTCGACGGCTTGGTAACCGAAGCCGACCCGGTCGAAGGCGAGTTCGGCCGGTACGTCCACTGACGCGTCCAGGCTGCGGTCGCCGTACGGCATCTCGCCGGTGGCGGTGAGCACGGTCTGTAGCCGGTCCCAGCCGGCGACGCTGCGCGGCAGTTCGGCGAGTACCCAACCGATCGCCCGGACCGGGAAGGCGAGCACGGTGAACAGGAAGGCCACGCTGATCAGCTCGGTGACGGTGATCGCGTCCTGCCGGAGCCGGATCGCGCCGACCACCAGGACGGCCAGGGTGCCGAGGCTGGGCAGGGTCTCCAGCATCGGGTCGAAGACGCCACGCAGCCGACCGACCGAGATCAATGCGTCGCGCAACTCGTCGACCCGGGCGGCGAACCGGGCGGTCTCCCGTTCCTCGCGGCCCATCGTCTTGACCACCAAGGCACCGTCGAAGCTCTCGTGGGCGATGGCGCTGACCTCGGCGCGTAGCTGCTGGGCCCGGGTCTGCCGGGGGGCCATCCGCCGGGAGTAGACGACGTTGAGGGTGAACAACGCCGGGAAGATCGCCAGCCCGACCAGGGCGAGTACCCAGTCGGTGGCGAACAGCGAGCCGATCGCGGCGGCGAGCATCACCACGGTGCCCACCGCGAAGGGCAGGGGCGCGATGGGATACCAGGCCGCCTCCACGTCGGAGTTGGCGTTGGAGAGCAGGGTGCCGGTGGCGTGCCGGTGGTGCCAGGACAGTGGCAGGTCCAAATAGCGCCGGGTGACCCGTTGCCGGTAGCTGGCTTGCAGCCGGTACTGCATGAATCCGGCGCCGAGCCGTCGGCCGAAGATGCCGGCCACCTTGATCAGGCTGACCGCGATCAGCGTCGCAGCACCGAGGGTGAGTACGCCGACGTCGACCTCTCCCTTGGCGATCGCCGGCACCGCCACCTCGCCCACCACTGCGCCGACCACATACGCGCTGGCGATGATCATCAGCCCGAAGACGACGCTACCGGCCACCCCCACCGCGAAGATGCGCGGTTCCTCACGGATAGCCCGTCCGAGGATCCGGATTCCCCGAACGAGCACATCCCGCTTCGTACTGATCGCCACGCTCTCCCCCGCCGTAAGCCTCAGTTCGTCCCCCTCATCCTTACCGAACCAGGCACCGATGACGACTGCGTATCGATTATGTCGGCGTGGTCACAGGGTGCTGCTCGGCCTACCATCGGAGACATGCCGAGGTACGCGCAGTCGGAACGCCAGTCACTCGCCACCCTTCTGCTCACCCTCGGACCGGACGCCCCCACCATCAACGAGGGCTGGCTGGCCCGGGATCTCGCGGCGCACCTGGTGGTCCGGGAACGCCGGCCGGACGCCGCCGGCGGCATCCTGCTCAAGCCGCTGCGGGGACGCACCGAACGGGTCCAGCGGGCGGTGGCCGGGCGCCCCTTCGCGCAGCTCGTCGGCCAGATCCGTCGCCCACCGTGGTGGAGCCCGGTGAGCAACCCGCTCCTCGATGAACTCACCAACCTCATGGAGTTCTTCATCCACCATGAGGACCTCCGCCGGGCCCAGCCGCAGTGGCAGCCACGCGACCTACCGCCCGGCCTGACGGCCGCGTTGTGGAAGCGGACATCACCACTGGCCCGCCTCAACCTGCGCCGGTTCCCGGCGAGCGTGCTCGTCCAGGCGCCGGGTCAGGGTGAGTTGTCGACCGGCGCGGGTGGCGAGCCGGTACGACTGGTCGGCCCTCCCGGTGAACTGGCGCTCTTCCTGTTCGGCCGGCAGCGGGTGGCTCGGGTGCAGTTGGTCGGACCGACCGCGCTGACCGACCGGCTGCGTACCGCTCGCTTCGGGGTCTGAGTAGCCGCCAACGGTTCGCCCCCGCTCGACCCGTCACCCAATGGCTGTGCGATCCCGCCCGGGTGGGACAACCATGCCGATTCTTCGTTGTACCGGCTAGGGTTCACCAACAGTTCAAAGTGGACGTCTGACCTATGTGAATGTCCCTAGGCGAGAGGAGGCGCCATGCGTACGCTCGTCGCCACGACACTCATCGGGCCACCGTTCGTGCCGCAGGTCAATCCGCACGCCGTCGAGGTCGGCGCCCGGTCCGCCCGATGGGCAGCCGAGTTCGGCCTGGTGACCAGCTCGGACGCGACGACCCGGCTCGGCCGGGCGAACGCCGCCGACCTGGCCGGGCGGGCCTGCCCCGACGCCGAGCCGGAGCAGCTCGCGTTGCTCACCGACCTCGTCAACTGGCTCTTCGCCTTCGACGACAGCTGTGACGACGATGGGCTGGGCGCGGACCCCACCCAACTGTCGCCGGCTGTCGCCCGCCTGCTCGACGTGCTCGACCAACTCGGCGGCGATGCCCCACCCGGTCTGCTGGCCACCGCTGGACCGGCCGGGACGGCACTGCACGACCTCTGCCAGCGGGTACGGCGACTCGGCCACCCGAGGTTGCTGCTGCGCTTCACCCGGCAACTGCGCGACTACCTGCTGGCCCTGCTCTGGGAGGCAGCCAACCGGCAACATCAGCGGGTGCCGGCGGTGGCCGAGTACGTGCAGATGCGGCGACACACCGGAGCCGTCTACCCCAGTTTCACCCTGACCGACATCGCACACGGCGCGCTGCCCGCCGTCGAGCGACTCACCGACCCGGCACTTTCCGCTCTGGACGCGCTCGCCGCAGACCTGGTCTGCTGGTGCAACGACGCGTTCTCCTACGACAAGGAGCGGCGACTCGAATCGACCGGTCACAACCTGACCAACGCGATCGCCCGGGAGACCGGCCAGGACGAGCGATCCGCTCTGGCCGCCACGATCGACCGTTTCAACAGCGGCCTCACGACGTACCTCCAGTTGGAGGCGGAGGTGCTGGCCGGCGCTGACCCCGAGGTGTTCCGGTTCGCCGCCGCCCGCCGCTGCTGGATCCGGGGCACCTACGACTGGTCGATGGGCGCGAGTCGCTACCACTGACCGCCGACCGGGCCGCCATCAACGCACTCGACCACGCCGCCGTCAACGCACCCGACCAGGGCGGAGCAGCACGGGAACCTGTCCAATCGAGGACTAGCCGAGGTCATACCGCAGGCAATACTCTTCGGTAACCGCAAGTTCACGTGACGCCGGTCACGCGCACCCCCTGAAGGCGGACCAAGCGATGACTCTCGAAGTTCCTTACCGTTCCATTCCTGACATGTTCCTGAAACGGGTTGCGGCCTCTCCCGATGGCGACGCCTTTGGCCATCCCGCACCCGACGACTCCGGTCCGGTCTGGTTGACCTGGCGGCAGGTCGGCCAGCGGGCCACGGCGATCGCCGCCGGCCTGAACACCCTGGGTGTCGGTACGGAGGACCGGGTGGCGATCCTGGCCAACACCCGGCTCGAATGGGTCATCGCCGACCTCGGCATCATGTGCGCCGGTGGGGCAACCACCACCATCTATCCGACCACCGAGCCGGAGGGCACGAACTACATCCTGGCCGACTCGGGTTCCCGGGTCCTGATCGCGGAGAACGCCGCCCAGGCCAACAAGGTCACCGGTGCCGACCTGCCCGCGCTGACCCACGTCGTCCTGATCGATGGTACGGCGGACCCGGCGGCCAGCCCGCCCCAGCTCACCCTCGCCGAACTGGAGCAACGCGGCACCGAGGCCCTGGCCGGTGACCCCGACCTGATCGACCGGATCGTGGCGGAGATCAAGCCCGACCACATCGCCACCCTGATCTACACCTCCGGTACGACCGGCCGCCCCAAGGGCGTCGAGCTGCTGCACGCCGGCTGGTGCTGGGAGGGCGTCGCCCAGGCCGAACTCGGTCTCCTCCGACCGGAGGACCTGCAATACCTGTGGCTGCCGCTGTCGCACTCCTTCGGTAAGACGCTGCTCTGCGGCGTGATCCACGTCGGCCTGCCCACCTATGTCGACGGGCGCATCGACAAGCTGGTCGAGATGCTCGCGGTCATCAAACCGACGTTGATGTGCGGCGCTCCTCGGATCTTCGAGAAGGTCTACAACAAGTCGGTCACCACGGCGCTGACGGGCGGTGGCCTGAAGGCCAAGATCTTCAGCTGGGCGCTACGGACCGGCAAGGAGAAGGTGGCCCTGGAGGAGGCCGGTACGCCGATCCCGGGTGGCCTGCGGTTGCGCTACGGGCTGGCCGAGAAGCTGGTCTTCAGCAAGATCCAGACAAAGCTGGGCGGACGTATCCGGGTGATGGTCTCCGGATCCGCCCCGCTGAGCAAGGACATCGCCACCTTCTTCGCCGCAGCCAACCTGCCGATCTCCGAGGGCTACGGCCTGACCGAGAGCAGCGCCGGCAACTTCGTCAACCGGCCGGGCGCGCTCCGGATCGGCACGGTCGGCCAAGCGCTGGGTGACCTGGAGTGCCGGATCGACACCGACGGCGAGGTGCTGCTGCGCGGTGCCCCGGTGATGCGGGGCTACCACAACCTGCCGGAGGACACCGCCGCCGCGTTTACCGAGGACGGTTTCTTCCGTACCGGCGACATCGGCGAGCTCGACGCCGACGGCTACCTGAAGATCACCGACCGGAAGAAGGACCTGGTCAAGACCTCGGGTGGCAAGTACGTCGCCCCCTCGCACATCGAGGGCATGTTCAAGGCGATCTGCCCGTACGTCTCCCAGGCAATGGTGATCGGCCAGGCCCGCAACTACTGCACCATGCTGGTCACCCTCGACCCCGAGGCGATCATGACGTGGGCCGCCGGGGGCCCGTTGGCCGACAAGGGGTACGCCGAGATCGCCGCCTCGGCCGAGGCACGGGCGATGGTGGAGAGCTCCGTCGAAGAGCTCAACGCCAGGCTCAACCGCTGGGAGACCATCAAGAAGGTCACCATCCTGCCCCGCGACCTGACCATCGAGGACGGCGAAATGACGCCGTCCTTGAAGATCAAGCGTCGGGTGGTGGAGACCAACTTCGCCAGCGAGATCGACAGCATGTACGACGGCACGGTCGCCAAGATCTGACGCCGAGAGGACCGGCGGTCGTGGCCCGCTCAGCGGGGCGGCGACCGCCGGTCCCGGTTCACTCGCGCCGATGCCGGGCCCGCCACTGCGTCTCCTCCGCCTCCAACGCGATCTGTTCCCCCAGTGCCGCCTCCCGCACCTCGCGGCGGGACTGGGCCGGCCGGAGAACCTTCACCGTCACCAGGCTGACCGAGACGATCGCCAACAGCCCCAGCGCGATGAGCGCCGGCATCCGTACGGCCAGTGGGGTCAACAGCAGCAGCAGGGTGGCCGCCCCCGCCGGGGAGAGCCGAATGGTGCGAAACGCCCGCAGCGAGATGGCGTTCAACGCGAACTCGTAAAGAATCACCCCGCCATAGAGCACGTAGAGGTCGGCCGGGTCGACCTTGTCCGCCCAGTCCGACGGCGCGGGATCGGCGATCTCGGCGAGGATCCGCTTGAGCCCAAGAGCAAACATGATGATCCCGGCGATGAGCGGAAAATGCAGATAGGTGTAGGCGTCCCGGGCCAGTGACACCCGATCCGGCCCGGGCATCTGATGCAGACGCTGCTCGACCGCGAGCGCGAGGGTGTCGAAGTACGCCCACCACAGCGCCGCGATCACCGCCACCCCGAGCACCGTCGCCACCAGGACCTCCCAGGTCAGGGGCAATCCTGGCCGTAAATTCGGCCCGGTGCCGAGCGAAATGACCGACTCGCCCAACGCGACCAGCACGATCAACGCGTGCCGCTCCGACCAGTGCCCCGCCGACACCAGCGTCCAGCCGGCGGTCCGTACCGCGGCCCCTCCCCCGTACTCGACGAGTAGCGCCACCACCCACAGGCTGAGCCGCACACCGGCCTCGGCGGTGCCGTCGAAGAAGCGTTGTGGCACCAGCGCGGCGACCAAGATCAGCGTGGTGCTTATCCACACCGGATAAGCGAGCAGCAGCCAACGTCGACGCAGTGCGGGCACGGACCGGACGACCGACCAGAAGACCAGCACCTGCAGGGTCCGGACCAGGAAGTAGCAGGATGCGAAGACCAGCGGGCCGGGCAGCCCGCCCGGCTCGTCGACGAAGGCCTCCGGAATGCTCAACCCCAGCACCAGGATGGCAGCCGTGGTGGCCAGCCCCACCAGCGGAATCAGCCCCTGGTCGACCCGGACCGCGTTGCCGACGGTGGCGAACCCCGTCCAGCACCACCAGAGCAGGGCCAGCACCACCAGACCGCTCGCCAGGGCAGCTGCGGTCATCTCCTCGGAGGTGAGCGCGGTGACGTTGAGGAACGCGAAGACGAAGACCAGATCGTAGAAGAGTTCCAGCCGGGTTACCCGTGATCCGGGCGCACCGGGCTGGATCCGGCGCGACCAGCGCGGCCCCTGATCCCCCACCTGGGGATTGTGTCAACCAGCGAGACGGCGATAGTCAGCTTCTGGCACATAGTCCGGGAAACGGATGAATAATCGTCGGGGCAGGGCCCGCACATCGTCAGGCGATCGCCGCTGGGTTCATCCACTGTGGGCGCGGGGCGTGGTCGAGACCGTAACGGACCGCCGCGATGCGCCGTACCGCGTCGACCAGGTCGTCGACGGGCAGGGTGAAGGGCAACCGGAGGAACCGTTCGAGCGTCCCGTCCAGGCCAAACCGGGGGCCGGGCGCAAGGCGTACGCCCACCTCCTCGGCGGCCCGAGCCAGAGCGCTGGAGATCGGCCCGTCCAACTCCGCCCAGAGAATCACCCCACCGCTGGGTGTCCGTACCCGCCACTCCGGCAGCAGCTCGGCCAGGGCCGCCAGGAGCGCGTCCCGCTGGATCGCCAGTTGCGCCCGGCGGGCCGCCACGATCGGCTCGGCGTCGGCGAGCAGATGCACGGCGAGCAACTGTTCGAGCACCGGACTGGCCATGTCGACACCGACCCGAGCGGCGGCCAGCCGCTGCACCTGGGGCGCGGAGGCGCGGATCCAGCCGATCCGCAGGCCACCCCAGTAGGGCTTGCTCATTCCGCCAATGGAGATGACCCGGGAGTGCCGATCGAAGGCGGCCACCGGCGGTGGTACGACGGTGCCATCCAGTGCCAGTTCGACGAAGGACTCGTCGATGACCAGATCAGTGCCGGTGGCATGGGCGGTGGCGACCAACTGCTCGCGCAGCGGGGCCGACATCAGGTGACCGCTGGGGTTCTGGAACTCCGGAATCAGGTAGGCCAGCCGGGGGCGAGTCTGCCGCAGGCTGGCCAGCAGCAGTTCGGCGTCCCACCCCGTACCGTCGATGAGCAGCCCGTGGGTGGCGATGCGCGCCCTGCGGGCGGCGAGTGCGGCCAACGCGTTGTGGTAGGTCGGCGATTCGACCAGGACGCTGCCGCCGGGTGGAAGGAGCACCCGCACCACCAGATCGAAGGCGTGCTGGGTGCCGTTGGTGACCATGATCTGCTCGGGGCTGGTGGCCACACCACGGTCGGTGTACGACTGGGCGACCGCCTCGCGCAGTTCGGCGATCCCGATCGGGTGGTAGCCGGCCCCGCCCAGGTAACGCGGCAGGTCCTCGGCGGCCGCCCGGGCAGCGGGCAGGAGCTCGGCGGGAGCGGCCAACGACGCGTAACCGAGATCGATCATGTCGAGTTCGTCCTGCGGGGTCCACAGGCCAGAGCTGGCCACGCGATGGCCGCCAGGCAGTCTGGTCCAGCTGCCCGCGCCGCGCCGGCTGTGCAGGTGGCCACTGTCCCGAAGCTCCCGGTACGCGGCGCTGACGGTGGTCCGACTGACGCCCAGCGCCTCGGCGAGTTCGCGCTCGGCCGGCAGCCGTACGCCCAGCGACAGCCGCCCGTCGGCGAGCAGTCCGCGTACGGCATCGGCGAGCGCCTGGTAGTCCGGGTTCCGCCGCCGCCCGGGCAGGGCATGCCACTGCCCGAGAAGACGAGCCAATTGTGGCCCGCGAACCAGGGATGTCATGCCACGCTCCCAAAATTGGCTCTTTCAAGAGGTCGATTGGCTTTTAGAGTGGCACGTGTGACCACAGTTGGCAATCAACGCCTGACCCGCCGCCTCGGGCAGCTCTATCTCGGGCTGCTGCTCTACGGAACCAGCATGGCGCTGACGATCGAATCGACCCTCGGCCTCAACCCCTGGGACGTGTTCCACCAGGGAGTGGCCCACCGGACCGGGCTGTCGATAGGCACGACCACCATCGCCGTGGGGGCACTCGTACTGCTGCTGTGGATCCCGCTGCGGCAACGTCCCGGGATCGGCACGGTCAGCAACGTGCTGGTCGTCGGCCTGGCCGTCGACGGCGCCCTGGCCCTACTACCCACCGTGACATCGATCGCGGCCCGGATCGGCTTCCTGACCGCCGGCATCGTGCTGAACGGAATGGCCACCGGTCTCTACCTCGGTGCACGGCTCGGCCCCGGCCCCCGAGACGGACTGATGACCGGCTACGTTGCCCGACGGCCGGGGCGATCCATCCGGCTGGTGCGGTCCGTCATCGAGCTGACCGTACTGGCGGCGGGCTGGCTACTCGGTGGCACCGTGGGCATCGGCACGGTGGCGTACGCCCTTGCCATCGGCCCGCTGGCCCAGGTCTTCATCCCGTTGTTCACCGTCCCGGTCGCGCCGAGCCAACCAGCCGGCAACGCCAACAGTGTGTTCCGGTAACCAGTCAGCTACCGCCATAATGGACCAATGGTTAAGTGGGAGTACGCATTGCTGGTCCGGCGTCGGCACGCTCAGGGACAGGGGTGGGGACTGTCCTACTACTGGTACGGCCCGGATGGGACCAGACGGGACGTCTCCGACTACGGCGACACCGCGATCGCCCACCTGAACCGGGTTGGCGCCGAGGGTTGGGAGCTGGTGTCGGCCCAGGAGGATGTCAACAACCTCCAGGGCACCACCGAGGTGCACCGCTACCACCTGAAGCGCCCGATCGGCTGACCCGATCAGCGGCTGGTCAGGCGGTGCAGCGCACCGGGCAGCTCCAGGTCCGGTGCCACCAGTTCCGCCGGTCGTGCAGCACCACCCGGTCGGGCAGCTGCCCGAGGTCGATGGTCCGTTCGTCGGTCCAGCCCTCGAAGCGATACTCGTACGCCCCGATCGGCACCAGCGCGGCCTGCGCACCGCCAGCCGTCCGTAGGACGAGCCCCTCCGGCTTCCGCTCCAACCACGCTGGCACCCGGCCGACCGGCTCTCCGGTCGAGTCCGTTACCCCGACTGTCGGTTGGGGACCGCCGTCGTGGCCGGTTCCGTTGTCGTGGCCGGTCTCGGGCAGGTGCGCGAGCAGATCGGTGTCCAACGGTGCCGGTAGCAGAAACTCCGGCAATGCCGGCAGTGGGGCCGGCGCCGTTCGTGGCTGGTTGCTGACGTAGTCCAGGGCATTCACCCGTTCCCGAAACCAGTCGGGGAAGAGGGCGAGCAGGGCGTCGTTCAGCATGCAGTCGACCACCAGGTGCACCCGTCGCTCGGCACCGTCGTTACGCAGGAAGTGTGGCAGGGCGAAGTTGGCGTACCACAACTCACCCGACTTCCAGTTGTGCTCATAGCCTTCGATGAACAACCGGGCACCCGGGTTGGTGACGATCGGAATGTGCAGGCGTAGCTGGCCGTAGCCGAATCCGATGAACTCGTCGCGGTGCTCGGCCAGTTCCGCTCCCGCGTCGAGCGCGAGCAGGCGGGCGCTACGCAGCTCACAGGGCAGTTCCCGCAGCACCTTCGCCATCGCCGGTAACGCCGACAGCGCCGGGGTGTCGGCGAACGGCACCAACGCCGGACCGCCCGGATCGGTGCGTTCCAGCAGACCACCGGGGCTGTGCAGCGGAAAGCAGGTCCAGCCCTGGGCGATCGGCTTTCCCACCTGTCCCGCGGAGTACGGCCGCTGGTGTCGCCAGGGCTGCTGTTCCAGAGACCGCAACTCCGCCGCCAGCGGCTCGGCGTCGAACTCCATCGCGAGGCGTACGGCGGACGCCTCGCCGGCAAGGGTCGCGGGAAACAAGGGGGGCCGGGGCATCTGGCCGTTCCTTCCTGTCTGGGGCTGACATTGGCGAGGGGGCGCCGCCGCGCGTCGGCGTTTCACCGACGGCGGCGGCGCGACAGGTCAGATCAGTAGTAGTGCCGCATGGGAAACGCCCCCTTCCCGTTCGAGTTCGTTGGCGAATCACCATCACAGCCATCAGGGCCAGATCGATGGCGCATTCACCGACGACGATGCAGTCACCTTGTCGAATCAGTAGTAGTGGCGCACGACAATCCCCCTCCGTCCAGCATGACGCGAGGCGAACCCAGCCAATTCCGTTTCGCCTCTTTGTCGAGACAGTGCCACAACGAGACCAGAGGTGCGACCCTAACGCCCGTATTTTTGCCCCCTTTTAAACTAGTTAACGAGCTATTTACCTTCTCGCAAACTTTGAAGATCTTCAATGGATTTCCCTTCCCTTCAGGCTCGCCAAACCCACGAGCGCCTCCTAGGGTTGACACACGCGCCAGCAGCACGCAGCACGTCGACAACAATTAACAAGACACACACTGGACGCCCCGGAATTATCCCGATAAACCATTTTGAATTCACTCGACAATTGCGGGGAGCCCCGATGGTCACAAACAGTCCCGACAGCCGCGCTCTGGCCGCCACGCCCGAAGAACTCTTCGACCCGCTCTCCCCGCAATTCATCGAGGACCCCTACCCGACGTATCACCGGATGCGGACCGACGATCCCGTGCACTGGCACGAGCAGTTGACGTCCTGGGTTGTCAGCCGGTACGGCGACTGTCTGCGGGTCATCGAGGACAGCGCCAGTTTCGCGGCCGACTACCGCCGGGTGGGCATCCCGGCGGAACCACAGACGATCACCGTGCAGACCCTCGATCCACCGGACCAGCTGCCGGTGCGCCGGCTGCTGGCCGATGCCTTCCGCGCCCAGGGGATCCCTGCCCTTCGCGGGGACCTGCACCAGTTCGCTGACCGGGCGGTCAAGGAACTGCTGCACCACGGCCGGGGTGACCTGGTCACCGACCTGGCGATCCCGCTCACCGCGTACGGGATCGCACGGATCCTCGGCGGTGACCTGTCCCAACGGGAGGACTTCCAGGACGCCTCCCAGGCGGTCGTACGGAGCATGATGGCGGGCGTCGCGCCGGAGACGGAGCAACCCGGGCTGACGGCGCGGGCCCGGTTGAGCGAGCTGATCCGACAGGCATACGAGCACCAGCCCGACAGTGGCATCCTCGGCTACCTCCGATCCCGAGACGCGACGGCGACGGTCGGCACCGACCTGCTGATGAACTCGTTGCGGGCGGTGCTGCTCGCCGGCCTCAACACCGGCCAGCGGTTCGTCGGCAACGCCACGTACGCCCTGCTGCGCACACCTGAGGCGCTGGCAACCTTCGGCCGGCTCACCGAGCGCAGCCAGACCACGGCCCTGCACGAACTGCTCCGCTTCGACACCCCGTTCCAGGCCCAGGAACGGGTCGCCACCACCGACACCCGCCTGGGCACCCGGCGGATCCGGCGCGGGGACCGGGTGGTGGCGCTCTTCGGCTCGGCCCACCGAGACCCGACGGTCTTCCCGAACCCCGACGAACTCGTGCTGACACGGCACCCGAACCCGCACTTCGGATTCGGCCGAGGCAGCCACGCCTGCCTCGGTGCCGCGCTCGCCTTCGCCGAGGCCCGTGCGGTGTTCATCGCCCTGGCCGCTGCCGGCCCGACGGTCCGGATCGCCGGGAACGTCGTACGCGAGCCGAACCCCACGCTCCGAGGGCTGGCCAGCCTGCCGGTCGAGCTCGCCGTCGGCTGAGCCGATCTGGCTAGAAGTGACCGTCGGCTGAGCCGAACCGGCTGGGAATCGCCGTCGGCCCAGTCGGGACGGCTACCGGAACGCGGCTGTCAACCGACCCAGGGCCTCGCCCAACACCGGCCCGGGTAGGGCGAGGTTCAGCCGGGCGAAGCCGGCGGTACCGAACGGCGTCCCCTCGGAGAGGTGCACCCGGGCAGCGGCCAGCAGCTTCGCCGCCGGGTCGATGGCGAACGGCGTCGCACGCAGGTCCAGCCAGGCCAGGTAGGTCGCTTCCGGCAGCGTGCAGCGTGCCCCGGCCAGGTCGGGCAGCGCCGTCGCCAGATCCGCCCGACGGGCGTCGAGGTACGCCAGTGCCGCGTCCAGCCAACGATCCCCGTCCCGCCAGGCCGCCTCGGTCGCGATGGCACCGAGCGCGCTGGGGGTCGCGCCACGCACATGCCGGCGGTGCCGAATCGCCGAATGCAGTTCTGGATCGGGTGCTGCGGCCAACGCGTACCGCAAGCCGGCGATGCCGAAAGCCTTGCTCGCCGCAGCGAGTGTGACGGTCCGGGCAGCCACCTCACGCCCCAGGGACGCCATGGGGACGTGCCGCGCACCGGGCAGCGTCACGTCGGCGAATATCTCGTCGCTGACCAGCCAACCATCGTGGCGCAGCACCACTTCGGCCAACTGCTCCAGCTCTGCCACCGACCAGGACCGCCCGGTCGGGTTGTGCGGTGAGCAGAGCAGCACCAGCCGCGCCCCCGCACGCAGTGCGGCGGCGATGGCGTCGAGATCGAAGGTCGGCCGACCCGAACCGTCAGACACCAGGGGGACGGGGACCGTGGTGCGCCCCAGGTCCCCCGGGGCCAGCAGGAACGGCGGGTACGCCGGTACCGGCACCACCACCGGCTCGCCCGGCTCGGTGAGCAGGTCGATACAGGCCGCCAAGGCCGAGACGACGTTGCCGTGCTGGCTGACATGTTCCACGTCCGGCGTCCAGCCGTACCGGCGTTCACACCAGCTCGCCCAGGCCCGTACCGGCGCGCCGTCCTCGTAGGGATAGCCAAGGTCACCCCGGTCCACCGCCGCCCGGATGGCCTCGGTCACCACCGGGGCGAGCGGCAGATCCGAGTCGGCCACCCAGGCAGGTATCGCGTCCGGTGGCGACTCGGTCCACTTCGCACCCCGCTTACGGCGCAGTGCGTCAAGGGTGATCGCATCCGCCGTCGCCGCGAACGACGACGATTCGGCCGGCTCGGCCACCAACTCGGACATCGACATCAGACACGGCCCTCCAGATGGGTAGGCGGGTGAGCCGACACGTCGGCTTTCGACCATGTACGTTCTATCCGAACAGACATCGACATTGCTAGTTCCATCGGTAGGTTGAGGGAGCGGCGAGTGGGCGCGTACCAGGAGAAGCACCAGGTCGACTGGTCCGCACTGGCCGCGGAACTCGAACAGCTCGCCCAGATCCGCAGTCCGTGGCAGCGACAGGCAGCAGGCTGGTTGCACGAACTCGCGACGGCCTGGCTACCCACACTGGTGGCGAGCGCCGGCCCGACCGGACTGATCCTGGACGTCGGCAGCGGCCCCGGTGTGACGGCCTGCCTGCTGGCCGAGGCGTTTCCCACAAGCCGGATCCTCGCCGTCGACATCCAGCCCGAGCTGCTGGACCGAGCCGCCGATCGGGCGCGCGGCCTCGGGCTCGCCGACCGGGTCGGCACCCTCCGCGCCGATCTGGGCGACTCCGGCGACCACCTACCGGCAGCCGACCTGATCTGGGCGAGCAGCGTGGTGCACCACTTCGGCGACCAGCGGGCCGCCCTCTCCCGGCTCACCACCGCCCTACAGCCGGGCGGTCTGCTGGCGGTGGCAGAAGGGGGACTGCCCACCCGGTTCCTGCCTCGCGACACCGGCACCGGCCGACCTGGTCTCCAGGCCCGGCTCGACGCGTTGATGGAGGACTGGTTCGCGGCCCGTAGGGACGCGCTACCCGGCAGCGTCGCGGTCGCCGAGGACTGGCCGGGGCTACTCTCGGTCGCTGGGCTCACCCCGGTCGCCAGCCGGACGTTCCTGGTGGATCTGCCGGCCCCGCTGGACACGGCGACCCGGGACCACGTACACGCCATGCTCACCCGCCAACGCGACCTGCTCGACGACCGGCTCGATTCCGACGACCGTCGGCAGCTCGACCGGCTACTCGACCCGGACAGCGCGCACGGGGTGCTGCGTCGGCCGGACACGTTCCTCCTCGCCGCGTCGACCGTGCACGTCGCCGCCCGTGCCCCCGTCAACGGGAACCGCCGTACGTCATAGGAAGGGAGCGGACCCATGTCCCACGCCTCCGCACAGCCGGACGCCGACCCGGAGCAGGACCCCCGACGGCTGCACCACCGGGCCGGTGCCCTGGCCGACCGGCTCATCTCCGCCATCAGCCCCGACCAGTTCACCCACCCCACACCATGCCCGGACTGGGACGTCGGTGGTCTGCTCAACCACGTCGTCAACGGCAACCACCGGTTCATCGCGATCGTGACCAGCCAACCGGTCCCGGACCGGGACACGGTTCTGCTCGGCACCGACCACGTCGCTGCCTTCCGGTCCTCGCTGGCCCGGCTGACCGAGATCTTCGCCGACGACGACACCCTGGCTGCGGAGCACGCCACCCCGATCGGCACCGAACCCGGCACCCACCTGCTCCAGACCCGGGTGATCGAACTCCTGGTACACGGCTGGGACCTGGCCCGAGCGACCAAGCAGGCCACCGACTTCGACGCCGACCTGTGCCGATCCTGCCTGGACATCCTGCGCGGACGGTCACTCCCCCGGGGCACCGATGCCCCGTTCGCGCTGATCCACCCCGTTCCGGCGGACGTCAGTGCCGCCGACCAGCTCGCCGCGTTCGCCGGCCGCGACCCCGGCTGGGCTCCCGGCCCGGCGACCGGCGACCCCGCAGCGGCACAGTCAGGACAGACCGCAGCAGCACAGTACGGCCGGACCGCGACCCGGCCGGAGGAGGATGCGCAGTGAAGCTGACCGTCCTGACCGCCGCCGCACTCACCCTCACCCTGGCACTTCCGTCCGGCACCGGGTCGAACCCACCCGGAAACCCGTACCGGTTGGCCGACCGGCTCGAACAGACGGTGACCGGGGAGCAGGCGTTCCGCCACCTGACCGCCTGGCAACGGGCGGCCGACGCGCACGGCGGCAACCGCGCCTCGGGCACGCCCGGCTTCGCCCAGTCCGCCGACTACCTGGTCCGTACCCTGCGCCAGGCCGGCTATCGGGTGACCCGGCAGGCCGTGCCGTACCAGGAGCACCGGGTGGACACCGAGCGGGCGGTACGCCTGGACCGGGACACCCCCGGCCCCCGGGTGCTGCTGATGCGCTGGTCGCCCACCACCCCGGCCGAGGGCATCGAGGCCCCGGTCGTACTGACCCCCACCGTCCAGAACGGTCTACCGGACCCGACCCCCGGCTGCGAGGCCGCCGACTACGCCGGGCTGCCGGTAAGCGGCGCGATCGTCGTCGCGCCGCAGACCTCCTGCGGATTCGTCGCCCAGCAGCGGGTGGCGGTGGCCCTCGGTGCACGGGCGATGCTCTTCTACGTCCGGACCGTACGACCGGACAACATCTACCGGGCGTACCTGTTCGACCCGGCCGCGATCAGCATTCCGCTGGCCAACGTCTCCCAGCGGGACGCCGAGCGGCTGGCGACCGACAGCGCCGAACAGCCCGTACGGCTGCGGTTGGAGCTGCGCGCGCACCCGGCCGAGGTGGTGACCGAGAACATCCTCGCCGAGACCACGAGCGGCCGATCCGACCGGGTGGTGATGGCTGGCGCACACCTGGACAGCACCACCGAGACCCCCGGGATCAACGACAACGCCGCAGCGGCCGGGGCCCTGCTGGAGACCGCTCTCCAGCTCGCACCTCGGCAACGACAGCTGCGCAACAAGGTCCGGTTCGCCTGGTGGGGTGCGGAGGAACTGATCGAGGTCGGATCGATCCACTACCTCCAGCAACTCACCCCCGAACAGCGGACGGCCATCACTCTCTATCTGAACTACGAACTGATCGCCTCGCCGAACTTCGGCCGGTTCATCGTCGACGGGGACGACAGCGACCATCCCGGCACCGGCAGCGGTCCGGGGCCACTCGGCTCCGGGGTGGTGGAGGCCGTGCTGACCGGCTACTACGCCAGCCGGGGCCTGGGCTACGAGACGGCCGACATCAACAGCATCGGCTCGGACCACTGGCCGTTCCGCGACGCCGGTATCCCGATCGGCGGCCTGGACGGCGGCACCTACCAGGCCAAGTCCCCGGAGCAGGCGGCCCGGTACGGCGGGCAGGCCGGCGAGATGTTCGACCCCTGCTACCACCAGCCCTGTGACACCGTGGCCAGCGTCAACCGGGCCGAGTTCGACCGCAACTGCCGGGCGGTGGCCTGGGTGGTCGGCCGGTTCGCGATGGACGTCGACGACGTGATCGCCCAACGGAACCCGACCGGTTGACCGAGCACCGCCGGGCGGCTGGATGATTGGGCACCGTCGGACGGGCCGGTCGACGGCCCGCCCGGCGGCGCCGGCCCGGGGTCAGTGCGTCGAGGTCGACGTGAACTGGAACGACGACAGCCGCAACGACGGGGCGTACGCGTCCCCGAAGAAGCGTTCGTAGGCCACCTCGCCATCCCGGCCGACCGCCTCGACGGCGTCGAGTGCGGCCAGCACCGACTGGGTGAATCGCAGGTTCCGGACCCCGCCGACGATCCGACCGTCCTCGATCAGGAACGTGCCGTCCCGGGTGGTGCCGGTCACCGTCGAACGCATCGGGTGCACGAGGTTCGTGTAGTGGAACCGGGTGATGTAGAGGCCGCGTTCCACGCCGCTGACCAACTCCGCCGGTTCGGCGTCGCCGCTGTCCATGACCAGGTGCGTGGGCTGGCCGGAGAGCGGGTTCGGCGGCAGTAGGGCGTGCCCGGTGGGTGTGGTGCCGGCCGCCCGGGCGGTCGCGGCGTCGTAGGTCAGCTCCCCGGCCACCCCGCGCTCGATCAGGGTGGTCCGCCGCCTCGGTACTCCCTCCGCGTCGAATGGTAACCCGGGCAGCAGCGGGGAGAGTGGATCGTCCACCAGGGTCACCGACGGTGCGCAGACGCGCTGGCCCGCCCGCCCGGCCAGCGGTGAGCTGCCGTCGCGTACCGTTCGCCCGGCGAACGCCTGCGCCAGCCGGTGTAGCAGCACTACCGTGGCCCCCGGTTCGAGCACGACCGGATAGCTCCCCGGCGGCACCTCGCGGGGCCGGGCACCGAGCCGTACCTTGTCGTCCGCCCGACGGGCCAGCACGACCGGGTCCAGGTCGTCCAACGCGCTGGCGACCCCCTCGGCGTAACCGGCCGAGTCCGCCCCGGTGGCCAGCATGTTGATCATCGCCCGGGTGCCGACGTGGTACGCCCGCACGCCGTGGCTGTTCACCACGGCCACCTCGCTACCGGTGGTCTCCACCACGCCCGCCCCGGCGACGCCGACGGAGAGTCCACTGAGGAGGCTACGAACGATGTCCGCCCGGCGCTGCGGTGGACAGTCGGCCGTCCCGTCGTGGTCCCGGCCCGCCTTCGGATACGCCAGACCGCCCGCCGCCAGCCCCCCGAAGTACGGGTCCGGGCGGGTGGCCTCGGCTATCGCCGTTGCCTGCCGGGCCGCCTCGCGTAGCCCGTCCGGGGTCAGCAGGTTGGTCGACGCGACCCCCACCCGTATCCCACCTGGGCCGTCGCGCACCACCCGTACCCGCGCCTGGCCGTCCGAGCGGTCGGTGTTCTGGTGGATCCGGCTGTCCGCGAACCGGGTCAACGCGGTGCGGTCCCGGGTGAGGACCACCTCGATCCCGTCTGCTCCGTCGACCCTCAGGACGGGTGCGGCCAGGTCGAAGAGGCGCTCGGCGCCGTAGCGGCTCATCGCACCCCCACCGTGGCGCGGAACCGGCCGGTCGGCGCCCCGTGGGCCACCCGGGCGACCTGGGACGGCTGCCCCTTGCCGCAGATCGGTACGCTCCAGATCCGCCAGTCCCGGGCCCCACCGAGGGCGTCACAGGAGCGCCAGAAGTCGATGGTCCGGCCGGCATAGGTGGGGTTGCGATACAGCCGGCCGAGTTGGCCGTGGGAGATCTCGTACGCCGCCTCGCACCCGAACTGGAAGTTGGTCCGCTGGTCGTCTATCGACCAGGAACGGTTGGTGCTCAACAGGAAACCGGCCCGGGTGTCCGCCACGATGGCGGCCCGGTCCACGCCCTCGTCCGGCCCGGGGTGCAGGGAGACGTTGTTCATCCGGATGAGCGGGATACTGCCCCACGAGTCAGCCCGGGCCGTACCGTTCGAGGTGCCGCCCAGCAACGCGGCGGTCTCCCGGTTGGTGAGGAACCCGACGAGCAGACCGTCGGCGATGATCGGGGCGGAACCGGCCGGCACCCCCTCGTCGTCGTACCCGAAGGTGCCCAGCCCGGTGCGAGTGGTGGCGTCCGCGGTGACCGAGACCAGTGGTGCGGCGTACCGAAGTTGACCAAGGTCGTCGGGGCGGACGAACGACCCGCCGGCGTACGCGCGCTCCATGCCGAGAATCCGGTCGAGTTCCAGCGGATGCCCGATCGACTCGTGGATCTGCATCGCGAGCTGCGACGAGTCGAGCACGATGGTCGTGTCCGCACCGGCCGGCAGGTCGGGGGCGGCCAGCAGGGCGACCGCCTCCCGGGCGGTCGACTCGGCGTTCCCGGGCAGGTCGAGCGCCAGCACCTCCTCCCAGCCGCCGGTGACGAACTGCCCTCGGAACGACGTCGGGTACGACCGACGCTGGACCTCACCACCACCGACGGCGAACGCCGTTAGGCCGCCGCCGACCTGTAGCACGGTCTGCGCCACGGCGGCGCCCTCGGTCGAGCGGTAGACGGTGTGCCGTCGCCAGGCGTCGGTGGTGGCCTCCACGAAGGACACTCCGGCCACCGCTCGGGCCGCCTCGGTGGCCCGCAACAGGTATTCCGCCTTCTCCGCGACCGGCACCGTCAGCGGGTCCACGGCGTGCGGCGTGGTGTACGTCCCGCGCGCAGGCGGGGTGTCGTCCAACCGGACCGGCACGCCCGACACCCGACCACTCGCCCGGGCGATCTCCACGGCGAGCCGGGCGGTACGTCGTACCGCCGCGCCATCCTCGTCGGCCGTCGCCGCGAACCCCCAGGCACCATCGACGAGTACCCGTACGCCCACTCCCCGGCTCGCGGTCCGGGTGGCCCGTTCGACCCGGTCGTCGCGTACGTCGATCGACTCCGAATCCTCGGCTACGGCTCGGACGTCGGCGAACGCTGGTCCGAGTGCGGTGACCTCGGCGAGGGCCAACTCCGCGAGTTCAGTGCGGTCCATCATCGCACTCTATCCATAGCGATCACTATTTGTCGTGCCCGTGGCAAGCGCCACCAGCGCTGCCACGAGGGCAAGCCCGGCCGGCGCGACCAGGGTCGCGATGAGATGTCCCTGACCGAGCAGGCTGGTGGTGAGCAGCGCGGCGGCGGCCGACCCGAGGGTGTTCGCCGAGACCAGCCAGGACTGTGCCTCGATCGCGGTACCGGCCGGCGCACGTTGCCCGGCGGCCATCGCCAGCGTCGCCAGCACCACCGCGACCGGCAGGCCGGCCAGTGGTGCGAGCGCCAGCAACACCAACGGTCGTCCCCCGGCCAGCGGAAGGACCGCCAGAGCGACGACCAGCGCGCCGAGCACCACCGGCAGGCGGGTCGGTGTGGGTCCCCCCTCGGCCGGCCGCCCGGACCGCCGACCCCGGCGCCCCCAGAGCAAGCCGCCGACGATGCTGCCAACGGAGAAGGCAGCCACCAACGGACCACCGGCCCAGCGGGCGTTGGCGACCCCGGCAAACGCAGGTAGCCCCACGGCCACGGCCGCGATCGCGCAACTCGCGAAGACCATCACCACCAGCAGCCGCCGGTAGGCCACCGAGCGCAGCGGCCCCCACCAGCCCGGGCCCGGCTGGCCGGTCGGCTCGTCGGCCCGCGCCGGGAGGGCGCGAAGGACCGAGAGCAGCAGGTACGCGCCCAACCCGGTGATCACCACAATGGCCAGCACCCCGAGGTACGGCCGGACGGCGACCAGCGCCGACGCGACGACCGGCCCCACGATGAGGCAGACGTCGAGCAGTACGGCGTCCAGGGCGACCCCGGCGCGCCGATACGTCTCCGGCAGGCCAAGCCAGTGGGCTCGTACAGCGGGACCGAGCGGGGGCATACTGGCCCCGGTGACCGCCGCACAGGCCACGGTGAGCGGCACGGGTGCACTGCGCGTCGCGGCCAGCACCAGCAGCCCGGCAGCGACCAGGAACAGGGCCATGCCGACCCGGATCACGCGACGCGCTCCCAACCGGTCGACCAGTCGTCCGCTCAAGGGTGCGACCATGCCGAACCCCAGGGTGTACGCCGCCACCAGCGCCCCGGCGACGCGGACATCCTCCTGGTTGGCCAGTAGGAAGAGGATCGAGATGCCGATCATGCTCTGCGGCAGCCGGGCCCCCACCGCGGCCAATGCCAGGCGACGCCCTTCCGGCCGGGCGAGCAGTGCGGCGTAGCCACCGGCGGCGACGGTGGCTGGCCCGTCCGGTTTCCCGGTCACGGACAGAGATGGTGGTGGGCAGGACGAACCGTCACGACCATCTGTCCACCGTGTACTGACAGACCCGGGTTGTCAATGTCGGTACGAGCCGACCGAGAGATCCGCCCGACACCCGTTCCCTCGAAGCCGATCACGCGGCATCATGTTCAGCATGGGGGACGAGGGATGGCGGTTGTCGGACGCTTGGATCTTCGTATCGCTGGTCATCGCAGGCGGAGCGGGTCGCCACCGCCGGTCGGCGTCGACCCGACGACCGGAGGGCGTACGACTAGCCGACGTCCTCTCCACGGCTGACCATCTCCGACGGACCATACCGGCCCGGCAGGAGGTCGAGATCGCCGTTCAGCGGCTCGCCGGAGCCGGCCTGATCAGTGTGACGGACGGCTGGTTCCAGCTCACCCCGGCCGGCGAGCAGCTGTGGCGTACCCGGCCACAGGGCGGCCTCGCGGCTGCTGTGGAGACCATGCGTGGAGTGCTAAGCCGCCGACACACCCCCGGGGCCGCCGCCTGGGTCCTCGACGAGGACGACCACGCTCGGGCGGTACAGGAATACACGGCTCGGCTCATCCCGAGCCCGCGCCGCTCCCCGGAGGACGGCCCCCGCTGACTTGAGTCGGACCCGTGCCGCGCTCCCGCTGGGTCCGTCCCCGCTAGCCGGGCTCAGCCAGCGGTGACGACGTCTCGAATCGGGTGCCCGGCAGATCGGAGCGCGTCCTTCACCTCACCGATGCTCAGCTCGCCGAAGTGGAAGACGCTGGCCGCGAGCACCGCATCCGCCCCCGCCGCGACGGCCGGCGGGAAGTCGCCCACCGCGCCGGCCCCGCCGCTGGCGATCACCGGCACCTCCACCACCTGACGTACCGTCCGGATCAGCTCCAGATCGAAGCCGGCCTTGGTGCCGTCGGCGTCCATCGAGTTGAGCAGGATCTCCCCCGCGCCCAGTTCAGCCGCGCGGTGCGCCCAGTCCACCGCGTCGAGACCGGTGCCCCGACGCCCACCGTGGGTGGTCACCTCGAACCCGCTACCGGTGGTGCCCCGCGGGGCCCGCCGGACATCGAGCGAGAGGACCAGCACCTGCCGGCCGAACCGTTCGGCGATCTCCGTGATGAGTTCCGGGCGGGCGATCGCGGCCGTGTTGACGCCGACCTTGTCCGCGCCGGCCCGCAACAGCGTGTCCACGTCGGCGACTTGGCGTACACCCCCGCCGACGGTCAGCGGGATGAACACCGACTCGGCGGTACGACGTACCACGTCGAGCATCGTGCCCCGGCCAGCCGAGGAGGCGGTCACGTCGAGGAAGGTCAACTCGTCGGCACCGGCCCGGTCGTAGGCGGCGGCCAGCTCGACCGGATCGCCCGCGTCACGCAGGTCGACGAAGTTGACCCCCTTGACCACCCGGCCGTCGTCCACATCCAGGCAGGGAATGACCCGCACCGCCACCGTCATGCGACGAGCCTATCCGGGCCACCCGACCACCGGCCGGTCACGGCTGAGCCAGCACGGCGAGTGCCTCGGCCACGGTGAACGCCTCGGCGTAGAGGGCCTTGCCCGCGATCACGCCCTCCACCCCGATCGGCTCCAGCGTCGCCAACGCGCGCAGATCGTCAAGGGTGGAGACGCCACCGGAGGCGATCACCGGCGCGTCGGTGCGGGCACACACCTCGCGCAACAGCTCGAGGTTGGGGCCGCGCATCGTGCCGTCCTTGGTGATGTCGGTCACGACGTAGCGGGCCGCCCCCGCCTTGTCCAGCCGCTCCAGCACCTCGAAGAGGTCACCGCCGTCGCGGGTCCAGCCCCGGGCGGAGAGCGTACGACCGCGTACGTCCAGCCCAATGGCCACCCGGTCGCCGTACTCGCCGACCACCCGGTCGCACCAGACCGGGTCCTCCAGGGCGGCCGTACCGATGTTGACCCGG
The DNA here is from genome assembly GCF_053590565.1 of Micromonospora sp. NPDC003197. Classification (NCBI taxonomy): domain Bacteria; kingdom Bacillati; phylum Actinomycetota; class Actinomycetes; order Micromonosporales; family Micromonosporaceae; genus Micromonospora; species Micromonospora sp. NPDC003197. The sequence continues at coordinate 103,446 of NZ_JBSFTE010000006.1, read as the reverse complement.
GCCGCGCCGGTGGCCAGCGCCGCCTGCAACGACTCGTCGTCACGGATACCGCCGGAAAGCTCCACCGCCACGTCGAGCTGCCGCACCACCTCCGCGAGCAGGTGCGCGTTCGACCCCCGGCCGAAGGCGGCGTCCAGGTCGACCAGGTGGATCCAGGTAGCTCCGTCCCGCTGCCAGGCCAGCGCCGCCTCCAGCGGGTCGCCGTAGCTCGTCTCGCTGCCGGCAGCGCCCTGGACGAGACGTACGGCCTGACCGTCGGCCACGTCGACGGCGGGAAGCAGGGTGAGGCTCAACTTGGTCTCCTGTCTAGGTACGACGGCTCTAGGTGAGCCGACGCTAGATACAACGGGGCGCTAGGTACGACGGCGCTAGGCACCTGGGCTTCTCAGGTACGACGGCCCAGGGCGATCACCACGACGGCCGGCAGCACGAGCAGCATCAACACGATCGCCATCAGGCGCAGCGCCAGGGAATCGATCAGCAGCCAGATGGCGAGCAGTGCCGCCAGCGACAGCACCACCACCCCGGCCCGCTCCCCTCGGCTGCGGCGGGCGAAGAGCCGTCCGGTACGCCGGTTCGGCAGTCGCGGGGTGAGCCGGTGCACCAGGGCTCGCCGCCGCTGCCGCCGGGCCACCTTCCGCGCCCGGCGGGCCCGGTCCCGTTCCGCCTCAGCCTGTCGGGCCGCCCGCAGCCGGGCCCGCTCCTTGCTCACAGGGTCGACACCCAGTTGCCCAGCAGGGTGGCCCCGGCGTCGGCGGACTTCTCCGGGTGGAACTGCGCCGCCGACAGTGCTCCCCGCTCGACCCCGGCCACGAAGCCGGTCTCGTGCGTGGCCGTCGTGACCCGGGCCCCCGCCTCCGTCAACACGTCGGTGTCGGCGGCCGCGTACGAGTGCACGAAGTAGAACCGGCTACCGGTTGGCAGCCCGGCGAAGAGCATCGAACCAGGTGCCGGCTCGACGGTGTTCCAGCCCATGTGCGGCAGCCGCTGGGCGGCGAGCCGGGTCACCCCGCCCGGCAGCAGGCCCAGCCCCTTGGTGACCACGCCGTGCTCCTCGCCGTACTCGAAGAGCACCTGCATGCCGACGCAGATGCCCAGCACCGGTCGGCCCGCGGCGACCCGCTCGGCGATGACCGGGCCGGCACCCAGCGCCTCGATCCCGGCCATACAGGCGGCGAACGCCCCGACCCCGGGCACGACGAGGCCGTCAGCGGCCACGGCAGCGGCCAGGTCGTCGGTGACCACGACCTCCGCACCGACCCGGGCCACCGCCCGCTGGGCGGAACGCAGATTGCCCGAGCCGTAGTCGAGCACGACCACTCGGGCGGCCATCAGATGCTGCCTTCAGGCAGCATCCAGAACACCCCAGCGGTCGCGGACACCACGGCGAGCAGGACGATGACGACGATCGCCTTCGGCGACGCACCCTGCCGGTACGACGACCAGGCCCCACCGGCCAGGATCCCGGCCAGTGCGAGCAGCAGGATCGGCAGTACGGCATCCATCAGAGCCCACCCTCATTCGCGACTGCGGGACTCGCAAGCTCGTTCCTCGCGCTCATCAGAGCGCCCCCTTGGTGCTGGGGATCACGCCGGCCGCACGCGGGTCGATCGAGGTGGCCTCGCGCAGCGCCCGGGACACCGCCTTGAACTGGGCCTCCACCACGTGGTGCGCGTCGGGGTGGCCGCCTGGTCGGGCGGCCCGCAGCACGGTCACGTGCAGGGTCAGCCGGGCGGTCTGTCCGAAGGACTCCCAGATGTGCCGGGTCATGCTGGTCGGATAGACCGGCCCGATGTACGGGGCCAGCGCCGGCTCGTCATGCACCACGTACGGCCGGCCGGAGAGGTCGACCGCCGCCTGCACCAGCACCTCGTCCATCGGCAGCGTGGCCGAGCCGTACCGCCGGATCCCGGCCCGGTCGCCGAGTGCCTGGTCGAAGGCGGTGCCCACGGCGAGCGCCGTGTCCTCGATGGTGTGATGTGCGTCGATCTCCAGGTCGCCGACGGTCTGCACGGTGAGGTCGAAACCGCCGTGCCGGGCGATCTGGTGCAGCATGTGGTCGTAGAAGCCGACCCCGGTGCTGATCTCGGCCTTGCCGGTGCCGTCGAGGTCCAACTCGACGAGGACCTTGGTCTCCGCAGTGGTCCGCTCGACCCGGGCGGTTCTGCTCACTGTTCCACCTTTCCGGACTGATCGATCGCGGCGAGGAACGCGTCGGTCTCCTGCGGTGTGCCGGCGGTCACCCGCAGCCAGCCGGGCAGACCGACGTCCCGGACCAGCACACCGTGCTCAAGCAACGCCCGCCACACCGTGCTCTGATCCCCGCCGACCTCGAAGAGTACGAAGTTGGCGTCGCTGTCGGCCACCGTGAACCGCCGCCGACGCAGCTCGGCGACGATCCGGTCCCGCTGTTCCTTGATCACCTCAACGGTACCGAGCAGCGCATCCCGGTGCGCCAGCGCCGCCCGCGCGGCAGCCTGGGTGAGCGCGGAGAGGTGGTACGGCAGCCGCACCAGTTGCACCGCGTCCACCACCGCCGGGTCGGCCGCCAGGTAGCCGAGGCGGCCACCGGCGAACCCGAACGCCTTGCTCATGGTCCGGGTCACCACCAGCCGGGGATGCCCCGGCAGCAGGGCCAACGCGGTGGGGGTCCCCGGGCGGGCAAACTCGGCGTACGCCTCGTCCACCACCACCATCCCCGGTGCGGCGGCCAGCACGGCGTCGACCACCGCCGGATCCAGGGCGGTGCCGGTCGGATTGTTGGGCGAGCAGAGGAAGACCACGTCCGGCCGGTGCTCGCGTACCTGATCCACTGCGTGAGCGGGGCTCAGGCCGAAGTCGGCAGCGCGCCGACCATCCACCCACCGGGTGCCGGTCCCCAGCGCCAGCAGCGGATGCATCGAGTACGCCGGGGTGAAGCCCAGGGCGGTACGCCCCGGCCCGGCGAACGCCTGGAGCAGTTGCTGCTGGATCTCGTTGGAGCCGTTGGCCGCCCACAGGTTGTCGGCGTCCAGTCCGTGGCCCAGATAGTCGGCCAGGTCGGTACGGAGCGCGACCGCGTCCCGGTCCGGGTAGCGGTTCAGGTCCCGCAGCTCGGCGGCGAGCGCCTTGCTGATCGCCGCCACCACCGGCTCCGGCACCGGGTAGGAGTTCTCGTTGGTGTTGAGCCGTACCGACACGTCCAGCTGAGGTGCCCCGTACGGCCGGCGCCCCCGCAGGTCGTCGCGGATCGGCAGGTCGTCGAGGGTGGTCATGGCCTCGCCGTCCGCTGCCTGGTCGGGAAGCGGGCCTGGACCGCCTGGCCGTGCGCCGGCAGGTCCTCCACCCCGGCGAGGGTCACCACGTGTGGCGCGACGTCGCGCAGCGCCGCCTCGTCGTACTCGATGATGTGGATGCCGCGCAGGAACGACTGCACGGAGAGTCCTGAGGAGTGCCGGGCGCAGCCCCCGGTGGGCAGCACGTGGTTGGAACCGGCGCAGTAGTCACCCAGCGACACCGGCGAGTACGCCCCAACGAAGATCGCGCCGGCGTTGCGTACCCGTAGTGCCCACTGGCGGGCGTCCCGGGTCTGGATCTCCAGGTGCTCGGCGGCGTACGCGTCGACCACCCGCAGCCCCGCCTCAAGGTCGTCGACCAGTACCACCCCGGACTGTTCACCGCCCAACGCCGTGGTGATCCGCTCGACGTGCTTGGCGGCGGCGACCTGCCGGGTGAGTTCCTGCTCGACCGCCTCGACCAGCGCGGCCGACGGGGTGACCAGAACGCTGGCGGCGAGCGGGTCGTGCTCGGCCTGGCTGATCAGGTCGGCGGCGACGTGCGCCGGATCGGCGGTGTCGTCGGCCAGGATGGCGATCTCGGTCGGTCCGGCCTCGGCGTCGATGCCGACGACGCCGCGCAGCAGCCGCTTGGCGGCGGTGACCCAGATGTTGCCCGGCCCGGTGATCATGTCGACCGGTGCGCAGCGCTGGCTGCCCTCGGCGTCGGTGGCCGCGCCGTAGGCGAGCATCGCGATCGCCTGCGCGCCGCCGACGGCGTACACCTCGTCCACGCCGAGCAGGGCGCAGGCGGCGAGCACCCGGGGGTCGGGCAGTCCGCCGTTGTCGGCCTGCGGCGGGCTGGTGACCACCAGCGAACGGACCCCGGCCACCTGCGCCGGCACCACGTTCATGACCACCGTCGAGGGGTACATGGCCAGGCCACCGGGGACGTAGAGGCCGACCCGGTCGACCGGCACCCACCGTTCGGTGACGGTGCCGCCGGGCACCACCTCGGTGGTGTGGTCACCGCGTCGCTGGTCGGTGTGCACCCGGCGGGCCCGTTCGATGCACTCGGTCAACGCGGCCCGGACCTCGGGGTCCAGGGTCCGCTCCGCGGCGACGAGCGCCTCGGCCGGCACCCGCAGTTGGTCGAGGGTGACGCCGTCGAGTCGATGGGTGGCCTCGCGGATGCCGGCGAAGCCATGCTCACGCACGGCCTGCACGACGGGGCGGATCTCCTCGACCGCCACGGAAACGTCGATCTGGGCACGGGGCAGTAGCTCCCGTGGGTTATGCGCGTCGCCGCGCAGGTCGATCCGCTTCAGCACGCCTGCGAGTCTAGGCCGCTCTCACCTGCCGAACCGCGACTGCCCAGGTAGCGGGATGGTGAGCCGGGCCACCCCAAACGGTCAGCCGGGCCAGCCGAGACGGTGAGCGGGGCCACCCGAGACGGTGATCCGGGCCACCCGGACACCGTGACGCGCCGCGGCTACCGGAGAGGTTAGGCTCGACCGATGGGTGCGCGGCTGCCGATCTTTCCGCTCGGAACGGTGCTCTTCCCAGGACTGGTGCTACCGCTACACATCTTCGAGGAACGCTATCGGGCCCTCGTTCGGCACCTGGTCGGGCTGCCCGACGGCACGCCCCGCGAGTTCGGGGTGGTGGCCATCCGTAGCGGCTGGGAGGTGCTGCCCCCACCGGGCGCGACGGTCGATCCGGCCGACACGGTGGTCAGCTTCTACGACGTCGGCTGCACCGCCGAGGTGCGGCAGGTCACCGAGCTGACCGACGGCGACTTCGACCTGGTGACGGTGGGTCGCCGCCGATTCCGGATCACGGATGTGGACGACCGGAGTGCGCCCTATCTGATCGCCGAGGTGGAGTGGCTCACCGAGCCGGCGGAGCCGGACGACACCGCCGACCTGCTCGCGCCCCGGGTGCTCGCGGTGTTCCGGCAGTACCTCGGGCTGATCCGGGCCGACTCGCAGGAGATCTCCGAACAGTTGCCGGAAGATCCGACGGTGCTCTCCCATCTCGTGGCGGCCACGGCCGCGCTGACCGTGGTCGACCGGCAACGGCTACTCGCCATCCCGGACACCGCCGGGCGGCTCCGGGCCGAACTGCGGTTACTCAACCGCGAGGCGGCTCTGCTGCGCCAGGTTCGGGCGGTGCCGGTGCCTCTGCCGGAGCTGGCGGTACGGACGAGCCCCAACTGAGCGGCTGCGGCTGCCCCTGCGGCCCGAATCCCGGGTACGGCCCCGATCCCGGCTGCGGTCCCGGGTAAGGCCCCGGCAGCGGTTCCGGTTCCGGCCGCAGGTCGGGCCAGCGGGACCACCCCGCCAGCAGGGTGTACGTCACCACCGCCCCGAACGCAGGCAGCAGCAGGTCACCCTGCAGGGTCGGCACCCATCCGTAGAGCCACTCAAAGGTGCCGGCGCGCAGATCCGGCGGCTTGTTGAACTGCTCACCGATCTGGGCGGTCGCCAGCAACCGCTGGTATTCGTCCAGCCCGATCCGGCGTCCCACCTGCCAGGCGACCACCGCCGCGCCGATTCCGCCGACGACGAGCAGCAGCAGGTTCAGCGGACCCCGGTAGCGTCGCAGGACCAGCCAGAACGCGATCGCCGCCAGCACTCCGAAGCCGAGTCCGAGCAGGCTGAACCAACCGTCAGCCGCGATGAACTCCTCCGGCTGGGGCTGGGTCAGCACCGTACCGGCCTCGGTCCGAACCACCGGGACCTGCGGCGAGACCATCGCCCAGAGCAGGCCCAGCGGTACGCCGAGCAGGATCAACGCCAACACGCCGCCCGCGCCGACCGCGAGCCGCCGTCCCCGGGGCTGCGGTTGCGGTTGCGGCACAGCCGAAATTTCGTACGGCCAACCCGGTGCCGACGGCGGCGACATTGCCGGCCCCGGGGGCGGCATCCCCTCGGGGGGATGCTCGGCCGGGCGCGTGCTGTCGTCGGACCGATGGTGGTCGGAAAATTCCGGGCTCACCGAATGATCCTCTCAGGCCGCGTCCATTCGGTGGGTGCCGGACCCGGATCCATCAAACTACCGGGCCTGACATCGCTCCGGCGTCCGAAGCGAACGGCTTCCGGCCCGGCCCGTGCGTCGGTCGAGCGTTGGGCGCTCAGCGGACGAACGGCTCCAGCATCACCGACGCCGCCCGCAACCACGCCTCCCGGGTGCCCGGTTGCAGCTGTCCATATTCGATTGAGGAGCCGACCTCCAGCGCCGGGTCGTACGGCACCACCGCGACCGCCCGGGTCCGGGTGGCGAAGTGCCGCTCCAGGTCGTCGAGCAGCGGCGAGCGACCGGGCGTGGGGCAGGACAGCAGGGTCACCGCGTTGTTTGCCAGCTCCCCCATGCCCACCTCGTGCAGCAGGTCCAGCATCCAGTCGGCGGTGAACGCCGCATCCTCCCGGGGCACGGTGGTCAGCACCAGTTGATCGGCCGCCCGCAGCACCGTCTGCCAGTTGACGCTCTCCACGTTGTTGCCGGTGTCCACACAAATGACCTCGTGGGTTCGGCGCAGCAGGTCGAGTACCCGCCCCACGGTGTGCTGGTCGAGCTGCTGGGCGAACCGGGGGCTCTCCTCCCCGGCCAGTACGTCGTACGAGTTGTCGGAGGCGTGCCGCAGGTAGTCGTCGAGCCGCTCGATCAAGTCGGTGCCGTGCCGTGCCTCGATGTCGATGAGGTCCGAGATGAGGTGCCGGATCGTCCGGGCGTGCCGAGCGCTGCCCGCACGCAGTCCCAACGTGCCGCGCAGCTCGTTGTCGTCCCAGGCGAGTACGCCCCGACCGCGCACGCTGCCGACGGTGGCCGCCGCCAGCACGGTGGCGGTGGTCTTGTGCACGCCGCCCTTGGGGTTGGCGAAGGCCAACACCCGGGGCGATCCGAGGTCACGTCGGAGGACGTTGACCGCCCGGTCGACCTCCGAGTCGCGGTGATTCTCCCGCCATTCCATCAGCCGGCGCGGGACGAGCGGCTCCCGGGCGAGCGGCTCCCGGGCGAGCGGCTCCTGGGCAATCGGCTCCCGGGCGACGGTGCGGGCAGGCTCGGGGTAGCTCGGCTCAGCGCGGTAGCCGCCGCTCTCCAGCGCCGCGTACCGGGACACGCCCGGTGCGGCCTGCCCTGGCGCCATCGGCCCCGGCCCGATCTGCCCCGGTGCGGGGATCGCCGGATCGGCCGGTCCTGGGTCACTGGCGGGGGCGTATCGGGGTGGAATGGGAGTGGCCCGCCCGCGCTCCACCGACGTGCCGAAGCTCCGGTCCATCGGCCGGGGAAACCCACGCTCGGCCGGTGCGGGGTACGACCGCTGGGGCGGCGTGGCCGGGCTCGGCTCGACCGGCGCAGGGTGGTACGACGGCTCCGCCGGTGTGGGGTGGTACGACGGCTCGACCGGAGTCGGGTACGACGGCTCGGCCGGCGGGAGGTAGCGGGGCGGATCGGCGCGGTAGCCGTTCTCTAGTAGGGCGAACCGGGACTCGCCCGGTCGAGGTGGCTCCGCCAGGAAGCCTGCCCCGAGGTCGCTCGAATAGTCGAGATCGGCCGGACCGCTGGACCGACCTGGACGCCCGTATTCCGAACCACTGCTCTGGCCCGGTCCACCCGCTGCGGTGCCCGTGTGTTCGTCGCCGCCCCAGCGACCGCCCGTCTCACGGGTGCCGCTGTCGTCATGTTCACCGGTGCGGCCGAGCCGAGCCCGGTCGAGCAACGCGCGCCAGCGCGGTGCTGGTTCCCCAGGTCGGCCCCAGCCGGTCTCGGTGCCGTCCACGGCTCGCCCTCCCAGCGCCATCGGTGCCCCGCCTGACAGGCTACGAAGCAAAGCCTATTCAGGCCACACCCCGGCACGCACCTTGCCGTCGAAATGATCCGTCCCCGGAATGATCCCTGACACGTCGGTCAGTCCCGAAGGATGGTGAGCGTTCGTTGCAAGTCGTCCGGATAGTCGCTGACGAACCGGACCGGTTCCGCCGTACGCGGGTGTTGGAAGCTCAGCTCCCGAGCGTGCAGCCACTGGCGGGTGAGGCCGAGCCGGGCGGCGAGGGTGGGATCCGCACCATAGGTAAGGTCGCCTACACACGGGTGCCGCAGGGTGGAGAAGTGCACCCGGATCTGGTGCGTACGACCGGTCTCCAGGTGGACGTCGACCAGACTGGCGGCGGGGAACGCCTCAATCGTGTCGTAGTGCGTGATGCTCGGCTTGCCGCCCGTGACCACCGCCCACCGGTAGTCGTGGCTGGGGTGCCGGTCGATCGGGGCGTCGATGGTGCCCCGTAGCGGGTCGAGGTGCCCCTGCACGATCGCGTGGTAGCGCTTCTCCACCTCGCGGAACTTGAAGGCCCGCTTCAGCAGGCTGTAGGCCTGCTCGCTCTTGGCCACCACCATGATGCCGGTGGTGCCCACGTCCAGCCGGTGCACCACGCCCTGCCGCTCGGCGGCACCGCTGGTGGCGATCCGGTGGCCGATGGCGGCCAGGCCGCCGATGACCGTCGGTCCGGTCCAGCCGGGACTCGGGTGGGCCGCCACCCCGACCGGCTTGTCGACCACCACGATGTCGTCGTCGGCGTACACCACCCGTAGCCCCGGCACCGCCTGCGGAACGACCTGGGGTGCCGCCGCCGGGGCGGGCAGGGTGACCTCCAGCCAGGAACCCGCGTCGACCTTCTCCGACTTCGGGCGGGCCACTCCGTCGACGAGGGCGTCACCCGCCTCCACCAGCGCGGCCGCAACCGTGCGGGAGAGGCCGAAGAGCCGCGACACCGCCTGGTCCAGCCGCATACCGTCCAGGCCGTCCGGGACCGGTAGGGAGCGGCGGTCGCCGCTGGGGCGTACCTGGTCAGGTCCGTAGGTCGAGGTCACGCACGCTCCCGCTGGTCGTCGCTCACGCTGTTGTCGGGCGTCGGTTTGCCGTCGCCCGATTGGATCCGGGTGCCGTCGCGCTGCCGGCCGGTGAACTCCAGCAGGACGGCCAGGATGACACCGCAGACCAGCGCGCTGTCCGCCAGGTTGAAGATCGGAAAGACCTGCCCGTACGGATCGAACACGCTGATCATGTCGACGACGTGCCCGAGTAGCACGCCCGGTGCCCGGAAGATCCGGTCGGTGAGGTTGCCGAGCGCGCCGCCCAGCACCAGCCCCAGGGCGATGGCCCAGGGTACGGACCGCAACCGGACGGCCATCCAGCTGATCCAGCCGACCACCACCGCCGTGATCAACGGAAACACGAAGGTGTAGTCGGACCCGAGGCTGAACGCCGCCCCGCTGTTGCGGGTGAGGCTCAGATAGACCGCGCCGCCGAGCAACCGCACCGGTTCGCGATCCTCCAGCATCGCCAGCGCGAGGTGTTTGGTGCCGAGGTCGGCCAGCCAGGCCAGCAGCGCGACGACCGCGAGGATCGTGACCGCTCGCCGTCGGGGCGGGCGGCCCGCCGGCTCGGCGGGTTCGGGAGGGATGTCGGGGCCGGCGCGCCGTGCTGCGGTCATCTGCTCCTCATCGGTGTTCAGCGGTCGTACCTTCCGTCCGCGCCGGAAGGCTCGCTTCCGCGCCTACCGTCGCTCCTCCAACTGCTTGCACGTAACGCAGAGGGTCGCGGACGGGAAGGCGGCGAGCCGCTCCACCGGGATCGGATTACCGCACTTCTCGCACCAGCCGTAGCCACCCTCGTCGAGCCGCTCCAGCGCCCGCTCCACCTGCGTGATGCGTTCCAGGATGCTGTTGGCGAGAGAGATCTCCTGCTCCCGCTCGAACGTCTTGGTCCCGGTGTCGGCCTGGTCGTCCCCGGCCGAGTCGGTCAGCCGGTCGCGCTGCAGCTCGGCGATCTCGCTCAGCGTCTGATCGTACTCGGCGCGCAACTCGTCACGCCGCGCCGCCAGGGCTGCCCGGATCTTCTCTGTCTCCGCGGCGCTGCGGGTGGCCTTGCCCGTCCCCTTACGGCTGGCGGTGTTGATGTCGGCTGGCTTCGCCATCGTCGCTCCCTTGGCCGCGGACTCCGCGGCGATCGGCGGTGCCTGGACAGGGCTCCCGGCGCCTCACGCAATCGGCCGGCGAACCCTATTGGACATGGCCACACCCGAAGGCATGGCCGTAGTGGTGGTGTCGGCGGTGGTACGGGTCTGTCGTGTCCCGCCCTCCGGCCGTACGTGCCCTGGTCCGCTCGGTCACGGCGTCCCCCACTTGCAAAACGGCGCGCGGCGGGACGCCACGCACTCCGAATTGGCAAGAATACGGAACGTACATGCGTCCGACAACATGCCGCACCGATGCGACGCCTAACAGCCCGAATCAACCCATAAACCAGGGCAAAGCGAACGCTAGCAGATCATTCGCTGCGATCGTCGCCATACTCGCCAAACCACCGGGCCAGTCGTCCTCGCCGGCTGACCGCTCGTAACCTGCGCTCGGCGGCGTCGCGTACCTCGAAGGTCGCCACGATCAACAAGCTGTCCCCGGTCCGAAGCCGGGTGTCCGGCACGGGCACGAACCCCGACCCGTCCCGCAGTACCAGGGTCACCGCAGCCCCGACCGGCAACCGCAGTTCGTCGATGTGCACCCCGGCCAGCCGGGAGCCCGGCGGCACCGACAGTTGGAGCAGGTCCGCCCGCATCCGCTCCAGGGGTGCCGTCTCGACCCGGAGTTCGGCCGCCTCGGCGGGGGCGGTGACCCGGAGCCAGCGGGCCACCGGGGCCAACGTCCCGGCCTGCACCAGTGTGAAGATCACCACCAGTACGAAGACCACGTCGAAGAGCCGGGCCGCCCCCGGTACCCGCAACGAGAGCGGAATCGTGGCCAACACGATCGGTACCGCTCCACGCAGCCCCGCCCAGGACAGGAAGACCTGGTCGCGCAGGCCCACCCGGAACGGGGTGGCGCAGACCGCCACGGAGACCGGCCGGGCCACCAGCACCAGCGCCAGGCCGGCCACGATCGCCGGCAGCACCGCCTCGTCCAGCCGGGTCGGGGTGACCAGCAGGCCGAGCAGCACGAACAGGCCGATCTGAGCCAGCCAGGCCAGGCCGTCGGCGAACCCGAGGATGGCCTGACGATGTGGCAGCCGGGCATTGCCCAACAGCACCCCGGCCACGTAGACGGCGAGGAAACCCGAAGCGTGCACCACCGCGCCGGCGGCGTAGGCCAGCACGGTAAGTCCCACCGCCGCGATCGGATACAGCCCGGCGCAGCGTCCACCGGCCGCCCAGCCCGACCGCGAGGCCGACCAGTGCGCCGACGAGCAACTCGTAGCCGACCAGCAGCACGTCCTGCCACCACGGGTGGGTGGCCTCCGGCGTGACACTGGACAGCAGGATGACCAGCAGCACTACCGGCGCGTCGTTCATGCCCGACTCGGCTTCGAGGGTGGCGACCAGCCGGGGCGGGAGCCGTAACCGGCGCAGGGTGGCGAAGACCGCTGCCGCGTCGGTGGAGGAGAGCACCGCACCGTAGAGCAGCGCCAGTCGCCAGTCCAGCCCCAGCAGGAGGTGGACGGCCACCCCCACCACCACGATGCTGACCGCCACCCCCATCGTGGCGAGTCCGGCGGCGATACCCAGCACCGGCCGCAACGTGCTCCATCGGGCGGTCAGGCCCCCCTCGGCGATGATCACTACCAACGCGCAGAAGCCGAGGGTACGAGTCAGCTCGACGTCGTCGAAGCGGATGCCGAGAACGGAGCGGCCGAGCACCATGCCGAGGGCCAGGTAGACTAGGAGGCTGGGCAGACCGACCCGGGTGGAGAGACGTACCGCGCCCACGGCGACCAGCAGCACCGCCGCGCCGAGCAACAGGGCAAGGTTGAGACTGTCACTCATGGTCGCCCCGGTCGGGCCGGCTCAGTCCACGGATCCGTCCCGCAGCCGGCGCAGCCGTACGTCGATCGCCGGTGCCGGGCCGTCCACATGGAAGAGTTTGTCACGGCTGGCCGCCCCGGCGCGGAGTTCCACCGCCCGTGGGCGTACGTCCAGCGCCTCGGCCAACGCGCGACGGGCGGCCTCGGTGGCCCGACCGTCGACGGCGGGCGCGTTGACGGAGATGATCAGGGCGGGTCCGTACGGCCCGTCGAACCGGCCGCCCACCCGGGCCCGGGTGGCACCCGGTTTCACCCGGACCGCGACCGTGACCGGTCCGGACTCCGGTAGCTGTCCCGATGCCGACCGCACAGTGGGATCGACGAAGTCATCGGCACCCCGCCGACCGGGTCTACGAGCTGCGCCCGGCACGGTACCGGCGCTCAGCCGTGCCGAGTGTCGGCCAGCAGGCTGCTGTCCGGTTCGCAACGGCCACACGGGGTGAAGCCCAGCTCCACCGCCTCCTTCACCGGCAGCACCTCCGGGTCGCGACCGGAGAGCTGCGGGCAACTGGGCAGGTGGTAGCGGGGCCGCCCGTCAACGACCAGCACCTCGGCGGACATTCGGGCAATCCGGGCGGCGTCCGCCGCCAGTACCGCCTGGGCTGGCGGCTCGTCGGCCGGGACCTCGTCGTCGGCTGCTGTTGCGTGGCCATCCGACTCGTCCCCGGCTGGCGCGGAACGTGGGTCGGTCGGTCGGCCGGCCGCGGTGGAAGTTGGCGTGTGCTGGGTCGGGACGCTCGCCCCGACCGGGTCGACCAGGCCGCCAACGGGTTCCCGACGACGCGACGACCAGTCGTCGTCTGCTCGCCTGGTGTCGTCGTCAGCAGCCCGGGCGGCGGCCGCCTGGCGGGCTCCCACCACCAGGGCGACGGCCGCCAACAGGCTTGCCGCGATGGAACCGATCAGTAACCCGCTCGACCCGTTGGCCAGACCGAGCACGAGCAGGATGACGGCGACGAGGATGAGCAGCAGACTTGCGAGAATCATGGCTCACCCCCGCCGCGTCATTCCGGCTTCCGTGGTGGTCGGCGTCAGCGTCCCGCTTCGAGGGCACCGGAGCGGCTGCCGCTGTACGAGTTGGCCAGACCGGCTGCGGCCAGGCTCGTGGAGCTGCCTCCGGACCGATTGCCGTCGGTCCTGGTCATCTCCACCTCGAGGCCCTGTCCGCGCCCGTCGAGGTCACGCAGCTGGCTCTCCAGGTACGCCTTGAGCCGGGTGCGGTACTCCCGCTCGAACTGCTTGAGTTCCTCGATGTGCTTCTGCAGTGCGGTGCGCTTGGCGTCCAGGCCGCCCATCGCCTCCTGGTGCCGCTGACGCGCGTCCCGCTCCAGGGCGTCGGCCTTGGCCCGCGCCTCGCGGGTGACCTCGTCGGCCTTGGTCCGCGCCTCGGAAAGCAGCTGGTCGGCCTCGCGGCGGGCATCCGTCACGTGGTCATCGGCCGTGCGCTGGGCCATCATCAGCACCCGCAGGGCCTGCTGCTCGCCGTCGCCGCCGGGAACCTGGCCGGTCTGCCCGCGCATCTGCTCCAACTCGGCCTGCATCGCGCGGGCTGCCTGCTCGGCGGCTGCCTTGTCGCGCTGCACCCGGTCGAGTTGGGTCTTGACGTCGTTGAGCTCAGCGGCCAACCTGGGGTCGGCGCCCGGGCCGGCTGGTGCGCCGCCACGTCCGCCGCGCTCCACCTGGGCACGAAGCTCGTTGTTTTCCTCAATCAGCCGAGCGAGTTCACGCTCGACCTCGTCCAGAAAGGCGTCGACCTCCTCCTCGTCGTACCCCCGCTTGCCGATCGGCGGCTTCTTGAAGGCGACGTTGTGGACGTCAGCCGGGGTAAGCGGCATCGAAACTCCTCGGGTCAGTTGCGGCCGCGTAGCGCGCTGGTGTCACCAGCTGTTCGACTGGTGGATCAACGGCCTTAACACGAACTCCATCAGCACGAACAGGATAACCAGGAGCACAAGGGAGGCCAGGTCGATGCTCACGGTACCAATTCGCAATGGTGGGATCACACGCCTCAACGCCTTGAGAGGCGGATCAGTGACGCTCCACACGGATTCCAGTCCCACCGCCGCTCCGCGGCCGGGCTGCCAGCGCCGACCGTACTGCAGGACGGCACCTAGGACGAACCTGGCCAAAAGAACCAGCAAAAACACGTAAAGGACTAGATACAGGACTTGGAACAGGATCGAAAACACGGCAGACAAGATCCCTCGGTCGGACTAACTCAGGCGGTGAAGAAGCCACCCTCAGCGATCTTGGCCTTGTCCTCCGCGGTGACCTGGACGTTGGCCGGCGAGAGCAGAAACACCCGGTTGGTCACGCGCTCGATCGTACCGCGCAGCCCAAAGGCCAACCCGGCAGCGAAATCCACCAGGCGGCGGGCATCGGCCTCATCCATTTCGGTGAGGTTGATGATCACGGGCACCCCGTCCCGGAAGTGCTCGCCGATGGTACGGGCCTCCCGGTACGTGGTCGGGTGCAGCGTGGTGATCTGGTAGCGCTGCTCCTCCTCGACCACCACCGGCCGCTCCCGCTCCCGGATTGGCGGCTGGGGGGCCAGGGCCAGGTTGTCCCGGGTGTGGTAGCTCAGGCTGGGTGGGGCCTCCGACGCGCCCGGCCGGGTGATCGAACGCACACTGGACCGCTCCGGTCGCTCGGGCTCGGCCCGGTCCAGTTCCGCAGCGCGGACGCTGGCCCGCTCCGACAGCCGGCCACGGTCACGGTCACGGTCACGGTCACCGATCCGAGCCCGGGGCACGGCGGGCGGGTCGTCCTGGTCGTCGTCATCGTCGGCGAAGTCCTCGGTGTACCGGCTCTGCCGGTAACGCGACTCACGGTAGCCACCCTTTTCGTAGCCACCCTCGTCGTAGGCCCGCTCATCGTCCTCCTCGACGAGGCCGAGCCAGACCCCCGCCTTGCGCAGTGCACCCATCCGCGCCCCTCCGTCCGCCGTGCGGCACGCCCCCCGTGCCTGTCGCTGTCACGCACGTGAACACTGCGTGCCCACAGGCTTGAGACTTCTCCCCGGCGCGGCGAGTCAAAACCGCCAAACGCCCGCTGACCCCCGTCGCTGAGGGATATGTCTCAAACAACACTGATGTAGTTTGGCCTTTCGCCGGTCAGGCTACCGCAGCGTGGGACGCATTCCGAGTAACGCGCTGCCAATACGTACATGTGTCGCGCCGTACTCGATGGCGGCCTCCAGGTCGCCGCTCATCCCGGCGGAGATCGCCGTGGCGCCGGGATGGGCCGCGCGTAGTCCCGCAGCGATCCCGGCAAGCCGGGCGAAGGCCCGTTCCGGCTCCCAGCCCAGGGGTGCCACGGCCATCACGCCGGCCAACCGCAGCGCACTGCTCGCGGCCACCTCGGCCGCGACCCGGTCCAGGCTCCGGTCGGGGTCGGTACTGCCGGCGACGGCACCGCCCCGGGCCGGGTCACCATCGACGCTGACCTGCACCAGTACGTCCAGCACCCGGTCCCGGCCGCGCTCGGCGGCGGCAGCCAGTGCAGTGGCCAGCCGGACGCTGTCCACGGAGTGCACCACGTCGGCGTAACCGACCACCGAACGGCACTTGTTGCGTTGCAGCTGGCCAACGAAATGCCACCGTACGTCGACCCCGGCCGCTGCCACCTCGGCGGCCTTCCCGGCCGCCTCCTGGTCCCGGTTCTCGCCCAGATCGGTAACACCCAGCCCGGCCAGCAACACGGCGTCACTGGCCGGGTACGTCTTGGTGACCGCGATCATGGTGACCTCGGTCCGGTCCCGGTTGGCGGCGGCACAGGCCGCCGCGATCCGGCTCCGGACCCGGGCCAGGCTGCCAGCAAGCTGCGCGCGGCGCTCGGTCGACGCCGCGACGGATGAATCGGTCATGGGTACGGCTCAGGAGCCGTTCTTGAGGAAGTCGGGGACGTCCACATCGTCGAAGAGCACCCGACGGGGCTGCTGGGCGGGCGGAGGCGGCGGCGGGGCCACCGGCCCACCCCCGTGCGACACCGGGGAGGAGCTCTGGTTGGGCTTGCGCGTATCCGCTGCCTTGTAGGCCGGAGCGCCCCCGTCGAAGCCAGCGGCAATCACGGTCACCCGTACCTCGTCACCCAGTGCGTCGTCGATCACCGCACCGAAGATGATGTTCGCGTCCGGGTGGGCCGCGTCCGTGACCAGCTGGGCAGCGTCGTTGATCTCGAAGAGCCCCAGGTCGGAGCCGCCGGCGATGGAGAGCAGTACGCCCCGCGCGCCGTCCATGCTCTGCTCCAGCAGCGGGCTGGAGATGGCCGCCTCGGCCGCCTCCACCGAGCGGTTCTCGCCCCGGGCGCTGCCGATACCCATCAGCGCGCTGCCGGCCCCGCTCATCACGCTCTTGACGTCGGCGAAGTCCAGGTTGATCAGACCCGGGGTGGTGATCAGGTCGGTGATGCCCTGCACACCGGAGAGCAGCACCTGGTCGGCCTGGCGGAAGGCGTCCATCATGCTGATGCCCCGGTCGCCGAGGGCGAGCAGTCGGTCGTTGGGGATCACGATCAGCGTGTCGCACTGGTTGCGCAGCTCGTCGATGCCGGACTCGGCCTGGACCTGCCGCCGCTTGCCCTCGAACGAGAACGGCCGGGTGACCACGCCGATGGTCAGGGCACCGAGCTTGCGGGCGATGTTCGCCACCACCGGGGCACCACCGGTGCCCGTACCGCCGCCCTCACCACAGGTGACGAAGACCATGTCGGCACCCTTGAGCACCTCTTCGATCTCGTCCCGGTGATCTTCGGCGGCGTTCTTCCCGACGTCCGGGTTCGCGCCCGCGCCGAGCCCTCGGGTCAGCTCCCGGCCCACATCGAGCTTGACGTCGGCATCGCTCATCAGCAACGCCTGCGCATCGGTGTTGATCGCGATGAACTCGACGCCCTTGAGTCCAACCTCGATCATCCGGTTGACGGCGTTGACACCGCCACCACCGATGCCAACGACCTTGATGACCGCCAGGTAGTTGTGCGGAGGTGTCATCGGGGTCCCTTTCCTTCGAGATTGGCGGGTGTCGATCGGCGCGGCCCGCCCAGACCGCGATCGACATCCCCTCGGTGCAACGAGAGCGAAGGGTAACCCTCACCCTCTACTAGAGGGTTACAGTTATGTCAACCACTGAATCCTCTCGGGGCAACGTATGCGCACGTACCGCGGGAACCAAGGATCTGACCGGCGTGTCGCCACGCCTCGATCACATTCCTACTTGTCGGGTCTGTGACAACGCGGTCGAGTACATCGACACCCCCGAACGCACTTCCCGCTCGACCAGGCTCCGATCAGCGGATCGTGACCACGTCGGGAGCGCTCACGTCGATCACGTCACCCTCCCGGGACAGCAGCGCACTCACCACCCGGGCCTTGGTGTCGCCGTTGGACGCGTCACCCCAGATGACCGTACGGCCACCCCGCAGCAGCACCTTGATCCGCGCCGGCCCCTCCACCACCACCTCGGTGAGCCGCTCCCGCAGCTCCGGCGTGAGGGCGGCAAGCACCTGCAACGCGTTACGGGTGGCCAGATCGGCCGGTCCCGGCTCGGGAACCCGGGCCAGCGGCAGGTGCTCCGGCCGGCTGGTCACCGTCTGGAACACCACCCCCGCGCTGTCGATCACCGCGAACTGCTGGCCCTGCGGCACCACCGCGACCGGAGTCCGTTCCACCACCTCGATCAGGAGGGCGTCCGGCCAATCACGGGACACCGTCACCCGGCCCACCGGAGCCAGCCGGCCGACCCGCCACTGGACTGCGGCCAGGTCGACCTGGGCCAGGGGTACGCCATGCGGCACCTCGGCCGCCGCCCGTACCTGCTCCGGGGTCACCAGCTGGGCACCGACCACCCGCAGCTCTCGGACACCGAACACCCCGGTACCGAGAACGACCCAGGTCAGCACGGCCGCCACGGCCAGGACCCCACCGGTCACCAGCCACGGCATCGCCGCCCGGAGCCGCCGCTGCCGGGCCCGACGCATGAACCGCCGCACCGACGGGGGGACGGCGTCGTTGCTGGCCCGGACCAACCGCCAGCGACGCGTACCACCGGCCCGGGCACCCGGACCGGACCCCGGCCCACCCGGGGTCGCACCGGCGGAGGCGTCCGGCGGGCCGGTGGTCCGACCCCGGCCCCAACCCGGGGTCATCCCACGTCGCTCCGTTCGGCGAGCGCGGCCAACAACTCGTCGCCCATCAGGGAGATCGGCGGGGCACCCATGGTCACCACCAGATCGCCCTTGCCGGCCCGGCGGACCACCTCCGCCGGTACGTCCGCCCAGGACTCGACGAAGACCTTCCGCTCGGCCGGCAGGTCGATCGCGGCGGTCAACGACGCCCCACCCTCACCGGGTTCGCGCACCTCCCCCGGCCCGAAGACCTCCAACACCACCACCTCGTCGGCGATGGCCAGCGCGGTGGCGAGTTCGGCCTGCAGGTCGCGCGTGCGGTAGACCCGGTAGGGCTGGAAGACGACGATCACCCGGCCGTCGCCCGCCACGTCACGCAGGGTCTGCAACGCGGCGGTCATCGACACCGGGTGGTAGGCGTACTCGTCGTAGACCAGCACCCCGGCGGCGACCCCCTTGCGTTCGAACCGACGACGCACTCCCGGGAAGGCGGCGAGTGCGGCCACCGCGTCGGAGAGCCCGAGGCCGAGCTTGCAGGCCGTGAGTACCGCTGCGGCGCTGTTGAGGCTCATGTGCCGGCCGGGTATCGGCATCCGGATCTCGCCCAGCGGCGTGCCCTGGAGGGTCGCCAGATAACGCCCGCCCTGCGCGGACGAGACGATGTCCGACAGCCGCAGGTCGGCGTCGGGGGCCTCGCCGTACGTGTAGACGGTGCGCCCCTCGGCGCGCAGCGTCTCGGTCATCCGCCGGCAGCCCGGATCGTCGGCGCAGGTGACCACGAAGCCGTCCGGGTCGGTGAGCCGGGCGAAGTCGGCGAAGGCAGCCTCAAGTCCGGCGAAGTCGCCGTAGGTGTTCAGGTGGTCCCGGTCGATGTTGGTGATGATCGAGACGAACGGCCGGTAGCGCAGAAACGAGCGGTCGCTCTCGTCAGCCTCGGCAACGAAGTACTCCCCGCTGCCGTGATGGCCGTTGGAGCCGACCTCGGAGATCTCCCCGCCGATGACGAACGATGGGTCCTGACCGGCCTGTTGCAGGATCAGCGTGGCCATCGACGTCGTGGTGGTCTTGCCGTGGGTGCCGGCCACCGCGATGGTCCGCCGGCCGGTCATCGCCGCGGCCAGTGCCTCCGAGCGGTGCAGGATCCGCAGCCCACGTCGGCGGGCCTCGGCCAGTTCCACGTGGTCCTGCGGAATCGCGGTCGAGTAGACGACCGTGTCCACCCCGTCGAGGTTGGCCGCCTCGTGGCTGCGGTGAATGGTGCCGCCGAGGGCGCGCAGACCGGCCAGCGTCGGCCAATCCCGCAACTCGCTGCCGGAGACCGGGATACCCCGGGTCAGCAACAGCCGGGCCAGGCCGCTCATGCCGACCCCGCCGACGCCGATCAGGTGGACCGTGCCCAACTCCTCGGCGGTCACCGTTGCGGCGGGGCTGAACTGCGCGGTGTTCATAGAGCAAACCTTCCGGTCGCGGTACGCCCGGTCACCGGGCCACCGCCTCATAGACGAAATCAAGCAACGCCTCGTCACCGTCCCGCCGGCCGTAGCCGGCCGCGGCGGCGCTCATCGCCGCCAACCGTTGTGGATCACGGATCAGGGGCAGCACCGTCTGCTCGACCCAACCGGGACTCATCTCGGTGTCGTCGACCAGGAGTCCGCCACCCGCCTCGACCACGGGCAACGCGTTGCGGCGCTGCTCCTGGTTGCTGTGCGGGTAGGGAACGTAGATGGTGGGCAGCCCGACCGCCGCCACCTCGGCGCAGGTCATCGCCCCGCCCCGGCCCAACATCAAGTCGGCGGCGGCGTAGCCGAGCTCCATCTCCGACAGGTAGGGCAGCGTGACGTAGGGCACCGGCAGGTCGTCCGGGACCGTCACCGGCTCGTTGCGGGCCCCGATGACATGCAACACCTGGACACCAGCGGCAGTGAGTTGTCTGGCCGCCCCGGAGACCGCGAGGTTGATCGTCCTGGCCCCCTGCGAGCCGCCTGCCACGAAAAGCGTCGGCAGGTCCGGCCGCAGCCCGAAGTGGGCCCGGGCGGAGTCCCGCCGGGCAGCCCGGTCGAGCCCGGCGATGGCCCGGCGCAGTGGTACGCCGACCACCCGAGCGTCGCGCAGCGACTCGGCCTGCGCCGGCTGGTGCGGGAAGCCGACCGCCACATGTGGGGTGAACTTCATGCCAAGCCGGTTGGCCACGCCCGGGGGCACGTTGACCTCGTGGATCACGATCGGCAGTTCCCGACGCCAGGCGGCCAGGTAGCCCGGCACCGAGACGTATCCCCCGAACCCGACGACCACGTCGGCGCGTACCTCGTCGATCACCTTGCCGGCGGCGCGGGCCGCCCGCCACATTCGGTCCGGGGTACGCATGAGGTTCATGTTCACCGACCGGGGCAGCTGGTAGGCGGGAATCAGCCGCAAGTCGTAGCCCTGGGGCGGAATCAGCTGGTTCTCCAGCCCGCTGGGAGTACCGAGGCAGGTGATCCGTACGGACGGATCATGGACTCGCAGGCAGTCCGCGAAGGCCAGCAGCGGATAGATGTGTCCCCCGGTACCTCCTCCGGCGAGCACCACTGACCGCAGCGGCCCCATTACCCTCTCCTCTCACCGGTCGACCCGACGCG
This sequence comes from Micromonospora sp. NPDC003197, assembly GCF_053590565.1. NCBI lineage: Bacteria > Bacillati > Actinomycetota > Actinomycetes > Micromonosporales > Micromonosporaceae > Micromonospora > Micromonospora sp. NPDC003197. The sequence continues at coordinate 82,600 of NZ_JBSFTE010000006.1, read as the reverse complement.
TCCGCGGGTCGTCCCGGCGCGGGTCGTCCTCGCTCCGCCGACGCCGCGCGGGTAGCGGCGGCAACGGGGCCCAGACTAGTCGGACCCATCGGGCGGGTGGACGGGCATGCAGGGCTCTCGCCGCATCGGGCTCGGCGCGGGCGAACGAAGCCAGCACGCCGACTGCGGCAAGCGTCACCACCAGGGCGCTTCCGCCGTCGGAGATGAAGGGCAACGGCAGGCCGGTGATCGGCAGCAGCCCGACCACCCCGCCGACGTTGATCACCGCCTGGCTGACCAACCAGGTGGTGATGGCGGCGGCCACCAGCCGGCGGAACGGGTCCCCGATCCGCCGGGCGATACGGAACCCGGTGTAGGCCAGTACGGCAAAAAGGGCGAGCACCACGATGCAGCCCACCACCCCCAGCTCCTCGGCGAGGACGGCGAAGATGAAATCGTTGTCGGCGGCGGGCAGCCAGTTCCACTTGAGTGCGCTCTTGCCCAGCCCCACCCCGAACCAGCCGCCGTTGTCAATCGCGTACCGGCCCTGCAATGCCTGATAGCAGGGGTCGCCGCAGTCCGCCGGGGTACGGAAGAACGAGGTCAGCCGCAACAGTCGGTAGTTCTCAGCGTCTTTCTCGCCCGATCCCGCGCCCAGCGAGGCGACCGCGATCAGCAGCCCGACGCCGGCCAGACCGAGCATCGCCAGGGTGGCGAAGATGCGTTTACGAACGCCGGCCGCCCAGAGCAGGCCGACCACGATGGCGAGCAGGCACAGCATGGTGCCCAGGTCGTTGTAGCCGACCAGGACGAAGAGCAGGCCGACCACCGGGAACAGCGGGTTGAGCAGTTCCCGCCACCAGCCCAGGGCAGCGCCCTTGTTGGCGATGATGTTGGCTCCCCAGAGCACCAGGCCGAGCTTGGCCAACTCCGACGGCTGCACCTGGATCGGGCCGAGGTGCAGCCAGAGCAGGTTGGCCTCCACCGGGCCGATCTTGGCGACCTCCAGGTTGCGAAGCTTCGCCCAGGCCAACAACGCGTCGAGGATCACCAGCAGGACCAGGGCCGTACCGAGCACCGGTACGCCAAGATCGCGAAACGTACGGGCGGGTAGGCGCTGGAACGCCCAGAAGGCGACCAACCCGATGAGGGCGAAGGCCACCTGCTTGCTGATCGCCGCGAAGGTGTTGCCGTCGGTGGCGTATGCCTTGACGCTGGTCGCCGAGAAGACCATCGTCAACCCGATCAACAGCAATAGGCCGGCGCTGAAGATGAGCAGATAGTAGGAGGCCATCGGGCGGGCCAGTAGGCCCTGTAGCAGGGCCAGACCGCTGCTGCTGCCCGACCGGCCGGTCTCCGCCGGGCCGGCTCCGGACCCAGTTGCCGATCGGCCGCCTGGCGGGGTCCCCGATCCGCCGCTGCCCGATCCGCTAGCCGATCCGGTTCTCGGTCCGCCGCTGCCCGATCCGGTTCTCGATCCGCTGCCGCCCGGCCCGGTCCGCTTCCCAGGCGCGGACGTGGACGTGCTGGTACGGCCATCGCTGGCCGCCCGCCGTGGTCGCTCACCCGTCATGCTGTCCGCCCCTGGTCCTCCCCATCAGGCCATCATCACCTCGGACACACCCGGCCCGGCGCAGGTGACCCGGCCGGCGTGTCGGGAGGAGACGGTGGCCCGAACAGGTGTGCCCCGGCCGGGGCCGGGGCACACCTGTTCTCAGTGCGGTCAGCGCGACGCTGTTCTCAGTGCGGTCAGCTCATCGCGGCCAGGTACTCGCTGTAGAACAGGCCCAGGGCGATGGCCACCCCGATCCCGGCGATGATCCAGAACCGGACGACGATGTTGACCTCGCTCCACCCGGCCAACTCGAAGTGGTGCTGCAGCGGGGACATCCGGAAGACCCGCTTACCGGTGGTCTTGAACGAGATGATCTGGATGACCACCGACATGGTGATGATCACAAAGAGGCCACCGATGATCGGCAGGAGCAGCAGCGTCCGGGTGGACATCGCCATACCGGCGATCAGGCCACCGAGACCCAGCGCCCCGGTGTCGCCCATGAAGATCCGCGCTGGCGAGGTGTTCCACCAGAGGAATCCGACACAGGCCCCGGCCGCCGCACCGGCGATCAGTGCGATCTCCAGCGGGTCTCGCACCGTGTAGCAGTAGTCGCGGGTGTAGTCCGGGTCGGCACACCAGTGCCGGTACTGCCAGAAGGCGATCAAGGCGTACGCCGCCAGCACCATCACCGAGGCGCCGGTGGCCAACCCGTCCAGTCCGTCGGTGAGGTTGACGCCGTTGGTCGCCGCCATCACCACGAAGATGAAGATGATCACAGAGGCGACCTTGCCCACATCCAGGAAGTCGATGTCCCGGATGAAGGAAAGCGTCGTACTGCCCACCGTCTCGACGTTGGTCGACCCGCCCTCCGCGTCGACCATGCTGCTCGGGAAGTAGAGCGCGATCACCCCGAAGACCGCGCCGACCAGGATCTGCCCGAACAGCTTGCTCCGCGCGCTGAGGCCGGCACTGTTGCGCCTACGGACCTTCAGGAAGTCGTCGACGAAGCCGACCGCGCCGGAGAAGACCATCAGGCCGAGCAGCACCAGCGCGGTGATCGTCGGTTCCACCTGGGCGATCTGCTGGTCCGGCAGGGTGGTCAGGGCGAGGTGCCCGGCGACGTACGCGATGACCGTGGCGACGATGAACACCACCCCGCCCATGGTGGGCGTGCCCTTCTTGCCCTGGTGCATCGCCGGTCCCTCGGACCGGATCGGCTGACCAGCCTTCAGCCGGGTGAAGACCTTGATCGCCAGGGGCGTGCCGAAGAGCGAGACAAGGAAAGCCACCCCGATGGCGATGATGACTGCCCTCACGCTGTGGTTCCTCCGTTCGCGACTGCGGGGCTCGCAAGCTCACTCCTCGCGCTCACGCTGTGGTTCCTCCGTTCGCGACTGCGGGGCTCGCAAGCTCACTCCTCGCGCTCACGCGGCATCCCCCTGGCCGTCAGCGTCGGCGTCGGCACGCAACGCGTCGGCCACCTCCCAGGTTCGGTACCTCGAGCCCTTGACCAGGACGACGTCCCCCGGTCGTAACTCGCCCCGCAACGCATCAACCGCCGCTGCCTGATCGGGTACCAGCACCGACAATCCTCCCCAACTCTCAGCTTCGGACGCGCCTTCGTGGATCGGCGCGGCCAATTCACCGACCACGAACAGCCGGTCGACGCCCAATTCGGCGGCGAGCCGGCCAACCCCCGCGTGTCCTTCCCACTCGTACTCGCCCAACTCGGCCATGTAACCAAGCACGGCCAGCTTCCGACGGTCGCGGCCAAGGCTGGCCAGGGCGCGCAGCGCCGCCGACATGGAAGCGGGATTGGCGTTGTATGAGTCGTCGATGACCGTCACCCCGTCGGGGCGGTCAAAGACGTCCATCCGCCGGGTCGAGACCAGTCCCAGCTCGCCCAGCGCGGTGGCCAACTCGGCCAGCGGCATGCCTAGTTCCCGGGCCACGGCTGCCGCCGCCAGGGTGTTGCCGACCTGGTGCCGGCCGGTCAGGCCGAGCCGCACCGACTCGCGCCCCTCCGGTGTGACCAGGGTGTACGACGGCCGCCCGCGCTCGTCGACGGTGACGTCCTCGGCGCGTACCTCGGCGTCGGGGGCCTCGCCGACCAGCACCACCCGGGCCTGGGTGCGGCTGGCCATCGCCCGTACCCGGGGGTCGTCGGCGTTGAGCACCGCCAGCCCGTCGGCCGGCAGCGCCTCGACCAGCTCTCCCTTGGCTTCGGCGATCGCCTCCACCGAGCCGAACTCACCGATGTGCGAGCTGCCGACGTTGAGTACGACCGAAATCTGCGGCGGTACCACCTCGCACAGGTAGCGCACGTGCCCGATCCCCCGGGACCCCTTCTCCAACACCAGGAACCGGGTCTGCGGGTCGGCCTGCAACGCCGTGTACGGGTGCCCCAGCTCGTTGTTGAACGACCCGGGCGGGGCCACGGTCGGCCCGAGCCGGACGGTGAGCTGCGCGATCAGGTCCTTGGTGCTGGTCTTCCCGGAGGAGCCGGTCAGACCCACCACGGTCAGCTCGGGCAGCCGGTCCACCGCCGCCCGGGCCAGCTTGCCCATCGCGGTGAGCGCGTCGTCGACCAGGACCATCGGCACCCCGGCGACCTCCCGGGTGCCGAGCACCGCCACCGCACCAGCGGCGACCGCACCGGCCGCGTAGTCGTGGCCGTCGACCTTCTCCCCCGGGAACGCCACGAACAACGCGCCGGAGGTCACCTTGCGGGAGTCGAACTCGACCGGGCCGGTGACCTGCGTGGTCGGGTCGGCGGCGACGAGTCGGCCGTTGACCGCCTGAGCGACCTCGGCCAGGGTCATCACGATCATGGTTGCCTCACCGGAGTGCTGAACCGGGCAGCCAGCGCTGCGGCCAACTCGACCCGGTCATCGAAAGGATGGACCTGCCCGTCGATCTCCTGCCCCCGCTCGTGCCCCTTGCCGAGCACCGCGATGACGTCCCCGGGGGTGGCGAGCCGTACCGCCTCGTCGATGGCGGCCCGGCGACCCGGCACCTCCCGCAGTTGCGCGCCCCCGTCGGCCTGCTCGGCACCGCGCCGCACCTCGGCCCGGATCGTGGCCGGGTCCTCGGTACGGGGGTTGTCGTCGGTGATCAGCACCAGGTCGGCCCCGCGGGCGGCGGCGGCTCCCATCACCGGCCGCTTCCCCCGGTCGCGGTCCCCACCGGCCCCGATCAGGCAGATCAGCCGACCGGTGCCGGTGGTCAACTCGCGCAGGGCGGCGAGCGCGGCAACGATCGCGTCGGGTTTGTGCGCGTAGTCGACCACCCCGTGGACCGGGCCCGGGGCCTCGACCAGTTCCAGCCGGCCGGGCACGCCCGGGCAGGCGGCGACGCCGGCTGCGGCGGTCGCCGGGTCGACCCCGACGGCGACCAGGGCAGCGATCGCCAGCAGGGCGTTGGCGACGTTGTGCCGGCCGGGCAGGGCAACTCCGGCCGGGACGGTGATCCCGTCCGGGCCGTGGGCGGCGAACTGCTGCGTGTAGCCGGAACCGCTGACATCGGTAGCCCGCCAGGTGGCATCCGGGTCACCGGCCGCCGAATAGCTCACTGTGGCCGGTTTGAACAGCGGACGCAGCGCCGGATCGTCGAGGTTGAGCACCTCGACCCCGCAGCGCCCGTCGAAGAGTTGCGCCTTGGCGGCAAAGTACTCGGCCGAGTCGGCGTGGAAGTCCAGGTGGTCCTGGCCGAAGTTGGTGTAGCCGCCGACGGCGAACCGGACCCCGCCGACCCGCCCCATGCTCAGCGCATGGCTGGACACCTCCATCACCACGGCGGTGACGCCCCGCTCGCGGGCGGCGGCGAGCATGGCGTGCAGATCGGTCGCCTCCGGCGTGGTGCGCACGCTGTCCAGGGCGAGGTCACCGAGCCGGGTCTCCACCGTGCCGATCAGCCCGGTGACGTGGCCGGCGGCCCGAAGCCCGGACTCGATCAGGTAGGCGGTGGAGGTCTTGCCGGCGGTGCCGGTCACCCCGATCACGGTCAGCCCGCTGGTCGGGTCGCCGTAGACGGCGGCGGCCAACTCGCCGAGCGCGGCCCGGGGGTCGGCCACCACCAGGGCGGGCAGGCCGGCCTCAGCCGCCGCCGGGGCCCCGGCCGGGTCGACCAGTACCGCCACTGCGCCGGCCGCCGCGACCGCCGGGATGAAGTCCGCGCCGTGCCGCTGCGCGCCGGGCAGGGCGGCGTAGAGGTCGCCGGCCCGGACCGCCCGGCTGTCGTGGGTCACCCCCGTCACCGTCACGGAACCGGCGGGTGGCGGTTCGATCGCGAGTCGCGCGGCGAGGTCGCCGAGCCGGATCGGAACAACGGTACGGGGACGAGGATTGCCGGGCACGGCGTCAGACCCTACCCGGTCGGGGATGCCGTAACGCACAGCCGCCCCGGTAGTTCGCCCGCACTAACCGATGATGTCGCGTTTCAGCCGGTCACCGGGGATAGACGACAAAGTTGGGGGGGTTCGTACCGGTCGGTGGTACCCGATAGTGCCGCAAAGTGAAACCCATCATCTCTTTGAAGGCCGGGCTGGCGATGTCCCCGCCACCGCCCTTCGGGGTGTGCGCGAAGACCGCGATCACGTACCTCGGGTTGTCCGCCGGGGCCATTCCGATGAAGGAGGCCACCTCGCCGGGGACGTACTTGCCGTCGACCAGCCGGGAACCGGTGCCGGTCTTGCCGGCCACCCGGTAGCCGGGGATGGCGGCCTTACGACCGGTGGCGTCCGGGACCGTGGTCACCGCCTCCAGCATGGTCCGCACCGCTGCGGCGTTCTCCGGGCTGACCACCTGCTGGGTACGGGGTGCCGGGGCGGCGGTCCGGGTGCCGTCCGGGGCGATGGTCTCCTTAACCAGGTGCGGCTGCACCCAGGTGCCGTTGTTGGCGATGGCGGCGTAGACGGCGGCCATCTGTAGGGGCGTGGCGTCCACGCTGTGCCCGATCGGCACCGACCCGTACGACGAGCCACTCCACTTGTCGGGTGTCAGCAGCCGCCCGGCCGCCTCGCCGGGCAGGCCGACCCCGGTCGCCTGACCCAGGCAGAACTTCTGCTGGTATTCGTACAGCTTCTCCTTGCCCAGCGCGTCGGCGACCTTGATCGTGCCGACGTTGGACGAGTAGGCCATGATGCCGGGCAGGCTCATCAGGGTGCCGGCGGGTGCCGGGTGGGTGTCTCGGAACGTCTGGTCGCCCCGCTTTATGGCCGGTGCGACCGGCACCTTCGTGTCGGGGCGGATGACGCCTTCTTCGAGAGCGGCGGCGAACACGATCGCCTTGTGCACCGAACCGGGGTCGACCACGAAGCTGGTGGCCGCGTCCTCCCGATCGGTGGGCTTGGTGTTCGGGTCGAGCGGGTTGGCCGCGTCGTAGGTCGGATGGCTGGCCTGGGCCAGCACCTCGCCGGTACGGGCGTCGAGCACGACAGCCGCCCCGGTGCTGCCGGCGACCCGCTCCATCGTCTGGCTGAGCACCCGCTGTACCTCGTACTGGAGGTCTCGGTCGATGGTGAGCTGGATCGAGCTGCCGGGCTGTGCCTCGGTGATGACCTCGTCGTGGCCGCCCGGAATCGGCGCGGCCAGGTCACCGAGCCCCACCTCGAACTCCCGTCGGCCGTTGACTCCGCGCAGCACCTCGTCGTAGCGGGCCTCGAGCCCCTCCAGCCCGATCATCTCCTCGCCGACGAAGCCGAGCAGGTTTGCCGCCAGGTCCCCGCCGGGCACCTCCCGCCGCTCATCGCGGTCGATGTTGATGCCGGGGAGTTCGAGCGCCATGATCTTCTTCGCTGTGTCGATCTCCACCCCTCGGGCGAGGTACTCGAACTCCGACTGCCGCCCGTCGGCCAGCTTCCTCGGTGCCATCCGCTTCAGTAGCTCCGAGCGAGGGATGCCGAGCAGCGGGGAGAGCGCCTCGGCGGCGGCGGCGGGATCCTTGAGCCGGGTGGGATCGGCGTAGACGTAGCGCGCCTCGACACTGAGCGCCAGGGCCGCACCGGACCGGTCGTAGATCGCCCCTCGGGGGGCCGGTACGTCCACCGTGACGATCCGGTCCCGGACCCCGCCGTTGGCGTACACCTGGGCCGGTAGCACCTGGAGCACGATGAGCCGGATCCCGACGACGGCGAAGAGAACCACGACGAGCAGGGTGCCCACCCGCAGCCGGCGGTGCGGGTCGGCCAGCCGGGGCGGACGGGGTGGTTTGCGGGACGGCCGACGCCGCGCTGCCGGCGGAGCGGGCCGCCGCGCCGGGCCGGCCCCGCCTCCGGACCTGGGTCGCCGACGGGGTGGCGGCGGTGGGTCCGTGACGTTGTTGTCGCTGCGGACTGGTCGTACCGTGCGTCCGGTGCCCGCCGCGCCGGTGGTGGTGCCGACCGCCGGTGCCCGCCGCGCGGTACGACCACCGCCGGTCCGGCCGCCGTCGAGCACCTGGAGCGCGGGCCGGAACGGGTCCGTCGACCGGGTGGCCCGAGGGGTACGCCGAAGGTCCGCTGTCTCGCGTACGGTCCGACCCCGTGGCGTGTACGCCCGGGCACCGGAGATGCCGCCCACGCCCGATTCGCCCGGCGGCTGGTCACCTGGGCTCCCGGTTCGGCCGGTGGCTTCCCGGCCCGTGCTTCGGCCGGTGGCTTCGCGATCCGCGCCCCCCCGCGACGACTCGCGCCGGGACTGTGGTGTGTCCCGGCGCGAGTCGCCCGATCGCGGCGCCACGGTCAGCCTCCCGTGCCCTGCTGGCTGGTGATGGCCGGCTGTCCGCCGGCCGGCTGCGGAATACCGATCACCCGACCGTCGGGCAGCCGGATGAAGGCCGGCGGACCGGACTCGACCAGGCCCAGCTTGCGGGCCCGGGCAGCGAGGTTGCCCGGCGCCTCGGCCTGGGCGATCTCCTTCTGTAGCTGCTGCTCCTGGATGTCGAGGCTGGCCTGCTGCTTCTGCAGCTTGTCCAGCCGGAAGGCATTCTCGTTGATCTTGGTGTTGACCACCAGGATGCCGAGGACCCCACCGACCACGACGGCCAGGATCAGCGCCACGAATGGCGCCTGCGGCACCCGTACCGGCGGTGGCGGGGCCACCTTGAGCCGGGGCGGTGCCACCCGGGCCGGCCCGCCGCCGGCCGGGTGCGCCGCGCGCGCCCGGGCCCGGTTGGTCCGGTCGCTGACCGCCGTCCGGTCGCCGGTGGCCGGTTCCCATTCCTGCGGCTGGAGTGCGGCACTACCCTGCGTCGGAAACTCGCGGACCCCCCGTGCGCGAGCGTCCCGACCCCGGGTGTTGCGCGTCGGCGAGGTGCCGACGCTCGAACGCGTGGTCCGCTCCGCCACGATCCGGCCCCCCGACCGTGGTACGCGCTGCCCAACGCCGCGATCCGCGCCAAGGTGCTCCCGGCGGTCGCGCTTGCTTTCGTTCATGTTCCCTCCCCCTCTACTTCCGTCCCCGTTTCGTCCTGGAGCAAGCCCTTTCGCTCCACTGTGGAGGCGCCGCGCAACGCGCTGGGCGTACGCAGTGCCTTCCCGCCTCGGCGGGACCGTTCGCGGTCGGCCCGCCTGGTTCGTTCCGTGCCGGTGACGCTCTCCGGGTCGATCCGCTCCGCCGCGCGCAGCCGTACCGAAGCGGCACGCGGGTTGGCGGCGACCTCCGCCTCGCCGGGTAGCTCGGCGCCGCGGCTGAGTAACCGCAGCGTCGGGCCGGTGCCCGGCAATTCGACCGGTAGGTCGACCGGGCCGGTGCTCCGGGCCCGAGCAGCCAGTGCCTGCTTGGTGATCCGGTCCTCCAACGAGTGGTAGGACAGCACCACCATGCGACCGCTCAGCGCGAGTGCGTCCAGAGCGGCTGGCAGCGCCGCCTCCAGCGCCGCCAGCTCCCTATTTACCTCGATCCGTAAAGCCTGAAACGTTCTCTTTGCCGGGTGTCCGCCCGTACGTCGGGCTGGCGCGGGAATCGACTCCCGCACCAGCTCAGCCAGCCGGGCCGACGAGGTGAGTCGGGCCTTCTGCCGCTCCCGGATGATCGCCGCCGCGATCCGGCTGGCGAACTTCTCCTCGCCGTAGACCCGTAGTACCCGGGCCAGGTCGGCATGGGAGTAGCTGTTGACAACCTCCTCGGCTGTCGCCCCCCGGGTCTGGTCCATCCGCATGTCCAGCGGCGCGTCCTGGGCGTAGGCGAAGCCCCGGTCCGGCTCATCCAGTTGCAGCGACGAGACCCCGAGGTCGAACAGCACCCCATCGACCTGGGCGTACCCGAGTTCGTCGAGCACCTCTGGCAGTTCGTCGTAGACCGCGTGCACCAGGTGGATCCGGTCGGCGTACGGCGTCAGCCGGGCCCGCGCGTGGGCCAGGGCCTCCGGATCCCGGTCCAGTCCGATCAGGACGGTGTTGGGGAACCTGGCGAGGACTGCTTCAGCATGCCCGCCCAGCCCGAGCGTCGCATCGACGTGCACGGTACGATCGCCGCGACTACCATCACCACGGTTACCATCGTCATGACGACGATCACCACGGTTACCATCGTCATGACGATCACCACGGTTCAGCGCGGGGGCGAGCAACTCCATGCACCGCTCAAGCAGCACCGGCACGTGCGTGCCACGAAGCTCCCCCATGTCGACCCCCACCGACCCCACCGTCTCTTCGTTATCCGTCTCGCTCCACCACGTTCCGCAGTGCCGCGCTGTCTCCGTCATACCGCCAGATCCCCATCCGCTCTGCTCCACCGGTCAGCCATATTGGCATCGACCTTGGATCGTGGCGCCTGGCATCGGGGAAGGGATGCCAGGAGCAGGAGCGGCTGGAGATCTCGCAGTACGTCGGGCGCATCGCCCTACAGTCCGCCCGGCAGCACCCCCTCCTCGATATCAGCGAATTCGTCTTCGCTCTCCGTGAGGTAGGTCTCCCAGGCCTGCTTGTCCCAGATCTCCACCCGGGTGCTCGCGCCGATCACCACCAGTTCCCGATCCAACGCCGCATAGGTCCGTAAGTGGGCCGGGATGGTGACCCGGCCCTGTTTATCGGGGACCTCGTCGTGCGCGCCGGCGAAGAAGACCCGGCTGTAAGCTCGGGCCGCCTTGTGAGTCACCGGCTGCTGGCGTAACTGGTCGGCAATGCGTTGGAACTCGGGCATCGGAAAGACGTAGAGACAGCGCTCCTGGCCTTTCGTGATCACGACACCCCCCGCCAACTCATCCCGGAACCTTGCCGGAAGAATCAGCCGACCCTTGTCGTCGAGACGCGGAGTGTGGGTGCCGAGAAACACCGGCCCAACCCCCCTTGCCCCTGAGCGGCGTTTCGCGTCGCCGCTGACCCCCCGGGCCGGCGGGCCCCTCCGGCCCCACCAATGCGCCCCACTCTACTCCACTTCCCTCCACCCGCAACCAGAATCGCCCGGGAAACACGCCCATGTCATGAGCAAAACCGCACGTCAGAGGGGGTGGTGCGGAGTGGAGGGGGTGAGCGCCCGAGGCACCGTCCGCTTTCCGACATAGATCGACTCGGCCGTACCGCCAACCGGTCCCGACCACACCGCGATTGCGCCGACACGAAAAAGCTGCTAGGGCATTCGCCATCGACCGACGTTGACCTCTGCCATGACGTCACCCGGCCCCGGCGCGGCGTCCCCCGGTCCGCCCCGGCCCCCGGCCGCTCCCGGTCCGGTAACCTCGCTCGCGTGACGGACGCGAGAATGCCTTTGCGGGCAAAGGTCGCCAGTTCGGTGTCGCGCACCGCAGCGGCGCTGTCCCGGGCCGCCGGCCGAGGCGATGGATCGGTGATCGGCGGTTGGATCGGGCTCAAGATCGATCCAGACCTGCTGGCCCACCTGGCAGCCGGACGGGCCATCGCCCTGATCTCCGGCACCAACGGCAAGACCACTACGACCCGGCTGGCCGCCGCCGCCGTGGGCGTACTCGGACCGGTGGCGACCAACTCGTTCGGCGCCAACATGCCGACCGGACACACCTCGGCGCTGGCCAAGGCGGGCAGCACCCCGTACGCCGTACTGGAGGTCGACGAGCACTACCTGGCCCAGGTCCTCGAAGCCACCGAACCCAGGGTGGTCGCCCTGCTGAACCTCTCCCGGGACCAGCTCGACCGGGCCAAGGAAGTGTCGATGATGGCCCAGCTCTGGCGGGCCGCACTGGTTCGGCACCCCGACATCCGGGTGGTGGCCAACGCCGACGACCCGATGGTGGTCTGGGCCGCGACGCCCCCCCAGCAACGCAGCAACCATCTCCCCCCGCCGTCGATCACCTGGTTCAGCGCCGGGCAACGCTGGCACGACGACTCCTGGGTCTGCCCGGAGTGCGGCTCACCGATCGAGCGCTCCGGTGAACAGTGGTGGTGCACCGGCTGCCCGCTGCGCCGCCCCACCCCACACTGGGTCGTCGAGGACGACGGTGTGGTCGACCCGCACGGCGCGTGGCACAAGATCGTTCTCCAGCTCCCCGGCCGGGTCAACCTCGGCAACGCCGCCACCGCACTGGCCGTCGCGGCCCAGTTCGGCGTACGCCCCACCGACGCGGTGGGCCGGCTGTCCAGCGTCACCTCGATCGCCGGGCGGTACGCGCAGGTGACCCGCGACGGGCGCAACATCCGGCTGCTGCTGGCCAAGAACCCGGCCAGCTGGCTGGAGGCGTTCGACATGGCCGAGTACGCCCCGACCCTGCTGTCCATCAACGCCCGGGACCCCGACGGGCTGGACACCTCCTGGCTCTACGACGTCGACTTCTCGCCGTTGCGGGGCCGGCAGGTGCTGATCACCGGGGACCGGGCGTACGACCTCGCCGTCCGGCTGGACGTCAACGACGTGCCGTTCCAGCACGTACGGTCCTTCGGCGACGCGGTCGCATCGGTGCCACCCGGACGACTCGAAGTGATCGCGAACTACACCGCGTTCCAGGACATCCGAGCGGAGTTGGACCGTGTCAACTGAGAGCCTGCGCATCGTCTGGATCTACCCGGACCTGCTGTCCACCTACGGCGACCGGGGCAACCTGCTGATCCTCGCCCGGCGGGCGATGCAGCGCGGCGTGCCGGTGGAGGTCGCCGAGATCCGGTCCGACCATCCGCTGCCGCACAGCGCCGACATCTACCTGCTCGGTGGTGGCGAGGACGGTCCGCAGGCGCTCGGCGCGCAGCGCCTGCTCGCCGACGGCGGACTACATCGGGCCGTCGCGCGCGGCTCGGTGGTCTTCGGGGTCTGCGCCGGCTACCAGTTGCTCGGCACCTCGTTCTTTGCCAAGGGCGCCAAGTGCGCCGGCCTGGAACTGCTCGATCTGCACTCCGACCGAGGGCCAAGCCGGGCCGTCGGCGAGCTGGCCGGCGACATCGACCCCCGGCTCGGGGTGCCACAGCTGAGCGGCTTCGAGAATCACGGCGGCCGTACCCACCTCGGCCCCGGGGTCTCCCCGCTGGCCCGGGTCACCGCCGGGATCGGCAATGACGGCACCTACGAGGGGGCCTGGCGCGGCAAGCTGCTCGGCACCTACGCCCACGGGCCGGCGCTGGCCCGCAACCCGGCCCTGGCCGATCTGCTGCTGTGCTGGGCGCTCGGGGTCAACAACCTTCCGCCCCTGAACGACACCTGGACAGAGCGGCTGCGCTCCGAACGCCAGGCTGCCATCGCCGCTGGGCGCCCATGATCGCCGCCGCCCGACGGCTGGTCCGCCAGCGGTCGGGCCGGCGATTCACCCTGCTGCTGGTCATCCTCGCGCTGTTCGGCCTGGCCATGCTCCTGGTGCCGCTGCCATCCATGGACGAGGTGCCCGGGCTGGCTGACCCGCTCGGCCCCTTCGCCCCAGTGGTCGCCGTGCTCGGCGGCGCACTGCTGCTGGTAGCGCTGATCCCACGTACCTTCATCTCGATGGCCTGGGGGGCGATCTTCGGATCGCTGACCGGAGCCGGGTACGCGCTGGCCGCCGCGATGCTGGCCGCCGCACTGGGGTTCACGGTCGGACGGCTGCTCGGGCGGGAGTTCGTGGCGGAGCGGGTACGGGGCCGGCTGGCCCGGCTCGACGGCTGGTTCGCCCGGCAGAGCATCCTCGGGGTGATCAGCGTACGGCTGATCCCGATCGGCGGCTTCGGCCTGATCAGCTACGGCTACGGCACCACCGGCGCCCGGGCGGTGCCGTACCTGATCGGTAGTCTGCTGGCCTCCATCCCGTCGGCGTTCGGCTATGCCGCGGTGGGGGCGGCGGTCGTCTCCCCCACGGAGGTCAACTGGCTGGCGGTGGCCCCGGCGATCATCGGGCTCTTCACCACCAGCTGGCTGGTGAGCCGCTGGTGGCGGGCGGAGCGGAGCAACCGTACGACCGTGGTTCCCATCGGCGACGTCAACGGCTGACCTCCTGACGACGGTTATCCGGTCAACAGGCCCCGCTGATGGAAGTACTCCTCGGTCCGGCCGTCAGCGAGGGCACCGATGTCCCGCAGCAGCCGGATCGTGCTGCGGGCCTCGTGCCGAACCTGCCGCAGTACCACCTCCTCCGGGTGGGACGACGCGACGATCAGCCGGGCCTGGCCGGTGGAGAACCGCATCTCGCGCAGGATCCGACGGTGCTCGGCGTCGTCTGGGCTGAGGAAGGCCAGGATGAGGTCGGCCAGGCCGGGGCCGAGCAGGGCGCGCACCTGCGGATCCAGCACCGGCCACACGGTCTGCCCCACCCGCGCGAAGTACGCGTGATGGGTCCGCTCGTCCGCCGCGTGGTCGGCGAACATGCTGCGGACGAAGGGCACCACCGACCGGTCTGCCGGAATGTCGGTCAGGGTGGCCGAGATCAGGGTCTCGGACACCATGGCGGCTGACAGGTCCACCAGGTCACGCAGTCGGGACGGGACCTGCCGGCGTAGTCGACCGACCGCCCGGGCGAACTGGGGTCGACCCGGTCGCGGCGCCCGGATCCCGGTGGCCGCCTCGACCTGACGCCGGACGTCCTCCGAGAAGAGCGCGTGGTACGCCTCGTCGCAGTAGATCCGGTACGCGTCGAACCGCATCGCGTCCGGCAGCGGCACGCCGACGTCGCCACGGGACAGCCGCAGCACGACCGGATTGACGATCTCCTGTTCCAGGATGGTGGTGAAGTCCAGGTAGGAGTAGAGCCGTCGGGTGAGCAGCTCCGCGACACCGGCCTCCCCCCGGTCGGCCAGCAGCGGATGGCCGGCCGCCGGGGTGAGCGCCGCCGAGTAGTGCAGCCCGACGGCCCCGTCGCTGGCGGCGGTCCGGCGCGGCTTGCTGCGTACCGCGCTCCGGGCGTCCCAGTCGCCCAGCACCGACCGGTAGTCCGGGGCCTGGGACCGGGGTGGAGAGCCACTCATCACATGACCCCGGCGGCTCAGAGCACCAGCCGGACCTGGTATCCGGCCAGCCAGTCGTTGAGGCTCAGCATGATCTCCTTGGTGAACCGGTTGACCAGCCGTCCCGCCGCGCCGGACGGGTCCGCCAGATAGGAGCGCGCCGTGGCGACATCCATGATCGGCCGGATCGGAGCGCTCTCGTCGCGGATCAACTCACCGAGCCGGACGTCCAGCCACGCGTCGTAGCGCGGATCGTCGGTCGGCGGGTAGCCCGCCTTGCGCCGGTACAGCACCGACGGCGGCAGCAGGTCCCGCACCGCAGCACGGAGCAGGCTCTTCTCCCGCCCGTCGAAGCTCTTCATGGCCCAGGGGGTGTTGTAGACGTACTCGACCAGGCGGTGGTCGAGGAACGGCACCCGTCCTTCGAGGGAGGCGGCCATCCCGATCCGGTCCTTACGGTCCAACACCACGGTACGGAGATATCCGGTGATGTCGAGGTAGCTCATCTCCCGCATCCGGCGATCGATCTCGGGCTCACCGTCGAGGACCGGCATCTTGGCCAGCGCAGCGCGATACAGCTCCCGCTCGTACTCCTCGGCCTCCAGCGACCGGGACAGCTCCGGCGCGAGCAGCCCGGTCGTACGGGCCTGTAGCTTCGCCGAGATCTGCCGCGCGAACTCCAGGAAGGGCAGGGTGCCGGGGCGGGCGAAGCGCGGATCGTGGTACCAGGGGTAGCCGCCGAAGATCTCGTCGGCGGCGTCTCCCATCAGCGAAACGGTGCACTCCTGCCGGGCTGCCCGACAGAGCAGATAGAGCGAGGTGTCCAGGTCGCCCATCAGGGTGGGTATGTCCCGGGCACGCAGTACCGCCGCCCGCACCGCCGGATCGGTGAGCTGTTGCGTACTGAGTTCGACCCGGGTGTGCATCGTCCCGAGGTGCCGTGCCATCACCTCGACAAACGGGTAGTCCGGCGTGGTGCGGGCCTCGTCGGGATCGAAGGCGTCGGCATGTCCCACGTAGTCGACCGAGAACGTCCGCAGCTTCTCGTCGCCCCGTTCGCGTAGGACGACGGTGGCCAGGGCGGCCAGGGCACTGGAGTCCAGTCCACCGGAGAGGAACATCCCGATGGGTACGTCCGACACGACCTGCCGCCGAACGCTGTCGGTGAGCAGTTCACGGACGGTGGCGACGGTCGTGTCCAGATCGTCGACATGTTCCCGGGCGGGCAGCACCCAGTAGCGGCGCACGCTGTGCCCGGACCGTCTGAACTGGACGATCGTGCCCGGCTCCACCTCCTTGACACCGCGAAAGATTCCATGATCCGGCGCCTTGGCCATCGTCACGATCGCCCGGAGGCCATCCAGGTCGACCTCGGGGGTCATCCCCGGGTGCCGCAGCAGTGCCTTGATCTCCGAACCGAAGACCGCCCCGTCCTCGGTATGGGCCCAGCACAGCGGGTAGATCCCGAACCGGTCCCGAATGAGGGTCAGCGTCTCCGTCCGGCCGTCCCACACGGCAAAGGCGAACATCCCGAGCAGCCGCTCGGCGCACTCCACGCCCCACTCCAGGTAGGCCCGCAGTACCACCTCGGTGTCGCTGGCCGTATCGAACTGGTGGCCCCGGCCCGCGAGTTCGGCCCGCAGTTCCTGGTAGTTGAAGATCTCACCGGTGTAGGCCAGGGCGACCGGCTCCTCGCCGGACCGCTGATGCACCATCGGCTGGGTCCCGCCCGCCAGGTCGATGACCGACAGCCGGCGCACACCCAGCGCGGCGTGCGGGCTGAACCAGACGCCCCGGTCGTCGGGCCCCCGTAACCGGTGCTCGTCGGTCATCTCCGCCACGATGACCCGCGCCGCATCGTCCAACCCGCGATAACTGAGAAGCCCGGCGATCCCGCACATCGTCGCCCCTTTCCTATTGGCACATCCATGATCGACACGGGCACCGACGATTCTTCGGCCCTTCGTCGTCCCGCGAGCAGGGGTGACCGACGTTTCGTCGGCCGCCAATGTCCGACCACCGGTAACGTCACGTCGATTGCTGACTGAATTGCCCCACATACTCCCGCCGAGTCGGCGGCAGCAGAGCATTATCGTCGCTGGTCGGGCCGCTCACACCGACGCGCCCCCTGGCGCGGATGTGACGTTTTGGCCACCCCTGGAACACCTTGACCATCCCGTTGTCCCCCGTGGACCTCCTCGTCATCAGACGTGTTGGCACCCGCAACCCGACCGTGACGGGCCACGGCAGGTGCACCGGAGTCTATGCGCTCCGAACCGTCCGACGCGAGTCCGAAGGCATATCAAATGCGGGGGAACCCGTTCCGTGGACAACCCGATCCCAGTCACCATCACCAATACCAACCCTCGACACCGGCGTGAATCTGCGACTAGTCTGCCTACGCATGCGGAATCACGCCGAAGGCCACCGGTCGACATCAGCGGATTCGGCAAGCCAGGGGTGTCGGCCGACACGGGGGAAAGACGGTCATGCCTACTAGTGGGCGCGCTGCGGTCATTTCTGCCGTTGCCGGCTGGATCCCGCCCGAGAAAAGGACCAACGCCGATCTGGCACCCCGGCTCGGCGTATCCGTCGACTGGATCCGGTCCCGTACCGGCATCACCACCCGACGGGTCGTCACACCCGGCACCGCCACATCAGACCTGGCGGTGGAGGCGGGCCGCCGGGCGGTCGAAGCGGCCGGCGGGTCCGAAGTACAGGCCGTCGTGCTCGCCACCACGACACCGGACCACCCGTGCCCAGCCACCGCACCCGACGTCGCCGCCCGGATCGGTCTCTCCGGAGTGGCCGCGTTCGACGTCTCCGCCGTCTGCACCGGATTCCTGTACGCCCTCGCCACCGCGCAGGGCCTGATCGCCGCGGGCACGGTCGACGCGGTCCTCGTCATCGGGGCCGACGCGTTCACCACGATCGTCGACCCCACCGACCGGTCGACCGCCATCCTGTTCGGCGACGGTGCCGGTGCCGTCGTCCTGCGGGCTGGGGAGAGCACCGCACCGGGTGCCCTCGGCCCCATCCTGCTCGGCAGCGACGGCAGCGACCATCCGCTGATCCAGGTGCCGGGTGGCGGATCTCGACAACGATCGACGGGTCAGCCGGCGACGCCCGGCGACAACTACTTCCAGATGGATGGGCGGCGGACCTTCCGGCGCGCCGTCGAACAGATGACCGAGGTCTCCCAGAAGGCGTTGGCCGCCGTCCGGTGGCGGCCCGACGACGTCGACCGGCTCGCCACCCACCAGGCCAACGCGCGGATCATCGCAATGGTGGGAGACGCGCTGGAGGTGCCGGCCGAGCGCCGGTTGAGCAACATAGACCGGGTCGGCAACACCGGCGCCGCCTCCATCCCCCTGCTGCTCGCGCAGGCCGCCGCCGACGGGCGGCTCCGGGCCGGGCATCGGACCCTGCTGACCGCGTTCGGCGGGGGACTCACCTGGGGGGCGACCACAGTCGTCTGGCCCGACCTACCCACACCGGTGACGGTCTGACGCTGCGCCGGCCGCCACCACGATCGGACCTGTCCACGCCACACCGACCCCCAGGAGCCCCCGTGTACGGCCTACTACAGGAGATCCTCGTCAACCGGCTCAAGCTGTCGCCGATGACCATCACCCCGGAGGCGACCAGGGACGACATCGATCTGGACTCGCTCGCCGTGGTCGAGCTGGCCATCGTGCTCGAGAAGGAACACGGCATCCGGATCAGCGACGACGACCTCCGCGACGCGGAGACCGTGGCGGAGATCGTCCGACTCATGGAGCAGAGCGTGGCGGCCGCATGACGGGATTCGCCGCGGCCGTGACCGGAATCGGCCTCGCCGACCCGGCCGGGATCGGGGTGGAGCGGAGCTGGGCGACCCTCCGCACCGGCCGGTCCGCTGCGGCCGTGGACCCGGACCTGGCCGGCAACCCGGTCGGAATCTCCTGCCGGGTGCCCGGATTCGACGCCGCCGAGTTGCTCGGTGCCCGGCGGGCCCGGCTCCTCGACCGTTCCGCGCAACTCGCCCTGGTCGCTGCCCGGCAGGCGGTCACCGCGGCCGGGCTAGACCCGGACGGTTGGGACGGTGCCCGGGTCGCGGTCGTCCTCGGCACCGCGGGCGGCGGTATCGGCACGGTCGAGGAACAACACCCCCAGCTACGACAGAATCCCGAGTGGGTTTCCCCGATGCTGCTGCCGATGTACCTGCCGAACATGCTGGCCGGCCAGATGTCGATGGAGTTCGGGGCCACCGGACTGAGCACGGTAGTTGCCACGGCCTGCGCTTCAGGAGCCACCGCCATCGGCATGGCCCGGTCTCTACTGGCCGCCGACGTCTGCGACGTGGTGCTCACTGGCGGCAGCGACGCGTTGGTCACGCCGCTGATGATGGCCGGGTTCGCCCGGATGGGTGCATTGTCCCGCCGCACCGACCCGTGTACCGCCTCCCGCCCCTTCGACGCGGAGCGGGACGGTTTCGTGGCCGCTGAAGGGGCGGGCATCCTCGTCCTGGAACGAGCCGCCGACGCGCGGGCCCGTGGCGTGACACCCATCGGCTTCGTGGTCGGCTACGGCGCCACCACCGACGCGCACCACGTCACCCGGCCCCACCCGCAGGGGCGGGGCATCGAGGCGGCCGTACGGCAGGCACTGGCGGACGCCGAGGTCTCCCCGGACGCCGTCGAGCACGTCAACGCACACGGGACCTCCACCCCGCTCAACGACCTGGTCGAGGCCCAGATGCTGGCACGGGTGTTCCCGCACGGTCCGCTGGTCACCTCCACCAAGGGCGTGACGGGTCATCTCCTCGGCGCGGCCGGCGCGGTGGAGGCGATCTACACCCTGCTCACCCTCCGGGACGGCGTCGTACCGCCGACCGCGAACCTGGACCGGCCGGGTGAGGAGATCGAACTCGACATCGCCCGGGAGGCGACCCGACGGTCGGTCCAGCTGGCCCTGAGCAACTCCTTCGGCTTCGGCGGCCACAATGCCGTCCTGGCCCTGGCCGCCGCCTGAGTCGCCACACCATCGGTCAGGATCGGCCTCACTCCCCGGTCTCGTCGAGCCGGGCGGCCAGCTCGCGTTCAAGCAGCTCGGCGAAGGCTCCCACGGTGCGGGCCTGGAAAACCCCACGCAGCGGCAGTTCCAGCTGCCAGGTACGCCGTACCCGGGAAACCACCTGGGTGGCCTTGATGGAGTTTCCGCCCAGCTCGAAGAAGTCGTCATCCAACTCCAGATCGGACACCCCCAGGACCTCGCCCCAGAGGGCCGCCGCGACCCGCTGCGCCGCGGTCGTGGGTGGCCGCCGGCTGCCCTTCGTGGTACGACTCGTCGGGGCCGGCAACGCGCGTTCGTCGAGCTTGCCGGTGCTGGTGAGCGGCAGCCGTTCCAGGGTGACGAGCGCGGCCGGCACCAGGTGGTCGGGGAGGAACTCGGCGAGCCTCTGCCGCAACAGTTCCGGCTGCACGACTCCGGTGCCGTCCGGCACGACGTAACCGACCAGTGTGTCGGCCGGACCATCATCGGCCATCGACCGGACCGTCACGACACACGCACCGATGCCCGGCTGGGCGGCCAACGCGGCCTCCACCTCGCCGATCTCGATCCGGAACCCCCGCAGCTTGACCTGACGGTCCCGCCGCCCGACGAACTCCAGCTGGCCGTCGGGCCGCCACCGGACCAGGTCGCCAGTACGGTACAGCCGAGCACCGGGTACGCCGGTGATCGCGGCCGGCACGAAGCGCTCCGCCGTCTGCGCCGGTTGGCCGAGATACCCCCGGGCCAGCCCCACTCCGCCAACGTGCAGCTCGCCCGGCACCCCGACTGGCACCGGTCGGCCGGCCGGATCGAGCACGTACACCTGGTGGTTGCCGATCGGCGTCCCGATCGGCGGGGGTCCCGTCTCCGGCCGGCAGTCCGCTGCGGTGGCCCACACGGTGGTCTCGGTCGGACCGTACGCGTCGACCACCCGGCGTCCCTGCGCCCACCGGGCCAGCAGCTCGGCCGGCAACGCCTCACCAGCGAGGATCAGCAGCCGCAGATCGGGCAGCCGACCGGCATCGGTCACCGCCAACGCCGACGGCGTAATGGTCAACGTGGTGATGCGTTCCCGGCGCAACAGCTCCGCCAACTCCTCCCCCGGCGTCACCTGGTTCCGGTCCGCGACGTGCAGCGCGGCCCCCGCACCCAATGCGAGCATCACCTCGAAGATCGAGGCGTCGAAGCCGGCGGAGGCCCATTGCAGCACCCGATCGTCGGGGCCCAACCCGAACCGCCGGACCTGCTCCCGAATCAGGTTGGTCAGCCCTCGGTGCGCCACCATGACCCCCTTGGGCCGCCCAGTGGAGCCCGAGGTGTAGATGACGTATGCGAGGTTGTCGGCGGCGGCCACCACCGGAAGTCGGTCCGTCGACAACGCTTCGATCCGACGCCGATGCGTGTCGACCAGGACCGTCCAACCCACCGTCCCGCCTGTCGTCCGGGGCAGTCGGCCGCGTCGTTCCCGATCGGTGACCAGCACGCGTACCCCGGCCTCGGTCAGCAACCCGGCGAGTCGGGCCGGTGGATGGGTCGGATCCAGCGGTAGGAAGCATCCGCCGGCCTTGAGTACCGCAAGCATCGTGACGATCTGCTCGGTACCGCGCGGCAGACAGAGGCCCACCGGGATCTCCGGCCCCACGCCCAGCGAGTGGAGGTGCCGGGCGAGTTGGTTGGCCCGGGCGTCCAGCTCGGCGTACGTCGTCTCCAGGGCGCCATGCCGCACCGCCACCCGGTCCGGGGCCTGCACCACCACCCGTTCGACGAGTTCGTGCGCGAGGGTGTCGTCGGGTTCCGGGGCGACCGCACCACCGAAGGTGGCCAGGAGGAGTTCCCGCTCGGCACCGACCACCATCGGCACGTCGGCGGTGTACTGGTCCGGATCGTCGGCGACCGCCGCCACGATCGTTCCCAGGTGGCCGAGCAGTCGTCGGACGTCGGCGGACCGGACCAGCCCCGGGTCGTACGCCACCCGCAGGCTCAGCGTGTCGTGCTCCGGGATCACCAGCAGGGACAGCGGATAGTTGGTCCGGTATCGATAGTTGCCGTCACTCAACCGCACCGCGCCGTCGCGACGACGCAACGCACCGATCCCCGGCACGTTGAGCACGGTCATGATGGTGTCGAACAGCGCGGTCCCCGGGGGAAGTGGGCTCCACTGCTGCACCTGGGCGAGCGGACTGAAGTCGAAACGCCGCAGCTCGGCCTGGTCGCGCTGGAGCCGATGGGCCGCCTCGGTCACCGTCTCCCGCCCCCGCAGTCGGACCCGTACGGGCATGGTGCTGATGAACAGCCCGGCGGTCTCGGTGACCCCGGCCAGCTCCGCGGGCCGGCTGGACATGGTGCTGCCGAAGACGAGGTCGTCGCTGCCGGTGTAGCGATTGATCAGCAGCGCCCAACAGGTCTGCAACAGGGCCCCGAGGGTCAGTTGGCGGTCCCGCGCCACGTCCCGTAGCCGGATGAGGACCGGCTCCGGGATCAGGGCCGTCTCCTCTGGATTGTCCCGGTGCTCGACCGTCGAGTGTTCCTCGTCCCCGCCGGGACCACGGTTCCTGGCCAGACCCACGATCGGCAACCGGGTGGGTTCGGCGAGCCCCGCCAGGGCGTCCCGCCAGTACGCCTGCGCCGCGGCCAGGTCCTGCCCGCGTACCCAGGAAACGTACTCGTGGAACGGGCGTACCGGCCGCAGCTGGGGCCGGCGTCCGGCACACAGCTCGTCGTAGTAGCCGAACGCCTCGTCCAGCACCATCAGCCCGGACCAGGCGTCGATCAGGATGTGGTGGTAGCGGAAGACGAACCGGTACTCCCGGTCGCCCAGCCGGATCAGGGTGAGCCGGATGAGCGGTGGCCGGTCCAGGTCGACACCGGCCAACCGTTCCGCCCGGAGGAACCCCTCCAGGTCGTCGGCCTGGGTGGCGGGCTCCCGGTCTCGCCAGTCCAGCTCCGTGATCGGCACTGTGGCCTGCTCGTGTACCACCTGGACCAGTTCCGAGATGCCCTTCCAGTGGAAGGACGTCCGCAGTACCGGATGCCGCCGGCCGACCAACTGCCACGCCTCGGCCAGGATGTCGACGTCCACGGCACCGTCCAGCCGGTAGACCACCTGGTCCAGATAGAACGCCGCCGACGAGTCCTCCTCGCTGTGGAAGAGCAGTCCCTCCTGGAGGAAGGTCAGTCGATGGATGTTCTGCATCTGTGTGGTCGTCATGGTGCGCCTCTCCTGATCGTCGGGGTGGCATCCACCGCCGGGCTGTCGATGCCCAACTGCGTGGCGAGCAGCACCAGGTCCGTCTCGTCGAGTTCGGGGCGGTCAGCTGGCTGGCCGCTGGGTGCTCCGGCACCGTCGGACCTGCCGGCACCGTCGGTGGCGGGTGGTTCCCCGAGTGGGCCGGGACCGGCCGGGCCGACCATCGACGCCAACTGCGCCACGGTGGGATGGGTGAACACCTCCGCGTCCGACAGCCGCAGACCGGCGGCCCGCGCGGCGGCCAGCAACCGGAGAGCCAGGATCGAGTCGCCACCAAGCTGGAAGAAGTTGTCGGTGACGCCGAGCGGTCGGATCCGGAAGACGTCCTCCCAGATCCCGAGCAACGTGCGTTCCCGGTCGGTGCGGGCCGCGGCGGGAGCACCGAGACCCGGCGGTCGAGGGTGGTGTCGGTCCGTACCGGGGGCGGCCGGCACGACAGCGCCGTCGGCCAGTTCGGCCAGCAGGCCGTTACCCGCGGTGCTCGTTCGCCCGGCCAGCCGACGCCAGTCCGCCCGGGCGACCGCCGTCACCGCCGGTCCGGGCAGCGCCTCGGTCAGGGCGGCCAGCGCCTCGTCCGGCGACAGCGAGGCCAGCCCGGAGGTGAGCAACCGGTCACGGTCCCCGGTGGCCAGGCGGACGGCCATGCCGTCGCCGGCCCATGGTCCCCAGGCAACGCTGACCCCGGGCCGGCCAAGGCTTCGCCGGTACGCCGCGAGGGCGTCGAGGAACGTGTTGCCCGCCGCGTAACCACCCTGTCCGGCGTTGCCCACCAGCCCGGCCAGGGAGGAGAAGAGCAGGAAGAAATCCAGATCCGTGTCGAGGGTCGCCAGGTGCAGATTCCAGGCCCCGGCCAGCTTCGGTAGCAGCGGCCGGCTCAGCAGTTGGTCGGTGCTCCGAGCGAGCACACCATCGACGAGCACCCCGGCCGCGTGCACCACGCCCCGCAGCGGCGGGCCATCGGCAGTCAGCCCCGCCACCACCCGGTCGACCGCACCGGCGTCGGTGACATCGCAGGTCAACCAGCGGATCTCGGTACGCCCACACTGGTCGGCCAGGGCAGCCAGCACGGCCGGCTCGGGTTGGTGCCGGCCGAGCAGGTAGATCCGGCCCGCACCGCGCCGGGCCAACCAGCCGGCCACCTGTCGGCCGAGTCCACCGGCACCCCCGCTGACCAGGTACGCCCCGTCGGGCCGAACCACTGGCTCGGGCTGCTCCCCCGGGCTGGCGGCCCCGGTCCCGGCCTGCCCTGCGGCTGGCACCAGTCGGGGCGCGTACCACCTCCGGTTGCGGACCGCCAGTTCCGGCTCCCCGGCCGGACCGAGCAGCACCCGCAGAATCGCCCCGGCCCGCTCGTCGGGGTCGGTGTCCCCCACCGGCAGGTCGAGCACGGCACAGCCGGGGTCCGGGTGTTCCAACCTGGCCACTCGGGCCAGGCCGTGCACTGGGGCGTCGACAGGGCAGGGGCGGTCGGTGCCCGGTGCCGCCGACACGCCCCGGGTGACCAGCAACAGGGTTCGTACCGACAGTGCCCCGGCGAGGCGTACCAGAGCCGCCGCCGGAAACAGGCCGTGCTGCTGGGCGGCCACCAGATCCGCCGTCGTCGGCTCGTCGTCTCGAGAGGAGCCGCCCCCCGCGCAGAGCAGCACCATGCCGCGTACCTGGTCGGTGGCCCCCGCCTCGGCCCGGAGCCGGTCGGACAGTGGGGCCTCGCTCGTCTCGACCGGCAGCAGCCGACAGTCCCCGCCGGCCCGCCGAAGCAGCGCGGCGAGCCGTTCGGCGACTGGATCGGTGGGCGCACCGACGCACACCAGCCAGGTACCGGTCGCCGAGCCCAGCGGGGTGGACTCGCCGGGTGGCGCGTCGGTCGTCCCCGGCTCTGTCACCGCACGCCAGGTCACCTCGTACCGGAGCGGTTCGCTGTCGGTCCGGCGGAGGAACACGGCTCGGGGCACCTTTCGGACCCGTACCCCCTCGGCCCGGGCCAGCGGGGTGCCATCGGCGGTGTGCAGGGTGAGATCGGCGACGAGCAGTTCGGCGGAGCAGTCGGCCGGACGCAGCCGGAGCCGACAGCGCAGCGGCCCGGCACCGTCCAGGTCGCCGCCGAACCAGTCGAAGCGGTCCACACCGACCGGCACCGGCAGTCCGTCCCGGTCGGCGTCGGTCACGAAGTCCTCAGCGGCGGCCAACATCAGCCGCAGACAGGAATCGATCAGGCCGGGGTGGGGAGCGTCGACCGATGCGGCCGAGCGGGGTCGGGTCAGGATGGCGACCGCTTCGCCCGGTACCGCCGAGATCCCGTCCAGCCAGTGGAAGCTCGGGCCGAGCCGGTATCCGAGGGTAGCCATCCGATCGTGCAGTACCCGCACCGCGGCCGTGGCGTCGTCCCGTACCGGGTCGGTGCGGTCCGGACCCTCGGGCGCGGCGGCGGGCACCTCGGTCGACACCTCCGGGGAGTCCTCCGGTCGGGGTGCTCGACACAGCGTGCCGGTAACGTGCGTGGTCCAGTTCTCGTCGGTACCGCACCGACTGACCACCCGGAACGGCCCGTCCACCCCGTCGAGCAGCACCTGCACGGTCACCGCCCCACGCCCCACGACGAGAGGCTCGGCGAAGACCACCCGGTCGAGCCGACACGCCGCACCGAGCACGTGCTCCGCTGCCGCGGTCACCAGGGCGAGCTGGTGCGCGGCGGCCACCACGGTCTCGTCGTACACGCCGTGGTCGACCAGGTGCGCAGGTAGGGGCGCGTCGAGCACCGTCTCGAAGACGGTGCCGGTGATCGCCGGTGAACTGAGCCGGTTGCCCAACAGCGGATGCCCGAATCGCCTTCGGGCCGCCCCGGTGGTGTCCCGCCAGTAGCGACGCCGTTGGAACGGGTACGCGGGCAGCGGAACGTGCCGGCGGGCCCGACCGGCCAGCGCCGACCAGTCCAGTGGCAGGCCGGCCACGTACGCCTCAGCGGCGGCGGTGAGCAGCGTCGTCCGCTCGTCGTTGCCCCGCCGTAGCGAGGCGAGCCAGCGTCCCCGGGGTGGGAGCAGCCCATCGCGGAGGACCGCCTTGCCCAACACGGGTTCCGGTCCCATCTCGACGACCAGGTCGTAACCACGGGCCAGCAGCGCCTGGGCGGCGGTGGAGAACCGCACCGACGCCCGGGCGTTGCGCCGCCAGTACCCGGCGTCCATCGTGTCGGCGGCGATCGGCCCACCGGTGACCGTCGAGATCACTTCCAGCCGGGCGGGCTGGTGCGTCATCGTCGCGGCGACCTCGGTCAGCTCGTCGAGGACCGGCTCCACCAGCAACGAGTGCCCGGCGAACGGGACCGGTAGCAGCCGGGTGCGCACATCCCGCCGGAGCAGTTCCTGGTCGATCGCCTCGACTGCGGCAGCCGGGCCGGAAAGCACGACGTCGGTACGGGAGTTCACCGCCGCCACGGAGACCTGCGGATGCCGGCACAGCAACTCGGCGATCGTCTCCGCACCGGCCAGCACGGCGAGCATCAGGCCGCCGCCCGGCAGCCCGTCCATCAGTCGACCGCGCGCCGCCGCCAGCCGTACCGCGTCCGCCACCGAGAGCACCCCGGCGGCACAGGCCGCCGTGATCTCGCCCATGCTGTGTCCGAGCACCGCGCCGGGCTCCACGCCCCACGAGCGCCAGAGTGCGACCAGTCCGTACTGGAGTGCGAAGAGCGCGACGTGCGCCCACCGGGTCTGGTGGATCAGCTCGGAGTCCGCATCACACATCACCCGCCGTAGGGATCCGCCGAGCAGTGGCCGGGCGTATTCGTCACATTCGTCGAGCGCGGCGGCGAAGACCGGTTCGCTGGCGGCGAGCCCGGCGCCCATTCCGGGATACTGGCTGCCCTGCCCGCAGAAGACGAAGGCCACCGCGGGCGGGGCGACCGGTGGGCTGCCGCCGTCGACCGAAGTGGCTGCCGCAGCCGCCGCCGTGAGTTGGTCGATCATTCGGTCCGGCCGCTCAGCCACCAGCGCGAGTCGGTGGCTCAGGTGGGTCCGGTGGTTCGCCGCCGCAGCGGCGAACTCCGACAGCGGCAGGTCGGGGCGGGCCCGGAGCAGATCGGCGTACCGCCCGGCCAGTTGCCGCAGCGCCGCCGGGTCCCGCGTGGAGAGCGGCAGGACGACGGCCGTGGCGGTTCCGGGCGCGGTCGTCTCCCCGACCGGCACGTCGGCGGGAAGCGGCGGCCCGGAGAGTACGACGTGCGCGTTGGTGCCGCCGATGCCGAAGGAACTCACTCCGGCGATGCGTTGCGACGCCGGTCCGTCCCCGGGCCACGGTCGACCGGTGACCGGTACCTCCACCGGCAGCTCCCGCCACGGGATGCGCGGGCTGGGCTCCCGCAGGTGCAGATGTGGTGGAATCCAGCCGCGCTGCACCACCAGCGCGGCCTTGACCAGCCCGATGACACCGGCTGCCGCCTCCAGATGCCCGAGGTTCGTCTTCACCGAGCCGACCAGCAGTGGTCGGGCCGGGTCACGTCCCGCACCGAACACCGCGCCTGCGGCCCGCAGTTCGATGGGATCGCCGAGTGGCGTACCGCTGCCGTGTGCCTCGACGTACCCGACGTCGGCGGGGTGCACGCCCGCCCGGTACAGCGCCGCCCGCAGCAGTGCCCGCTGGGCCGTTCCGCTCGGCACGGTGAGCCCGCTGCTCGCGCCGTCGTGGTTCACGTCGGAGCCGCGGACCACGGCGACAATCCGGTCGCCCGCCCGGACCGCGTCGGAGATCCGCTTCAGTACGACGACACCGCAGCCCTCGCCTCGGGCGTACCCGTCGGCAGCCGCGTCGAAGGTACGGCAGCGACCGCCCGGGGAGAGCGCCCCGGCGCGACACAGGGACAGGGTGGCCTCGGGAGTGATCATGAGGTGCACACCGCCGGCCAGCGCCACGTCACACTCGCCGGCCCGCAGTGCCTGGGCGGCGAGGTGCACAGTGACCAGCGAGGACGAGCAGCCGGTGTCGACCGCCAGGGAGGGTCCGCGCAGCCCCAGGGTGTACGACAGCCGCCCGGCCGCCACGCAGAACAGGTTCCCGGTGCTGGTGTACCCGTCCACCTGGACCGGATCGGCCTGCTGCAACCCCTTGTAGTCGTCGGTGGACAGCCCCACGTACACCCCGCAGCGGCTGTCCCGCAGCCGGTCGGGGGGCAATCCCGCGTCCTCCAGCGCGTGCCAGGCGACCTCCAGCAGCAGCCGCTGCTGCGGGTCCATCCGTTCCGCCTCGGCAGGAGATATCCCGAAGAACGCGGCGTCGAAGGTGTCCGGCCGGGTCAGGAACCCACCCCGGAGGCTGTAGATGGTGCCGGCAGTCTCCGGATCGCCGCCGTGCAGAATCGGATCCCACCGGTCGGTGGGCAGCTCGCTGGTGGCGTCGGTTCCAGAAATCAGCAGTTCCCACAGCTGTTCGACGTCGTCGGCACCGGGGACGCGGAGCCCGACACCGACGATGGCGATGGGCTCGTCCCGTACCGCCGACGGTGCGGTGCCGGGTGGCGTCCCGGTCGGATCAGCGGGCCTCCGCGACGGCTTACCGCTCCGGTCGACGCCCAACCGTTCGGCCAGCCATCCGGTGATGGCCGAGACGCTGGGCTGGTCGAACGCGATGGTGAGGGGTACCGGCAGGGCGAACTCGCGACGAAGTTGTTCGGCGAGCGTCACCGCGCCCGCCGAGTCCAGGCCGAGCGCGAACAGCCCGGTGTCGGCCGGTACGGCCTCCGGCGGCCCGTCGAGTTCGTCGGCCACCAGCCGCGTGACGCGCCGTCGGACCTCGTGCAGGGTCCAGCCGGTCCTGACCTGCGGGGCGTCCACGGTCGTGGCGGTCCCGGCGTCCACGGCGTCGGCGGCCCCCGCCGGGGGGACTTCGGACCAGCGGACCGGTACCCCGGCGAGGTGCAGGGCAGCGGCCATCCGGCGCAGGCTGTCGATGTCGTCGCGGCCAGCCCGCAGTCCGGGTACCACCCGGGTGCCGGGCTGGTCGGCCAGGCACTGCGCGAGCGCCGTGGTCAGTGCCGGACCGGGGCTGACTTCCACGAACACGGTGGCCAGCCGGGCCGCCTCGCCCACTGCCTCGGTGAATCGCACCGGCAGGTGCAGCAGCCGGCTCCAGTGCCCGCTGTCGAGTTCCGGACCGGCCAGCCGGCTCCCGGTCACCGTGGAGACCAGCGGCACCCGGGTCGATCGGGGCCGGAGTCCGGCCAGGCCCGCCCCGATCTCGGCGGTGTGCTGCCCGAAGGCCGGGGTATGGAAGGCATGCTCCAAGCCCAGGTCGCTGAGGAAGACCCGTCGGTCGGCGAGGACGGCCGCCAGTGCCGCCAGCTCGTCCGGATCCCCCGCGACAACGGTGCTCGACGGCCCGTTGTGCGCGGCCACGCTGAGGCTGGGGTACGACCTGACGATCCGCTCGGTCTCCCCCGGCCCCAAACCGACCGCCAGCATGCCGCCCCGACCGCTGCGGGCCACCACCGCCGCCTCGTGGCAGGTCACCCGGAACGTCTCCGCGAGGCTCAACGCGCCTGCGACACCGGCCGCGGTGATCTCCCCCAGGCTGTGGCCCAGCACCACGTCGGGCCGTACCCCCCAGGACTCCAGCACGGCGGTGAGTCCCAGTTGGACGGTGACGGTGGCGGGTGGGGCCACCATGATCTCGCCAATCCGACTCTGCTCGGCGTCGGCCGTCAGCTCTGCCGTCACCGACCACCCGGCCAGCTCACGAACGGCCCGGTCGCATTCGGCCACCGTCGCCGGGTACGCGGGGACGGCCATCAGTGCACTACCCATGCCGGGGTAGCCGACACCGAGGCCGGGATAGACGAAGCCGAGCCTGGGCGGCGGGCCGGCCAGGACCGTCCGTTCGGTGCCCGGCGCGTCCCGGCCCGCCGCCACCGCGGTCAGCCGGTCCCGCAGCTGCGTGGCGTCGACACCGGTCAACACACAACGGTGGGGTCCGGTGCCGACCGAGGCGAGGACGTCCTGTTCCACCGTCGCCAGGTCCGCCGGCCAGGCCGCCAGCCGGGCGGCGAGCTGCCCGGCCCGGTCGTTCAGCGCTGCCTCGTCGTCGGCGGCCAGCGGCAGTACCCAGCGGCGGGGGCGGTCAGCCGCGCCCATGGTTCGCCTCGACGAGCAGCCCCCGGATGATCCGGGCCTGCCCGGCGACGGTGTCCTCGGTGAGGAGTTGTTCGAGCGGCAGATCTGCGGTGATCCGCTCGCGGAGGCGGGCAAGTAGCCGCATCGTGAGCAGCGAACTGCCCCCCAGTGCGTAGAAGTTGTCCTGTACGCCGATCCGGTCGAAGCCGAGCAGCTCCTGCCAGACCGCGACCACGGCCTGTTCCACCTCGTCGCCGGGCGCGACGTACGGGACGGACAGTGGCGGTCGTTGGTGCAGCGCCGCCGGTCGGCTCGCGTCCTCGACCGGTGGCGCACCGTCGTCCACCACCGGGACGGCCCGCGCCTCGGGGGTTGCCGCCGCCGTAGGGGTCACCGACCGGTTGCTGGCCACACCGGGCGGAGTCACCCAGTAGCGCTGCCGTTCGAACGGGTATGTGGGCAGCGGCACCCGACGCCGCCGCTCCCCCGCCGAGAAGGCGGCCCAGTCCACGTCCACGCCAGCGCTCCACACCCGACCCAGGGTGGCCAGCAGATATGCCTGGTCCGGCTGCGGGTCACGGGGATGGGGCAGGGAACTCACCACGATCGGTCGGGGCCCATCCGCCGGTAGGTTCGCCGTCACCAGGGTGCCCAGCACCGTACCGGGCCCGACCTCGACCAGCACCGGATGGCCCGCGTCGAGCAGGGTGTCCACCGCAGTGGAGAACCGTACGGTGTCCCGCAGTTGGTGCACCCAGTACCCGGGGTCGACCGCCTCCTCCGTCGTCAACCAGGTGCCGGTACGGCTGGAGACGATCCGCTCACCGGGCGGGTGGAGGGTGACGTCGCGCAGGTGTTCGGCAAACCGGTCCAGGATCGCCTCGGTGGCCGCCGAGTGCACGGGCTGGCCCAGCCGTAGCCGCCGGGGCCGCACTCCCTGATCGGCCAGCCGCTCGGCCAGTGCCTCGACCGCCGCCTCCGCTCCGCTCACCGTGCACTGGTCGGGGGCGTTCACCGCGGACAGGGACAGCTCCGGACCCAGCAGGGGCCGCAGCTCGGTCTCCGACAGGGGCACCGACAGCACCGCACCGGCCGGTAGCTCGTCCAGCAGCCGACCGCGAACGACGACGGTACGCAGCGCGTCGCCCAGTTCGAAGACGCCGGCCAGGCAGGCCGCGACGTACTCGCCCAGGCTGTGTCCGAGCATCGCCCCGGGACGTACGCCCCAGGACCGCCAGAGCTGCGCGAGCGCGTAGTCGACGGTGAACAGCAGCACCATCATGCCTTCGGCGGTGGCCAACCGGTCCACTGCCGCGGTCTGACCGGGGACCGGATCCGGGGCGAGCAGCACCGACCGCAGGTCGTAGCCGAGGTCACCGAGCACCAGTTCGGCGCACTCGTCCACGCACCGGCGGAAGGCCGGTTCGCTGTGGTACAGCGAGCGCCCCATGCCGACGTACTGGCTGCCGCCACCGGGAAACAGGAAGGCCACCGAGCGGGCGCCCACCGGCTCGGCTGGTTCGTACGGGGCCCGCAACGCCCGGACCGCCTCGCTCCGGTCCCGGCAGAGCACCGCTCGCCGGTACGCGAAGTGCCGCCGGCCGACCTGCGTGGTGTACGCGGCGTCGGCAAGGGCTACCTCGGTGCTGTCGAGCGCGTCGGCCAGCCGCTCGGCGGCGTGGGTGAGTGCCTCGGTCGACCGGCCGGAGACCACCAGTAGCTGCCATTTCCGGGACGCTCCGGTGGCCTGCGGTGTGGGCGGCTGCTCCAGTACGACGTGTGCGTTGGTCCCGCCCACCCCGAGTGCGGTGACGCCGGCACGGCGGGGCCCCTGCTCGTCGGGCCAGGTCAGCGGCTGGGTGTTGACGAAGAACGGGCTGGTCTCCAGCTCCAGTTTGGGGTTGGGTTCCCGGAAGTGCAGCGTGGGTGGCACCACGCCGTCCCGGACCGCAAACATCGCCTTGACGAACCCGGTCACCCCGGCGGCCGCGGCCAGGTGCCCGACGTTCGTCTTGACCGAGCCG
The DNA here is from genome assembly GCF_053590565.1 of Micromonospora sp. NPDC003197. Classification (NCBI taxonomy): domain Bacteria; kingdom Bacillati; phylum Actinomycetota; class Actinomycetes; order Micromonosporales; family Micromonosporaceae; genus Micromonospora; species Micromonospora sp. NPDC003197. Next base: position 50,376 of record NZ_JBSFTE010000006.1, on the reverse strand, counting down.
AGGGCGCAGTAGCCGATCCGGTCGGTGTCCGCGCGGAAGGCCCGGGTGAGCGCGGCCACCTCGATCGGGTCGCCCAGCGGGGTCGCGGTGCCGTGCGCCTCGACCAGGCCCACCGAGTCGGCCGACACGTCGGCCACCGCCAGCGCGTCGGCGACCACCTGGGCCTGTCCTTCGACGCTCGGGGCGGTGAACCCGGACTTGCCGGCACCGTCGTTGTTCACCGCCGAGCCCCGGATCACCGCGTGTACGGTGTCGCCGTCGGCCAGCGCGTCGGCCAACCGGCGCAGCACCACCACTGCCAGCCCGCTGCCGCCGACGATCCCGCTCGGGGTGCTGTCGAACGCCCGGCAGCGACCGTCGAGGGAGACCCCGGCCCCCTCCCGGTAGATGTATCCGAACGCCTCCGGAACGGTCAGGCTGACGCCACCGGCCAGCACCATGTCACACTCGCCGCCGAGCAGTGACTGACAGGCCTGGTGGATCGCGACCAGGGACGAGGAGCAGGCCGTCTGTACGGTCATCGCCGGGCCCCGCAGGTCGAGCTGGTACGCCACCCGGGTGGCCAGGAAGTCGTCGTTCGCGCTGATCATGGTGGGCATGTAGTCGAGCAGGAACGCCTGTCCGACGGCCGGATCCAGCATGCTCTGGTACACCAGGTAGGTGTTCATGGACTGGCCGGCGTAGACCCCGATCCGGCCGGGGAACCGGGCCGGGTCGTACCCGGTGTTCTCCATGGCCTCCCAGGCGCATTCGAGGAAGAGCCGGTGTTGGGGGTCGGTCTGTTCCGCCTCGTGTGCGCTGAATCCGAAGAAGTCGGCGTCGAACAGGTCGAACCCGGCCAGCCGGCCCTTCGCCGGTACGTAGTCGGGGTGGCGGTAGATCGCTTCGGCGATGCCGGCGGCCGCCAACTCTTCCAGGCTGGACCGGCTCACCGACTCCACGCCGGAGCAGAGGTTACGCCAGAAGGTGTCCACGTCCGGCGCTCCGGGAAAGCGACCGGCCAGCCCCACGACGGCCACCGCATCGGCCAGTTCGTCGGCTGCCTCAGTCGCCGTCGCCGATCCGTCCTGGCTCGTCCGCTCCGAACTGTCCATGTTCTTCCCTTCCGGTGGAGGTGACGGTGGTGTCAACGGGTGGCCGTGACCGGGCACGCGCCTGCCGACGCCGGACCTGATCGGGGTCGAATCCCGACCGGCGGCTCCGGGCGTACCGCTGGGCCTCCTGCCGGAGGGCGGCACTCGGGTCGGCGCCCGGTGCCGCCACCGTGTCCAGGTACGCGGCCAGCGCCCGGACGGTCGGGTGTTGGAAGATGTCCACGACGGACAGCTCGGTCTGGAGGCGTTCGCTCAGCCGTTGCCGCAGCTGGAGGGCGAGGAACGAGTGGCCGCCGAGGTCGAAGAAGTTGTCGTTCGGGTCCACCTCGGGCAGCTCCAGCAGGTCGCGCCAGACGGCCGCCACCGTCACCTCGGTCGGGGTCGCCGGCTGTTCCCCACGGCGTCGCTCGGCCAGCCGGACGCCGTCGACCGCGACCGCCGCCCGGTCCACCTTCCCCGCTGCGGTGACCGGGATCCGGTCGACCCGCAGGAACGCCGCCGGCACCATGTGCCCGGGTAGCCGACTGCGGACCGTCGCCCGTAGCTCGTCGCCGGTGGTCGGTCTCGAATCCGTGAGTACGACCAGGGCGACCAGGTCCCGGCGGACCGGATCGGTTCCTCGGATGGTGACCAGGGCGTCGCGGACCGCCGGGTGGGCCCGGACGGCGGCTTCCACCTCGCCGAGTTCGACCCGGAAGCCACGGATCTTGACCTGGCGGTCGATCCGACCGAGAAAGTCGAGCTGCCCGTCGGGTAGCCAGCGCACCAGGTCACCGGTGCGATAGAGCCGACCACCGGGCCGGTCGCCGAACGGGTCGGGGACGAACCGGTCCGCGGTCCGCGCCGGGTCGCCCAGGTATCCGAGGGCCACTCCTGTCCCCCCGAGGTACAGCTCACCGGGAATTCCCACCGGCACCGGCCGACCCGCCGGGTCCAGGACGTACGCCTGTACGCCCTCGACCGGCCGACCGATCGGTGGCCGCCGGTACGGGTCAGCGCCGGCCGGGACGGTGGCCGCCGTCGCCACGACGCTGTTCTCGGTCGGACCGTAGTGGTTGACCAGTTCGCAGCCGGCCGGGACGGCGGGCACCCGGGTCAGCGCGTCCCCGCCGGTCAGGAGAAAGCGCAGCCGGCCGCCGGTGAGTGCCGGTTCGGCCAACACCGCCTCGGCCAGTGCGGTGGGCAGGAAACTGACCGTCACCTCCTCCTCGGCGAGCCACCGGGCCAACTCGGCCGGGTCGGCCCGGACGTCGGGCTCGGGGACGTGCAGGGTGGCACCGGCCGCGAGGGCGGTCCACAGTTCCCAGGCCGAGGCGTCGAACCCCGGGCTCGCGACCAGCGTGACCCGGTCCGTCTCGGTCGTCCGGTACCGGCGTAGGTGCCAGTGGACCAGGTTGGCCAGCCCGGTGTGTGGGACGGCGACGCCCTTGGGGTCCCCGGTCGAGCCGGACGTGTACACCACGTACGCCGGTTGGTTGGGATGCGTCACCGGAACCGCTGGCGGCCGGAGCGCAGCGGGCTCGGCGAGCAGTTCGGCGACCGACCACACCGGAAGCCGCGCGTCGCCGAACCGACCAACCGATGCCGTGTCGGTGAGGACCGCCGCCGCCGCGGAGTCGGTCAGTAGCCGGGTCAGCCGCTGTGGCGGGTGCGCCGGGTCCAGCGGCACGTACGCCGCGCCGGCGCGCAGCACTCCCCAGACGGCCACGACCAGCTCGATCGACCGGTCCAGGCAGACCGCGACCCGGTCCTGTCGCCCGACCCCGATGGCGAGCAGCCGGGACGCTACCTGTCCGGCGGCGACGTCCCACTCCCGGTACGTCAGCGTCCGTTGCCCGGCGCGTACCGCCACCGCGTCGGGCCGGGCGGCGACCTGCCGGACGAGTAGTTCCGGTATCGGCGTCGGCTCGCCTGTCTGGTCGAGACCGCTGAACTGGCGCAGCAGGACGTCCCGTTCCCCCGGGTCCAGCAGCGGTACGGCGGCCAGTCGCAGCGCGGGGTCGGCCAGTGCCGCCGCGAGGCAGGCCCGGTAGTGCCGGGCCAGCCGGTCCACGGTGGCCGGGACGAACAGGTCGGCGTTGTACTCGAACTCGCACCGCAGCTCGCTCCCCGCCTCGGTGACCATGACCGCCAGGTCGAACTTGGCGGCGTCGCCGACCAGTTCCATCAGCTCGACGGTGAGCTGCCCGGCGGACAGCGCCGGCAACTCCGGCAGGTTCTGTATGGTGAAGGCGATCTGGAACAGCGGGTGTCGGCCCGGATCCCGGTTTGGCTGTAGCCGTTCCACCAGCAGCTCAAATGGCACTTCCTGCCGGGCGTACGCGTCCAGCACGGTATCCCGGGTCCGGTGGATCAGCTCGTCGAAGGTCGGATCACCGGACAGGTCGGTCCGCACTACCAGGGTGTTGGCGACCATGCCGACGACGTCTTCGAGTTCGGTGTCGTTGCGGCCGGCCACCGCCGTACCCAGCACGATGTCGTCATGCCCGGTGTAGCGGTGCAGCAGGGTCACGAAGGCGGCCAGCAGGACGGCGTAGGGGGTGCTGTCGGTACGGGCGGCGGCGTGCCGGACGGCCAGGGTGATGGCCGGGTCGAGGACGAGGTGCCGCCGGCCGCCGCGCCAGCCGAGTACCGGTGGTCGACGCCGGTCTGTGGGCAGTTCGGTGGGTCGCAGGCCGGCGAGTCGCTGTGCCCAGTGGTCGAACTGGTCGGTCAGCTCAGGCCCGGTGACGCGGTCCCGCTGCCAACGGCTGTAGTCACGATAGGTCGGTTTCGGCGGCGCGGGGTGGGCTGCCGTACCGGTGTGTGCGGCATACAGCGCGACCAGGTCGCGGACCAGCAGTCCGAGTGACCATCCGTCCACCGCGATGTGGTGCAGCGTGAGGCAGAGCCGGTGCTCGTCGTCTGCCCACCGGAACAGCCGGACCCGGATGAGCGGCCCCCGGCGCAGGTCGAACGGGGGTTGCCCGTCCACGTCCAGGACCTTCCGCCAGGTGGCGGCCCGATCATCGTCGGTAAGTCCGGACAGGTCCTCGAGCTCCGGGGTGAGGATGGGCGGATCACCCACCACCTGCTGGAGGTCGTCGTGGTGCTCCCGCAGCGTCGTCCGCAGCACCTCGTGCCGTGCGACGAGGTCCCGCAGGCTGGCCAGCAGCGCGGCCCGGTCCAGCGGACCGGTCATCCGCAGCACCGCCGGCACCAGGTACGCGGGGCTGCCGGGTTGAAGCTGGTCGAGGAACCACAGCCGACGTTGGGCGTACGAGGCGGGGGCGGGAGCGTCGGCTGCGGATCGCGCGATGGTCGCCGGGGCGGCGTCCGCACGTGCGGGCGGTCGGTCCGCACCGGTCGGGCCGGAGGCCAACTCGGCCAGCCCCGCCGTCAGCATCCGCTCGACCCGGGCCCGCTGCTCGTCGGAGAGGGGGGCGGCCATGTCAGCGAGCGTCCGGCGCGCCAACGGGGTCGGGTTCGAGGACGGCACCTGGTGGTCGGGTCACCGGGAACTGGCAGCTCTCGGCCAGGCCGGGCAGCAGTTCCCCGCCGTCCCCGCCGCGCAACTGCTCGGCGAGGACACCGTTGAACCGGCGCAGGAACGTCTTCACCTGGTCCAGGGGCATGCCCTTGCGCTGCAGGTAGAAGGTGCTCCACTGTTCGAACCCGAACTGCGGCAGCCACACCGAGTTCCGTACCCCGGTGAACATGTCGTCGATGATCTGGGCGGCGGTCGACCAGTCCATGGTGCGGTGCGACCAGTTGAACGCCTCGCCGGTGATGCCCAGCTCCGCCCGCCGCTGGTAGATCGGGGTGACCGGGTCGCAGTACCACAGCTGGGCCCGGTAGAAGTCCGGCCTTCCCTGCTCGATCAGGCTGATCGTCTCGGCGATGGTCTCGTCGGTCTCGCCGGGGAATCCGACGATGAGCGACGCGTACGTGGAGATCCCCGCATCCCGGAAGTTGGCCAGCGCCTCCAGGTAGTGCGCGCGGCGGGCGGTCTTGTTCATGGCGGCGAGCATCTGGTCACTGCCGGACTCGACGCCGAGAAAGACTCCCTCACAACCGGCGTCGCGCATCAACTCGATGGTGGCCGGATCACCGTGGTCACTGCGGTAGAAGCTGTTCCACCGGAACCCGTAGTCCTTGTCGATCATCAGTCGCATCAGGTCCCGGAACCGGTTCTTCGGCACGTTGAAGGTGTCGTCGATGAACGTCACCGTCGACACTGACGGGATGCGGCGGATGTTGTCCAGTTCCCGCTCCACGTCGGACAGGTCGAGGTAGGTATACCGGCCGGCCCGCTGCGGGAAGCCGCAGAACGCACAGGAGAACGGGCACGACTTGGCGGTACGGGTGGTCACGAACTCGTTCAGGTCCGCTGGGCGGAACAGGTCGTAGTCGACCAGGTTCTCGTGCAGCGGATTCGACTCCACCTCGGTCCGGGTCCGGACGAACCGCTCCCCCGAGCGGTACGCGATGTTGGGCACCCGACCGAGTTCGACGCCCTCCCGCAGCGCCTGCAGCAACCGGGCGAGGGTCAGTTCCCCCTCCTGGCCGATCACGTACACGTCAGCGCCCAGGTAGTCGAAGAGGCCCTCCAGATCCGCTGGGCGCATGGCGGCCGCCTGGTTGCTCAGGTAGGGACCGCCGACCACGATCGGCACCGTCGGGTCGTGCCGGCGAATGAAGGAGACGATCTCGATGATCGGCTGTGGTGACACGTACAGCGTGGTGGTGATGGCCACCGACCGCACCCCGGCCGCCAATTTCTCCACCAGTTTCTGCTTCTCCAGATGGAAGAGGTTGACGTAGTCGAAGGAGAAGCCGTGTCGGGCCAGAAAGCTGCCCAGGCAGGTGATGACCGGCCACAGGAAGTCCGCATTGTGGAACAGCGGACGGGGCTGTCCCGGATCGGGCTCGCGGAATCTACTCAGTACGTCGAGGGCACGTAACGGCCGCCCATCCACATCGATGTAGGCGAGCCGCAGGTCACGAAAGGCCCCGGAATCCTCCCCCATCAGCCGCACATCGTCGACGTACGAGGAAAAGTCGACGTCATTGAATCCGACAATGAGACAGTCAGTCATCGTTCCCCGATCTGGTACGGCGGCTAGGAGACTCCGTCGGTCCTACGGACCCGGTCAGGTGGCCCATTCCTGTTCGATCGCGCGGGTCAACCGGTCCACCTGGGTCTGGCCGAAGAAGTGCCCACCTGGCACGGCGTGCAGGGTGAAGCTGACGCTGGTGAGCCGGGCCCAGCCGGCGACCTCGTCAGGTCGGGCGATCGGATCGTCCTGGCCCACGAAGGCGACGACCGGTACGGGTAGCGCCGTTTCGTCGCGGTGCTCGTACCCCGCCATCCACCCGAAGTCGGCGCGCAACAGCCGCAGTAGTATCCGCCGCCAGGTGGGGTCGGCCCAGACTTCGGGCGGTGAGCCACCCATCCCCACCAGGGTCGCCACGAACTCATCGTCGTCGAGGGCAATAAATCTGGCTGCGGTCGCCCCGACCGACCAGGGCGGCCGACACGCGCCCAGGAACAGCCGCTCGGGGAGTCGCCCGCCGCGGCGGCGCAACTCCCGGGTCACCTCGTACGCCAGCAGGGCCCCGAGACTGTGCCCGTAGAAGGCGAACGGCCTCGGGTCGGCCAGGACGACGTCAGCGATCTCCACCGGGTCGAGCACGGGCGGCTCGGCAAGCCGACTCTCCCGCCCGGGCGGCTGCAGCGGGCGGACGGCGATTGTCGGAAGCGCCGGCAACCAGTCTCGATAGGCGGTGGCACCGCCGCCGGAGTGCGGAAGACAGTAGAGCGCCCGCTCCGCCCGCGCCTCGTCGGGATGGATGAACCACCGCAGTTGCCGGCCAGAAATGTCCAGTGCACACATTCGATCCCCCGTTTTACTGCGATCACCTTGACGACGACCTATGCGCCGGTCGCCCGCCGGCCATATCAGGCACCCGCAAACCGAGGGCACCCTCGATAGCGAAATAACCGGATAGACCACGCTGGAGGTGTCACCCCGCCGTGTCATGGCACGGCAATTAGCTGGGTCCGATATGAGTCAAGCCATCACGAGATGCCACAGATTGACAGTCGACGGCTCGGCATAATTGGCAATAGCACCACACCTCCCCGCACAGGCGCTCTTCGCCTGTGGTGTGCAGCCCCTTGAGGCCAGGAGTGATATTGCCACGCATCGCTACGTCAGCACAATACGCACACCGCTATGTTCGATCGGAGACCACGGTCCCGGGCGGCTCTTCGGCCAGCGCCACGGCCCGCAACCAACGTCGCTGTTCGCCGGCGATCTTGACCTCCACCAGCGCCAGCGTCAGCGTCAGGACGGTGAGCAGCACCAGCGCGTTGAGCGCTGGCGTCTGCTCGGCGACCGGGACGAGCCCCAACAGGAGAAACGCTGTGATCAATCGGGGCCAGATGTTGGTCCGAACGAGGTCGGTGATCCGGAGTTGGAAGGCGACGTTGCCGAGCAGGAAGAGCGCCGCGCCACCGTACAGGGACCACAGCGACAGGCCAGTCAACGACTCGCTCGGATGATGCACGTCGGGTTCGAGGAAGTACGGCGTGTGCTTGAGCCCGAGAGAGAAGAGGATGATCCCGGCGACCATCGGCAGATGCAGGTAGGTGTAGGCGTGTCGGGCGAGAGTGGCTCGCTGCTCGGGTGTCGCGTGATGCAGGGACTGCTCGCCAGCCAGCGTCACGACGTCGAAGTAGGTCCACTCCAACGCCCCGGCTATGACGACGGCACATACCGAGCCCCAGACCAGCCCCCAGGACACCGGTAGGTCCGAACCACCCAGGCCAACAGCGATGATCGACTCACCGAGTGCGATGATCATGATGAGTCGGTGCCGTTCGACCCAGTGCCCGGCCGCGAAGATGCGTCTTCCCGGCATGGGCAGGCCGAGCCCGGTGCCGTACTCGATGAGCACAGCCAACGCCCAGAAGCCGACCTGTAACAGCTCGATCCGGAACGGGTCGTCGGTCAGACGCTGAGGCACCAGGGCCGCGACGAAGAGCAGACCAGTACCGGCGGCCATCGGCAGGGTCAGCGCCACCATGTCGGCCCGAGTCAGTTCCGGCGTGGCGTACAGCCGCAGACCGAGGTAGAGCAGTCGGACCAGCAGGTAGCCGGTGGCGAACACGATCGGCCCGTCGAGCCCCCCGGGGAAGTCGTCGAACGACTCCCGGATCGTGATGGCGAGCACGAACATGACCGGGGTGGCACCGAGCAGCACCAGCCGCGAGAGGCCGAAGTCGGCGCGTACCCGGTTTGCCAACCAGGTGAACAACGACCAGGCCCACCAGAGCATGGCCAGGACGAGCAGTCCACGGACCACGCCCAGGCCGGTGGGGTCCTCGGCCATCAACGTGGTGACATGGATGAAGGCAAAGACGAAGACCAGGTCGAAGAAGAGTTCCGCGGTGGTGACCTGGGTCCGTTCGGTCACCGATTGCACACCGGGTGGCAGACCGTCGGTTCCCCTGCCGATCAGGACACCCAGGCCACGCATCTGCCTCGCTCTCCGTACGCCGACGACACCTGGTCTATCCGGCAGGGGCCACCCAAAGTGACGGCCAGTACGGAGGCGACAAAACAAGAGGCCAGTTCACCGAACTGGCCTCAGGTGATATTCCCGGCAGGAGAAGCGCTAGATCACGCCTTCTTGGCGGACTTGCCCTTCTTGCCGGCCGGAGCCTTGGGCTCCTCCGCCGCAGCCTCGGGTGCCTCAGCCTCTGCGTCCGTGGCCTCCGCCGCAGGCTCCTCCGTCTCGGCGTCCGCAGCCTCGGCCTCGGACTCCTCCGCCTCGGACTCCTCTTCCTCGTCGGATTCGTCGTCCTCGTCGTCCTCGGACGTCGTCGTGGCTTCCGCCGCCTTGGGGCTGGCCCAGGTGAACTCGATCTCTACCGAGATCTCGTCATCCTCCTGCTCGATCTCCAGCTCGCACTCGACCTGGTCGGCGACGGTCACCGCGCCGGCAGCGCCGTAGAAGAGCTGGCCACCCTCCAGCTGGTTGGCCAGCTGACGCAGCCAGGCAGCCAGATCGGCGCGCGACACCTCGCGGGTGTCCTCGTAGATTTCCATGCCCGCTATGTTCGCATCCACAGGGGACGAACCGCGAAACGGGGCAGACTGGTCTACATTGAAGATCATACTCACGAAAGGAAGTGGTCGATGAAGACCTCCCGACCGCAGCGGCTGGGCCGCAGCGTACTCGCACTGGGCCTGGTGGCCGGGCTCGCCGTAGGGTACGCACCCGCGGCTGTCGCAGCCGTACCGGCCACCGGCGAACTGATCACCAACGGCACCTTCGACGGCGGCACCACGACGCCGTGGTGGAACAGCGCCGGCACCGGGTCGGCAACCGAGAACGGGCAGTGGAAGATCAATGTCGCCGGCGGCACCGCGAACCCGTGGGACGCTCAGGTCGGCCAGAGCGGCATCTCTCTGGTGAACGGCCGGGGCTACACCCTGTCGTTCGACGCCTCCGCGTCGGCGACCGTCTCGGTCGTCGCGACCGTACAGCTCGGATCCGCGCCCTACACCAAGGCTCTCCAGCAGCCGGTGACCCTGAGCCCGGGCCGCAAGCACTACATCTTCCCGTTGACCTCGCCGATCGGCACGACAGACGGACAGGTGACGTTCCAGCTCGGCGGGTCGGCCAGCAACTACACGGCGTACCTGGACAACGTCTCACTGATTCCCAGTCCGCTCGCGCTGACCAGTGGCTTCTACGTCGACCCGAACTCCAACGTGAAGCAGTGGGTGGCCAACAACAGCGGCGATTCCCGGGCCGCCCAGATCGACTCACAGCTGGCCAGCAAGCCCGGTGCCCGCTGGTACGGCGACTGGAGCGGTGACATCACCGCTGCGGTCTCCAGCTTCGTCGCCGCCGCCGATCAGGCGGACAAGTTGCCGATGCTGGTGGCGTACAACATCCCGGGTCGGGACTGCGGCTCGCATTCGGGCGGCGGTGCCGGCAGCCCGGAGGCGTACCGCGCCTGGATCAGCGCGTTCGCGCAGGCAATCGGTGCCCGGCCGGCGGTGGTGATCATCGAACCGGACGCGCTGGCCCAGCTCGACTGCCTACCCGCCAGTGAGCAGACGGTACGGACCAACCTGCTGCGCTACGCCAGTGAGCAGTTCCGTGACTACGCACCCAACGCGTGGACCTATATGGATGGGGGCAACGCCGGCTGGATCACGCCAGCGGTAATGGCACCGCGCCTGGAGGCCGCTGGCGTACGGGAGATTCGTGGCTTCGCGGTAAACGTTTCCAACTATTTCACCACGGCCGACTCACTCGCCTACGCCAACGCGGTGAACGCCCAGCTGACCAGCCAATTCGGCTACAGCCGCACGTTCGTGGTGGACACCAGCCGCAACGGCAACGGCTCCAACGGCGAGTGGTGCAACCCCAGCGGCCGCAAGCTGGGCACCCCGACCCAGGCCGGTGGCGGCGCCGAACTGCTGATGTGGGTCAAGGTGCCAGGTAACTCCGACGGAGAGTGTGGCATCGCCCCCAACACGCCGGCCGGCCAGTTCAGTCCGGACCTCGCCATCCGCCTTATCAACGGCACCTGACCCCCGACCAAAAACCCTGATCAGTCGGGCGTGCGGGTTCGAGATGTGTTCACATTTCCGAACCTGCACGCCCACCGTCAGCGCTCAGTGAGCACCGAGCGGTTGAACCGGAGCCAGCCCCGGTTCAACGTACGAGGACGTCGAAGAGCGGGGCGTTCTCCCAGCCGGGACGGAGCTGCCCGATCTTGCGCCAGCCCCAGCCGGCGTACGCGGCCTGCGCCGGCAGATTGCCCGGCTCGGCGAGGAGGGTGGCTCGTTCAGCGGGCTGACCGGCCAACAGCTCGTCGTGCAGCGCCCGGGCGATGCCTTGGCGACGATACGCCGCTCGGACCATGATCTCGCTGATAGCGAAGGTACGCCGCCCGTCCTCCACCGTGAAACCGTTGGGCACCGTCGTCTGTAGGCCCTGCCACCAGCCGGTGTTCTCCGGGAGCGGGAAGCCATAGGCATAGCCGACCAGCTCGTCCCTCTTGATCGCGGTCACCAGCGTCCAGCCCGGTACGGACATGTGGCCGGCGATCTGACGGCGATAGCGTGCCTCGTTGTGGAACTCGGTCTCGGGAGTGGCGTGGATTTCCCGGTAGAGGGCGACGAGAGGTTCCAGTAGGTCCTGCGCCTGGTCCGCCGTGAAACGTCGCAGCTCCCTGTCGGTAATCATCCACGGGCCGCCTCGTCGTAGCTCGTCACAAACTGGTTCGCCAACCTTGATCGACCAGCATGGTCACCCAGTTCTCCGCGTAGACCGGCCAGCGCCAGGGTGGTCCGCCCGGACCGGAGAGCCGCCACGGCCGGGGCGGTTTCGATCCCCAGTTGACTCGCCGCATCGACATCGCCCGCGTAGAGCCTGGCCTTCGCCAGGAGCACGGCACCGAGTACCCGGTTGCGGTGGTAGTACGAGTCGGAGACGTCCATGTCCGCCTGAAAGGCATCGACAGCCTTGCCGGCATTGCCGAGAGCGAGATGCGAGTAGCCCTCGACGGCGAGGATCTCCGACTGCTTGAGGAACCGGAGGTACGACGGATCGTCCTCACGCTCACCACGATCGAACATGGACAACGCCTTTGTCATCTCGCGGTTGAACCCGGCCGCGTCGCCCAACTCGGCGCTGGCCCGGGCGGCCCGCAGGTGTAGCAATGTCGTCAGCCGTGGACTCGCCCACCCTGCGGCGAGCCGCTGCGCCGCCTCCGCGCACTGCCGGGACTCCGCCGAATGGGACTGCCGAATCAGCATCGACATGCCCTGCAGGGCCCGCACCTCAAGCCGGGCATCGTCGCGCAGCCGGGCCCGCAGGATCGCCTCATGCAGATATCTACGGGACTCCGGACGCCGCTCCGCGTCGAGGGCGAACCAGCCGATCCAACACTCCAGCTCCCCCAGGGCGGTCTGCAACGCCTGGCCGACCTGGCGGTCGTAACCACCGTCACGCTCCCAGCCGAGCACCCGCCGATGCAGGCCGATGGCGAAGTCGCATAGTTCGTTCCCGCCGATCGCCGCGTCGACCTGCTCGAATCCGTCGATCACCGACATCACCGACCGAACGTCCTCCGCGCCCAACCGCTGGGGCGGACTGGCCTGGCTCAGCGTCGGGCTCAACTGTTGAGCCACCCCGAGGCCCGCGAGCGCGGCAGTAATCACGAAGCCACGTCTTTCCACGATGTCACCTCCGTACTCGGGCTCGCTCCCTGCGGAAGCGACCGGAATGCGTTCCTGGGCCGGCAGGTCGGCCGGCTGCCGCTCGGCGTGACCGAGCGTCGAAGATGGAACCTGCCCGTCCTCGATGCTGTCGGGCAGCTTGAACCAGAGCAATTGGGCGGGGATGTGCAGCAGTTGCGCCCAGTGGATGAGGCGGTCCAGGTGGATCATGGGTGGGCTGTTTTCGGCGCGGCTGAGTTGGGCCTGGGTGATGCCGAGCCAGCGGGCGACGAGGTCTTGGGGCAGGGCGAGTCGGCCGTGGTAGGGGTGGTAGCGGTAGGCGCGGACGACTTTGCCGAGGTGGCGTTCGTGTAGGGCTTGGCGGACGGGTTCGTGGTCCCAGAAGGAGGCCGGCAGCACGGGCGGCGTGGTGATCCGGTCCCGTTCGGCGGTCTGGCAGGGGGTGCAGCGTCCGCTGTCGTTGTCCCGGGCCAAGCGGGCTCCGCAGCGTGGGCAGTGGGTCTGTCTCGCCGGTGTCCTCGGCATGGAGACGACTCCTCCGTTGTGGTCAGGTAACGAACCTATCCAGTCAACCCGATGAATTGATGATCGTTATACGAATCCTGCATATCGACCATGCGCCGGGAAACGAGCCGGCCTTGATTTGTAGACGATGGCAGACGCCTGTCACATCCCAGACCGGCCGAGGGAAGGGCGGCGGGCCCAGGTGGCCCAGCGCCAGAGCCACTCGACGGGACCCTGGCGATAGCGACGCAGCCAGAGGCTGGAAAACAGCCACTGGGCGGTGAGGATGGCGCCCGCGACCAGGTAGGCCACCGTCAAGGATTGGCCGATCGGCAGGCCGAGGAGGTGACTGGCTGCCAGAACCAGGAGTGTGGCGGTCAGGTAGTTGGTCAGTGCCACCCGGCCCAGTGGCGCGAAGACAGCCCGCAGCACCGGTCGCAGTGGCGTTCTGAGCAGGACCAGCAGGGCACACACGACCACACCGGCGATCAACAGATCGGCCAGGTTGGACGCGAAGGACGGCTGCATCGTGTCCGCCCCGGTCAGCAGGTTGGCATGCACCCACAGGGCAGCAGCTGTCCCCGCCGCGAAAACCAGGCCCAGCAGGAGCGGCCCTCGGGTGGACCGCTCGACCTGCTCGATCACCCCGTATCGGACCAGTGCCGAGCCCAGCAGGAACAGCCCGGCAATCAGCAGGGGTCCACCCCCGACGATCAGCGCCGCCGGGATGAGCACTGCGGCGAGGCTGGCCACGGCCCACCGAGGCAACCAGGTCGAGGGCAGCAGCACCAGCAGGCCGACGAGGGCGTACTTGGTGAGGATCTCGCCCGGCCACAACAGCATGTGCACGAAACCGATCACGAGCATCGCCAGAAGTCGGCGCAGCAGAACCAGTCGTGGGCGGGCGACACGGTGCGCGGCGGAGTCCAACAGCAGGGAAAACCCGATACCGAACAGCAGGGAGAAGATCGGAAGCCCGAGCCAGGGATCCCATGCGCCCATGGGCTGGGTCTCGACGGCGGTGCCGGAGTTGGCGATCAGCTGGATGTTGGCGAGCAGGATCTCGCACAGCGTGAACCCGCGCAGCACGTCGAGTGCGATGATCCGAGGCCGACTGGCGGAGAGCGCAGCGGCCCCGGGCTGGCCGGAAGCGGGCACGGTGTTCTGGAGTCGATCAGGGCGTGGCATGGGATGTGATCCTGCCGGGCCGCCTGGTGGCCGGCACCGGCCGAAAGCCGGGTTAACGGCCTCCGCGCTCGTACTTCCGGCCGGTTCATCCGGCGAGGACGGCGGCTGGGACGGGGGCGCGCCCGCTGCCTGTGCCTTCACGCAACGGGGGGCGGAGGTCCCGTGGACCCCCGCCCCCATCAGCGAGACAACCAGGATGTCCCTGGCGAACAACTCAGACGACGACGCTGACCATCCGACCGGGCACCACGATCACCTTGCGCGGCTCCTTACCGGCCAACTGCTCGGCGATCACGGCCAGCGCGGCGGCCCGTACGTCATCCTGCGCCGCGTCGGCAGCCACCTCGATCCGACCGCGCACCTTGCCGTTGACCTGCACCGGGTAGGTCACCGTCTCGGCCACCAGCAGCGCCGGGTCGGCAACCGGGTACGACGCGTACGTCAACGACTCGGTGTGCCCCAGCCGCTGCCACAGTTCCTCGGCGATGTGCGGGGCGAACGGTGCCAGCATCAGCACCAGTGGCTCGGCCACCTCACGCGGGGTGGCAGCCAGCCGGGTCAGCCCGTTGGTCAGCTCGATCAGCTTGGCGATCGCGGTGTTGAACCGGATCCCCTCCATGTCGCCCCGAACCCCGTCGATCACCTTGTGCAGCAGCCGACGGGTCGGCTCGTCGGCCGGGTCGTCGGTGACCCGCAGCTCGCCGGTCTGCTCGTCGACAACGGCCCGCCAGACCCGCTGCAGGAACCGGTACGACCCGATGACCGCCCGGGTCTCCCACGGACGGGAGACCTCCAGCGGGCCCATCGACATCTCGTAGACCCGGAACGTGTCCGCACCGTACGCCGCGCACATCTCGTCGGGCGTCACCACGTTGCGCAGCGACTTGCCCATCTTGCCGTACTCACGGTGTACCGGCTCCTCGCCGTGGACGTATCCGCCGTCGCGCTCGATCACCTCGGACGCCTCGACGTAGCTGCCCCGGGCGTCGGTGTAGGCGTACGCCTGGATCATGCCCTGGTTGAACAGCTTGCGGAACGGCTCGAACGACGAGACGTGCCCCAGGTCGAACAGCACCTTGTGCCAGAACCGGGCGTACAGCAGGTGCAGCACGGCATGCTCCTGGCCGCCGACGTACAGGTCGGTGCCGCCGCAGTCACCCGGCGACTGCGGGCCCATCCAGTAGCGCTCGTTGACCGGGTCGACGAACCGGTCGCTGTTGGCCGGGTCCAGGTAGCGCATCTCGTACCAGCAGGAGCCGGCCCACTGCGGCATCACGTTGGTCTCGCGGGTGTAACGCTTCGGCCCGTCGCCCAGGTCCAGTTCGACCTCGACCCAGTCCCGGCGGCGCGACAGCGGCGTCTCCGGCTCCGAGTCTGCGTCCTCCGGGTCGAAGGTACGCGGGGAGAAGTCGTCCACCTCCGGCAGTTCGACCGGCAGCATCGACTCGGGCAGCGCGATCGGCCGGCCGGTCTCGTCGTAGACGATCGGGAACGGCTCGCCCCAGTAGCGCTGCCGGCTGAACAGCCAGTCCCGCAGCCGGTAGGTGACCGCGCCGGTGCCGTGCCCGTTGGCCTCCAGCCACTCGATGATCCGGGCCTTGGCCTCGACGACCCCCAGGCCGTCCAGGTCCAGGCCGCGCTCCGGCGCGGCGCTGTTGATCGCCGGCCCGTCCCCGGTGTACGCCTTGCCGTCGAACCCCTCCGCCGGCTGCACGGTACGGATGATCGGCAGGTCGAAGACCTCGGCGAACGCCCAGTCCCGCTCGTCCTGCCCGGGTACCGCCATGATCGCCCCGGTGCCGTAGCCGGCCAGCACGTAGTCGGCGATGAAGATCGGGATCTCGGTGCCGGTGACCGGGTTGGTGGCGTACGCCCCGACGAAGACGCCGGTCTTCTCCTTCGTCTCGGCCTGCCGCTCGACGTCGCTCTTGGCCCCGGCCGCCTTGCGGTAGGCCTCGACCGCCGCACGCGGCGTGGCGTGCCCACCGGTCCACGCGTCCCGGGTGCCGGCCGGCCAGGCCGCCGGAACCAGCGCGTCGACCAACTGGTGCTCGGGTGCCAGCACCATGTAGGTCGCCCCGAAGATGGTGTCCGGCCGGGTGGTGAAGACCCGGATCGGATCGACGGCGGTCGGGAAGTCGATGTGCGCACCGGTGGAGCGGCCGATCCAGTTGCGCTGCATCAGCTTGATCGGCTCGGGCCAGTCCAGCGTGTCCAGGTCGTCCAGCAGCCGGTCGGCGTAGGCGGTGATCCGCATCATCCACTGCTTCAGGCTGCGCTTGAACACCGGGAAGTTGCCCCGGTCGGAACGCCCGTCCGCGGTCACCTCCTCGTTGGCCAGCACCGTGCCCAGCCCCGGGCACCAGTTCACCGGGGCCTCGGAGACGTACGCCAGCCGGTGGTCGTCGACCACCTGCCGCCGTTCCACACCGGACAGCTCCGCCCAGGCCCGGCCATCCGGGGTGGACCGGGTGCCCGCCTCGAACTCGGCAATCAGCTCGGCGATCGGCCGGGCCCTACCGGCCGTCGGGTCGTACCAGGAGTTGAAGACCTGCAGGAAGATCCACTGGGTCCAGCGGTAGAAGTCGACGTCGATGGTGGCCACCGAGCGCCGGTGGTCGTAGCCCATGCCCAGTCGGCGCAGCTGCGCCCGGTAGCGCTCGATGTTCGCCTCGGTGGTGGTACGCGGATGGGTGCCGGTCTGCACCGCGTACTGCTCAGCCGGCAGGCCGAAGGCGTCGAAGCCCATCGCGTGCAGCACGTTACGGCCGGCCATCCGCTGGTAGCGGGCGTACGAGTCGGTGCCGATGTAACCCAGCGGGTGCCCGACGTGCAGCCCGGACCCGGACGGATAGGGGAACATGTCCAGCACGTACAGCTTCTCGGCGCCGGCCCGGGGATGACTCGGATCGGCCAGCGGCCCCTCCGGGTTGGGCGTGTGGAAGGTGCCACGCTCGGCCCACCGGTCCTGCCAGCGGTGCTCGATCTCGCCAGCCAGCTCGGCGGTGTAGCGGAACGGCGGGATGTCCCCCGCCGGCTCGGTTGCCTCAGTCATCGGTCCACCTCGGGTCTGGTCCAGGGCCATCACGTTCGGGCGCTGCGTCGGGGCACTGCGGTCCGGCATTGCGTTCAGGGCAGCGGTAGGGCATTGCGTTCAGGGCACAAAAAAGCCCCTCACACAGGAGGGGCGCCGCGCTGTCGCTGTCTGTCGCGTCAGCACGGCTCGCTAAGGAGCAGGTAAACCCCGGGCATGGCCCGGAGTCTACCCGCTGCCACCCGGGCCAACCAACGCGCATTCGGAGACGCTGCCGAATACAGCTAGCCTGAATGGTGCGGGTGACGCAGACCACTCGGTCGGGTCGTCTTCCCGCGAACCTAACGGCCGACCTCACAGGTCTAGTAAGAAGTCCGTGTAGCGACGAGGAGGTGCCCGTGACACAACAGACCCGGGACGAGCTGGGTGACGTGCTGCCACATGACGAGTTCCGCGCCGCCAGCGATGCGATCGTCGCCAACATCGAGAAGGTCATCGAGGGCAAGACCGCGACGGTTCGGCTCGCCCTGGCGGTTCTGCTCGCCGAGGGTCATCTGCTGATCGAAGACGTACCCGGCGTGGGTAAGACCAAACTTGCCAAGGCCCTCGCCCGCTCCATCGACTGCTCGGTACGCCGCATCCAGTTCACCCCCGACCTGCTGCCCAGCGACGTCACCGGGGTCAGTGTCTACAACCAGGAAACCCACGACTTCGAATTCCGGCCAGGCGCGGTCTTCGCCAACCTGGTGGTCGGCGACGAAATCAACCGGGCCTCCCCCAAGACCCAGTCGGCGCTGCTGGAGTGCATGGAGGAGCACCAGGTCACCGTCGACGGCACCACCTACGCGCTCCAGACGCCGTTCATGGTGATCGCCACCCAGAACCCGATCGAGATGGAAGGCACCTACCCGCTGCCGGAGGCCCAACGGGACCGGTTCACCGCCCGGATCGCGATGGGCTACCCCGACCCCGGCGCGGAACTGGCCATGCTCGACGCGCACGGTGGGGTGGACCCACTGCACTCGCTACGCCCGGTCGCCGACGCGGTCACCGTCCGGCGACTCATCGCCACCGTCCGACAGGTACACGTCGCCGACGCGGTCAAGCAGTACGCCATCGACCTGGTCACCGCCACCCGGGAGGCCCCGGAGCTGAGGCTGGGCGCGTCGCCTCGGGCCAGCCTGCAACTGCTGCGCACGGCTCGCGCCTTCGCCGCCCTGGAGGGGCGCGACTACGTGCTGCCCGACGACCTCCAGGCACTGGCCGTACCGGTGCTGGCGCACCGGATCATCCCGACGGCGGACGCGCAGCTCGCCCGGCGTACCACCGACGCCATCGTCGCCGACCTGGTGCACCGGTTGGCCCTGCCGCAGGCCCGGCAGCGCTCGCCCTACGACACCCGACCACCGTCCGGCGACGCCGGCGGGCGATCCCCGTACGAGCCGCGGCGGCGATGACCGTGCGCGCGGCGCTGGCCGGTCTCACCACCCGAGGCCGATCGTTCCTCGCCGCAGCCGTCGCCGCGGCGTTGTCCGCGGTACTGCTCGGTGAGAAGGACCTGCTGCGAGTCGCGGTGCTGCTCGCCATCCTGCCGCTGCTGGCGGTGCTCTACGTCGGGCGGAGCCGCTACAAGCTCGCCTGTCATCGCACCCTCGAACCACACCGGGTGCCGGTGGGGGCCAGCTCCCGAATAATGCTGCAACTACAGAACCTGTCCCGGCTGCCCACCGGCACGCTGCTGCTGGAGGATCGACTGCCGTACGCCCTGGGCAGCCGGCCCCGGGTGGTGCTGGAACGGTTGGGCGCGCAGCAGGCCAGCTCGGTGGCGTACACCGTGCGGGCCGACGTCCGGGGCCGCTACGAGGTCGGCCCGCTGGTGGTTCGGCTGACCGACCCGTTCGGGCTGTGCGAACTGACCCGGGCCTTCCCCAGCACCGACCGACTCACGGTAATCCCGCAGGTCACCCCCCTGCCCACGGTCCGCCTGGCCGGGGAGTACGCCGGCTCCGGGGAAAGCCGCGCCCGGTCGGTGGCGGTACACGGCGAGGACGACGCGGCGACCCGCGAATACCGGCGCGGCGACGACCTGCGCCGGGTGCACTGGAAGTCCACCGCCCGCACCGGGGAGCTGATGGTACGGCGGGAGGAACAGCCCTGGGAGAGCCGCGCCACGGTGGTGCTGGACACCCGCGCGCACGGCCATCGGGGCGATGGTCCGACCGCGAGCTTCGAGTGGGCGGTGGCCTCGGTCGCCAGCATCGCCGTACATCTGCGCACCGCTGGTTACAAACTGCGGCTGGTGACCGGGTCCGGGCTGGACGCCGACGCGTCCGAGGCGGGCGGCGACGGCATCCTGCTCGACCACCTCGCCGAGGTCCGGCTTGCCCAGCGTGGCGACATCGCCTCCCTGGTGGAGCGGGTCCGGCAACGGTCCGACGGTGGTCTGATCATCGCCCTGCTGGGCATGCTGACCCCGGACGAGGCGAAGCTGCTGGCCGCGCTGCGCGGCAACGGGGCGACCTGTGTGGCGTTGCTGTTGAACAGCTCGACCTGGCTCAACCTGCCCGCCACCGCCCAGGCCGAGGCCGCACAGACGCGCAGCGCCGCCGTACTCAGCCTGTTGCAGAGCGGGTGGCGGGTGGTGGAGGTCGACCACGGCAGCAAACTGGCCGCGCTGTGGCCGCAGGCGGGTCGGGGGTCCCAGGGCTTCGCCTGGCGGGCCGCGCTGGCCGAGACGGTCGCCGGAGGTGTGCGATGAGAGGTAGTCGCCGGCTCGGCCTCATCGCCGGGGCAGCCACCCTGCTGGCCGCCGCACCGCTCTCCACGATCTTTCAGAGCTGGACCTGGCTGGTGCAGTGCTTCATCGTGGTGGCGTTGCTCGCCGGGGTCGGAATGCTGCTGCGCTGGTGGCGGACACCGCTCTGGGCCCAGCCGCTCGGTCTGCTCGGCACCCTGCTGATCGCGCTGATCTGGCTCTTTCCCAGCGGCCGGGAGATCCTCGTGCTGCTGCCGACCCTGGACACCTTCGCGTACTTCGGCCAGCTGATGAGCGGTTCGGTCCAGGACATCCGGTCGCACGAGCTCAAGGTGCCCGACACCGAGCCGCTGCTGTTCATCACCGCACTGGGTATCGGCCTGGTCGCGGTGGTGGTGGACCTGGTCGCGGTCGGAATGCGCCGGCCGGCGCTGGCGGGACTGCCGATGCTGGCCATCTACGCGGTGCCGGTGGCGGTCTACGTCGACAGCGTGCCGCCGTTGCCGTTCATTGTCGGAGCGGCCGGCTTCCTCTGGCTGCTGGTGGCCGACAACGTCGAACGGGTCCGTCGGTTCGGTCGCCGGTTCACCGGTGACGGGCGGGACGTGGACATCTGGGAACCTTCGCCGCTGGCCGCCGCCGGTCGTCGGCTGGCCATCGCCGGAGTGGCACTGGCGGTCCTGCTGCCCTTCGTCATCCCCGGGATGACCGGTGGTCTGTTGGACCGGCAGAACTCCCTCGGTGGCGCGGGCCAGGGCCGCGGCGGCCAGGGCGGTCCCGCCGGCCGGGTCGACCTCTTCGCCTCGCTCAGCGGCCAGCTCAACCAGTCGAACACCGTCGAGATGGTCAAGGTCACCACCACTGAGTCGAACCCGTTCTATCTGCGGTTCGGGGTGGCCGACCGGCTTCTGCCCGGTGGGTTCGCGGCGACCAATCCGAGCGGACGGCCGGTCAGCCGGGGCCTGCCGGATCCCCGACCGGGCAGCCGGCCCGAGGTCACCTACCAGCAGCACCGGGCTGATGTGGAGACCACCGGTGCCTTCAACATGCCGCTGTTGCCGCTGTACCTCGACCCGCTGATGATGGTCGAACTGCCCTCCGGTTGGCTCTACGACACCGACCAGCGGATCGTCTTCTCCCGGCAGGAACAGTCGAGAGGCAGAAAATACTCCTTCGAGTACCTTCGGGCGGACTACACGCCTGCGGTGCTGGACGCCGTACCGACGCTGCCGGCGGACCATCCGATGCGCCAGCGGTACACGGAGACCCCGAAGGTCCGCGAGGTCGAGGAACTCGTCGCCCAGTTGACCAAGGACAAGCGGACCGACTACGCCCGGGTACGGGCGATCTACGACCACTTCTCGCAGGACAACAAGTTCCGATACAGCCTGGCCACCGAGGGTGGCACCAGCGGGCAGGACATCGTCGACTTCCTGACCAACCGGGTGGGCTTCTGCCAGCAGTACGCCTCGGCGATGGCGTGGCTGGTCCGGGCCGCCGGCATCCCGGCCCGGGTGGCGTTCGGGTTCAGCAACGGCACCCAACAGGAGGGGAACACCTACACCCTGACCAACCGCAACCTGCACGCCTGGACCGAGGTCTACTTCGACGGCGTCGGCTGGGTGCCGTTCGACGCGACCCCGGCGGCCAGTGTGCCTGGTTCGACCCGTACCGCCTGGGCACCGGACAGCGACGAGCCGGACCCGGTCACCCCGACGACGGGCCCGAACACCCCCGGCGGTCCCGCGTCCTCGGCGGGGCCGGGGGGTGTCGAGCGCCCCGAGCGGGATGTCGACCCGGGGTTCGACGCATCTGGCGCACCGATCGACCGCCCGGCCACCATCTGGCCCTGGTTCGTCGCCGCCGTGGTGGTCCTCCTGCTCGGTCTGCCGGCCCTCCGGCGGGCGCTGCTCCGTCGTCGCCGCTCGCCCCGGGCTCCGACCGGATCGGCTGCGCTGGCGGCGGCGGGGACCACCACCACCATGCATCCGGTGGCCGAGGTCGGGCTGGCGGTGGACCGGGCCCGGCTGGAGGCACACGCGGCCTGGGACGAGCTGATCGACACTCTGGTCGACCTCCGGCTCCGGGTCGACCCGACGGAGACCCCACGGGCGACGGTCGACCGGCTGATCGGCGACGGTCACGTCGCCGAGCCGGCGGCCGATGCCGCACGGCTGCTGGGCCGAGCCGAGGAGCGGGCCCGGTACGCCCGCGAGCCGCTGCCCAGCGGCCAACTGACCGGGCCACTGCACTCGGTACGCCGGGCACTCGCCGCCGAGACCAGCCGCCGTACCCGGGTGGTCGCGGCGGTTCTGCCGCCCTCGGTGCTGATGCAGTGGCGTCGGGCGATCACGGACACCACGACTCGGCTCGTCACCTGGGTCGGCAGGGTCCGCAGTCGGCTGTTCAACCTCGACCGGCTCCGCCGTTGGCGTACCGGACGGTTGGCCAGCGGTCAGTCGACCCGCTGACAGTCGCCGCTGGTCTCCGAACGCGCCCCGGGTCGAGAAAGGCCGACCCGGGGCAGGGGCCCGTTCACGAGTTTTATCCCATTAGCGAATTCATGCGTCATGCGCGTAAAAGGAACGCGGCGCGGTGCGGTCATCGGTGGACATGCATGATTCGCGTGCTCAGGGGAAACGCCGGATCTCCGACAGACCCCTGCCCACACGAATCACGCATGCCACAAACATCGCCGTTAATCGCTCATCGCCCAGCGGGTCTGGCCACCCGCAGGGGAGACAGGTCAGCGGTGGCCTTCCGGCCGCTGACGCCACCTCTCCTCAAGCCGGTCGATCAACGACGACCGCCGGGCGCGGGTGCGCCGACTGGCGGTGCCACCAACTACGTGCAGATCGGGTGACTGGGCTCGACGGTGTGAAAGCACCGCGAACCCGGCCGCACCGAGCATGACCACGAAGCCGGCCACGCCGAGCAACGAAGATTTGCTCACCGTGCCGTAGACGACCAATGCAAGGCCAGCGATGATCACGCCGGCAGCGACAAGCAGCCGACGCCGCGCATGGAAGCGTGGGTCGCTGGCACGCACAGCCGAGGCGAATTTGGGGTCCTCGGCAAGCGACCGCTCGATCTGCTCGAACAGCCGCTGCTCGTGCTCCGAGAGCGGCACGGCACTCCTCCCCGGTCACGTTGGTCGGTCCGGTCGGACCGACAGACCGTGGCAGCCAACCGGCTGCTTACCCGCAAGTCTACGAGGGGGGTCGCGGGTCGGAAAGCGGGACGACCTATGGCCGTGGCGGAATTTCCGTTCGAGCCCCTCCGCCGCCGTCCAACAGACTAGCCGGACGTATGACGGAACGCCCGAATCGGACAGCAGCGGCGTCCACGGCCGCCTCGGCATCCCGCCAACCATGCTCTGGGGCGCCGAGAGCAAGCTGCTGCGGGGTCGAGCCGGCGGCGGCGAGCCCCTCGACCCGTACGCCGACGAGTCGAATCGGGCTGCTCGGCGCAAGCGCGCCGAACAGCGCCCAAGCGGTCTCGAACACCTCGCGGGCGACATCGGTGGGCTCGGACAGCGTGCGGGAGCGGTTAACCGTACGGAAATCGGCGAATCGCACCTTGATCGACACCGTACGGCCGATCTGTCCCGCCCGGCGCAACCGCATCCCCACTTTTTCGGCCAAGGCCAGCAGGGAACGCCGGATCGCCGCCGGATCGGCGACATCGGTGTCGAAGGTGACCTCCGCCCCGATCGACTTCTCCACCTGCTCGGGGTCGACCAGCCGGGAGTCCCGACCCCAGGACAGCTCGTGCAGATGGGTGGCGGCAGCCGAGCCGAGGGCGTTACGCAACATCGCCACCGGGGCGTGGGCAAGATCACCCACGGTCGACAGCCCGAGCCGACGCAGGCTCTCCTCCGCCCGCTCCCCCACCCCCCACAGGGCGGCCACCGGCAACGGGTGCAGGAAGTCCAACACCTGCTCGGCCGGCACCACCACCAGCCCATCGGGCTTGGCCCGGGTGGAACCAAGCTTGGCAACGAACTTGGTCGACGCCACCCCCACCGAACAGGTGAGCCCCTCCTGCTCGGCGACCCGGGCCCGGACCAGCCGGGCGATCTCGACCGGGCGGCCGAAGAGCCGCCGGGCACCGGCCACGTCGAGGAACGCCTCGTCCAGGGAAAGCGGCTCCACCAGCGGCGTCACATCCCGGAAGATCTGCATCACGGCGCGGGACGCGGCAGCGTACTGCGAAAAGTCAGGGGGCAGGAAGACCGCGCCGGGGCAGAGCCCTCGGGCCCGCATGATCGGCATGGCGCTGCGAACCCCGTACGCCCGGGCCTCGTAGCTGGCCGAACTCACCACCCCGCGCGGGCCGACCCCGCCGACCACGACGGGCCGGCCGCGCAACTCCGGGCGGCGGCGCACCTCGACGGCGGCGAAGAACGCGTCCATGTCGACGTGCAGAATCGAGCAGCCGGTGTCGTCGGCATCCGCACCGAAGCGCGGATCGTTCCCACGCGGAACGGACTGGCTGCGACCCATTCCGGCAGATTAGCCCCCGGGTGGGACAACCCCTGAATCCCTTGGTCGGGCAATCCCCTCGTGACGGTGGTGTCAGCTACCCCTGACCACCAGCAGCGGAATGGTCATCTCCGTCGCCGTACTGGAACCGTGGTAGGCGACCAGCCGGGCCTCGACCGGGTTGTCGGTCCGGGTGGCCAGCACGGCGTACGACCCCTGGCAGGCCACCACCACGTCACCGACCCGGGCCAGGTGCGACTCGGGCACCGGCCCGAACCAGCCGGCGGCAATCGCCTCCGCCCGGGTGACCACCCACGCCGCCTCGCCCAGCACCGCCGACCAGGCAGCCACCACGTCATCGGTCGCACCGGGTTCAACGTGCAGGTAGCGGACCCGGGGCTCGCCAGCCACGATCCGGACACCGGCCCGCAACCGGGCGTCGGCGTCCAGGTCGAAGCGGTGGTCCAACGGCACGTTGAGCTGGCCGTGATCAGCGGTGACCAGCAGCGCGGCATCGGCCGGCAATCCGCCGACCAGCCGAGCCAACAGCCCGTCCACATCGGACGCCGCGACCCGCCAGGGCGCTGAGTCGACGCCGCTGAGGTGCCCCTGGGTGTCCAGATCCGGGTGGTAGCCGGAGACCAGCGTCGGCCCCGTACCGGTGGTCAACGCCCCCAACATCTCGGTGGCCAGCGCGGTCGGATCGGCGGCCCCCCGGTAGGTCCCGCCCCGGTTGGCCGCCACGGTCAAGCCGCTGCCGGCGTACTCGGGTCGGCTCACCACCGTCACCGCGACCCCGGCCGCCTCCGCCAACTCCAACTGGGTGGCCACCGGCTGCCACCGCAGCGGGTCCGGATCACCGGCCCGATCACCCGGCCAGTCGATGTGGGTGAGCACCCGGTCGGTGCCGGGCACGTTGACCCGGAAGCCGAGCACGCCGTGTGCCCCGGGGGCGACACCGGTGCCCAAGGTCACCAGGCTGGTCGGTGTGGTCGACGGGAACCCGGAGGTCAACGGCCGACCATGCCGGGCCGCCAGATCTGCCAGCGTCGGGGCGTACGGGGCCGCGACCGGAATCTGGTACCAGCCCAGCCCATCCACCAGCAGGACCGCGATCCGGCGTACGCCGTCGAGCTGCCCGACCAGGCCCAGCGGGTCGACCGCGCCCGGCACCCCCAGCACCGCCAACGCGCTGGGCAGCACGTCGGCCAGACTACCCGCGCCGTAGCGGGGCTGAACCGGATCGAAGGGGCCGGTCGTCATCGTCATGGCATCCGGCGAGCGAACAGGTGCAGTTGGGCGGCCAGATCCCGATAGGGCGGGTACGCCGAGGCGGCCAACTCCAGGGCGAGCAGTGCCTGCGGGTCCCCCTCGGCAGCGGCGGCGGGGATCAGATCGGCGAAGACGCGTACGCCGTGGATCTCCTCCACCTGGAGACCGGCGGTGTCCAGCAGGGCGGTGGCGCTCGCGGCGTCGTACCGCCGGCGCAGCGTGTCCCGGGGCCCGGCGCTGCCCTCCGGGTCGGCGAGCAGCGCGGCGGCAACGTCGAGATGGCCGTTCATCGCCCGACCCAGTACGGCGGCGGCCCGGCCGGCGACCAGCACACTGGCCGCGCCACCGGGGCGCAGCGCGGTGGCGACCGCCTCGACCACCGTGGCCGGGTCGTCCACCACCTCCAGTACGGAGTGGCACAGCACCAGGTCGGCGCTGGCCGGCTCGACCAGCCCGGCCAGAGCATCCCCGTCCCCCTGCACCGCCCGGACCCGGTCGCCGACCCCGGCCTCAGCGGCGCGACGGGTCAACGCGGCCAGCGCGTCGGGGCTGGCGTCGACGACGGTCACCCGGTGACCGGCCTGGGCCAACGGCACCGCGAAGCCACCGGTGCCCCCGCCCACATCGAGTACGGTGAGCGGCTCGCCCGCCCGGCGGTCGAGTTCGGTGCGCAGCACGGCCCAGACCACGGCGGTACGGGGAGCCGCGTGCGGGCCGGCGGCAGCACCCGGGGCCACCGGCAAGCCGGCGGCGGACGTCGGCCGGCTCACCGTCGTACCCGGTCGGATGTGTGTTCGCTCCACCCCGCCGAGCCTAGTGGGCGAGCGCCGGGATGGGGATCGCCGGTTAGGAAGGGCCCCTTCCTATCGTTTTTTGTATAGGAAGGGGCCCTTCCTAACCGCTCAACCGCAGAGCGGCGTCAGTGCTGCTCTCGTCAGCCGTCTCGAACATGGGCGTCAGTGCCCGGCTCAGCCGGGTGCGCCATTCCTCCCCGGTCCCGCCCACCCAGGGGTAGTCCTTCTGGAAGTCTTCCCAATCCACTTCCAGGTCATCGATCGTGTCCGGAACGTCCTCGGCTTCCAACCACGGGTCCAGCACCTCGTCCAGGAGCGATGGTGGCAGTTTCGTCCGGGGGTCCTCCGCGAGCAGGGCTGCGTCATAGAGGTCCTTCTCGTTGAAAGAGCCGTCCGTATAGTCACCGACCACCAGCCACTGGATCTTCCAAGCCAGCGAAAGCTCCCGGCTCGCCGCCCGTACGGACGCGAACTGGCCACCGTCGCCCCTCGGCACGACCGTCTCCACCGGCGGCTCGGGGAGGTCCACGTCCAGGGCGAGGTCCAGCTGCACCGAACCCGGCGGCACGCCATCTGCTCGCCATGGCACACACACCCGCAGTACGGAGGTCGACTCGTAGCCGATCGTCTCCCAGTCCTCCTCGCGTGTTGCCCCATCCACATCGAGCAGCACGCCCTCCGTCACCGTCGGTTGCTGCCGCAGCAGGTCGACCAGCTCGGCATAGAGGCGGTCGGCCTCAATCGTCTGATCGACCAGCACCCAGTCGAGATCGCCCGGCTCACGGGCCTGCTCTCCCATCCAGGCCGGCGGCAGCATGCTGCCGCGCAGCACCAGGTTTTCCCGCAACGGCGACGCGGCGACCAGGGCGAGAGCATGGTCCAGGGCCGCGCGTCGCAGGGTCCGCCAGCGGTCCGCCTGCGCCGGATCGGTGAACTCAGGCTCGTCGGGACGGATCCTGTGGTCGATGGACCGCAGTCCCGGCTGGGTAATCCAGCCGGCATCCACCGTCAGGTTGTCGTCGTACACCACGAACTCCTGCTCCACCTCCGCCGTCGAGAATCCTCCGGCGGTCAGTGCGGCCAGTAGGTCGTCGAGACGTTGCCGGGCGGTGGGCAGCCCGACGTGCCAACAACGTTGGGTCACGAACCGCTCGTGCCGGTCTCCGTCCAAGGCCCGTCGAGCGTTACGAGAGACACGCGCGTCATGCGGCTCCACCAGGATCCGCACCGCCGCCACCGCATCCTCGTCGGCCAGCACCAACTTGACGTGGTGCTCGAAATAGCAGCCGGCCGGCAGCGCCTCGGCCTCCTGGTCTGTCTGTGGCACGTCCTCGTTCCACGGTGCTGCCTCGATCTTCACCCGGGTCACCACGTACCCGTCCTGGCGCAGCCGATCCGCCAACTCCTGCGCCGCGTCGCGTTGCTCCGCCAGCGTCCCCCGGCCCCGGCTGGTCAGCATCGGCTGGTCGGGGGTCGCCCCCCGATCCAGAACGATCCGGAGATACTTCACCCCGTTGCGCTGGGCCCAGTCGCGTAACGGCTCGTCGTCACCTGTTCCGCTATCCAGATATACCGTCAGGTGCGTTTCGAAGTCTCCGGCGAAATCCTTCATGTCACTCCATTGTGCTCAGTCGCGGGTACGGCCGGCCGACCATAACGACCCCCGCCGACAAGATCAGCCACTGGCACATTGGTGTTAGGAAGGGGCCCTTCCTCTACAGAAAGCGATAACAAGGGGCCCTTCCTAACACCTCAGCTAACACCTCAGCGGAAGTCGCGGGAGGCTGGGCTGACCGGCGGGGTGATCGCGTCGAGTCGGTCGGCGGTCAGGTTGGTCACCCCGTCGTGGCGTTCCAGCCGGCCCCGTACGACCAGCGCGGCGCTGGTCCGGGCCACCTTCCGGTAGCGCTGCCACAGCCCCGGTGAGCAGGTCACGTTGAGCATCCCGGTCTCGTCCTCCAGGTTGAGGAAGGTGACCCCGCCCGCCGTGCCGGGGCGCTGCCGGTGGGTGACGATGCCGCCGACGCGTACCCGCCGGCCGGGCTCGACCTGGGCCAGTTTCGCGATCGGCACCGCCCCGAGGGTGTCCAGTTGTGGCCGGATGAACCGGGCCGGGTGGCTCTCCGGGGACAGGCCGGTGACCCACACGTCGGCGACCAGCCGGTCGACCGCCTCCATGCCGGGCAGCACGGGCGCGCTCGCCCCGGTGACGGTGCCGGGCAGCCGGTCTGGCCGGTCCTGGGCGGCGGCCCCGGCCGCCCACAGCGCCTCCCGGCGGGTCACCCCGAAGCAGGCGAAAGCGTCCGCGGTGGCCAGCGCCTCCAGTTGCGTGGCGGTCAGGCCGACCCGGCGGGCCAGGTCCGCCATGTCCCGGTACGGCCCGTCGGCCGTCCGCTCGGCCTCGATCCGCTCGGCCAGCTCGTCGCCGAGCGTACGGACACTGCCCAGCCCCAGCCGGACCGCCGGACCGCCCAGCCCCCACCGGTGCGGTGGTTCCCCGGGCAGGCTGCCCCACCGGGTGTCCGGGGTGGACTCCAGCACCGCCTTGGCTCCACTGGCGTTGATGTCCGGTCGGCGTACCTCGACGCCGTGCCGTCGCGCGTCGTCGACCAGGGTCTGCGGCGAGTAGAAGCCCATCGGCTGGGCGTTGAGCAGTGCGGCCAGGAACGGGGCCGGGTGGTAGCGCTTGAGCCAGGAACTGGCGTAGACCAGGTAGGCGAAGCTCATCGCGTGGCTCTCCGGGAAGCCGTAGCTGGCGAAGGCGGAGAGTTTCAGATAGACGTCGTCGGCCAGCTCACCGGTGATGCCCCGCTCGGCCATGCCGGCGTAGAGCTGGTCGCGGATCTGCGCCATCCGTTCGGCGGACCGCTTGGACCCCATCGCCCGGCGCAGCTGGTCGGCACCGGCCGCGTCGAAGCCGGCCAGGTCGATCGCGAGCTGCATCAACTGCTCCTGGAACAGCGGTACGCCCAGCGTCTTCTCCAGCGCGTTACGCATCAGCGGATGCGGGTACGTCACCGGCTCCTGCCCGTTCTTGCGCCGGATGTACGGGTGTACCGAGCCGCCCTGGATCGGGCCGGGCCGGATCAGCGCCACCTCGACCACCAGGTCGTAGAACTGCCGGGGTTTGAGCCGGGGCAGGGTGGCCATCTGGGCGCGGCTCTCCACCTGGAACACGCCCACCGAGTCGGCCCGGCACAGCATGTCGTAGACCTCCGGGTCGTCCAGCGACATGCTGCCCAGGTCGAGGGTGGAGCCGATCAGGTCGTGGGCGTAGCGCAGCACCGAGAGCATGCCCAGCCCGAGCAGGTCGAACTTGACCAGGCCGGCGTTGGCGCAGTCGTCCTTGTCCCATTGCAGGACGGTCCGGCCGGGCATCCGCCCCCACTCCACCGGGCACACCTCGATGACCGGCCGGTCGCAGATCACCATGCCGCCGGAGTGGATGCCCAGGTGCCGGGGAAACGTCTGCAACTCGTTGGCGTACGCCACGACCTGCTCGGGGATGCCCTCGGCGTCCACCGCAGCGACTGATCCCCACCGGTCGATCTGTTTGCTCCAGGCGTCCTGCTGGCCGGGCGAGAAGCCGAACGCCTTGGCGATGTCCCGCACCGCCGAGCGGGGCCGGTAGGAGATGACGTTGGCGACCTGGGCGGTGTGTTCGCGGCCGTACTTGGCGTAGACGTGTTGGATGACCTCCTCCCGGCGGTCGGATTCGATGTCCACGTCGATGTCCGGCGGCCCGTCCCGTTCGGGGGCGAGGAACCGTTCGAAGAGCAACTGGTGCCGTACCGCGTCGACGTTGGTGATCCGCAGCGCGTAGCAGACCGCCGAGTTGGCCGCCGACCCACGTCCCTGGCAGTAGATACCGCTGCGCCGGCAGAACTCGACGATGTCGTAGACGACCAGGAAGTAGCCGGGAAAGCCCAGCTCGTCGATCATCTTCAGCTCGTGGTCGAGCTGGTGGTACGCCTCCGGGTACGCCTCGGGCGGCCCGTAGCGCTCCAGCGCGCCGGCCATGGTCAGCTCGCGGAGCCAGGTCATCTCGGTGTGCCCGGTCGGCACCGGGTAGGCGGGCAGTTCCGGGGCGACCAGGTGCAGGTCGAAGGCGAGTTCGGCACCGAAGGCGGCGGCTCGGGCCACCGCGCCCGGATGGGCGGCGAACCGGGCCGCCATCTCCGCCCCGGTGCGCAGGTGGGCGGTGGCCGCCGCCGGCAGCCAACCGTCCAACTCGTCCAGGCTGCGCCGGGCCCGTACGGCGGCCAGCGCGGTGGCCAGCCGGCGGCGACCCGGGGTGGCGTAGTGCACGTTGTTGGTGGCGACGGTGGGCAGCCCGGCCCGGGCGGCCAGTTCCGCGAGGGCGTCGTTGCGGTCCCCGTCGAGCGGGTCACCTTGGTCGGTCAGCTCCACCGCCACGGATTCCGCCCCGAACAGCGCGGTCAGTCGGTCCAGTTCCCGGGCGGCCGCGTCGACCCCGTCGGTGAGCAGGCCAGCCGCGTCGATTCCCTCGGTACGCAGGGCGGCCGGTACCGCCCCCTTACGACAGCCGGTGAGCAGCAGCACGTGGTCGCGTAGTTCGGCGGCGACTTCGGCCAGCTCCCCGTAGACCGGGCGGCCCTTCTCCCCGCCGCGCAGGTGGGCCCGGGCGATGGTCCGGGCCAGCCGGGCGTACCCTTCCGGGCCCCGGGCCAGGACCAGCAGGTGCCGGCCGTGCGGGTCGGGTTCGCCGGTACGGGGACCGGGCAGGTCCAGCGACAGCTCGGAACCGAAGACGGTGGGCAGGCGCAACGCCCGAGCCGCCTCGGCGAAGCGCACCACGCCGTAGAGCCCGTCGTGGTCGGTGACGGCGAGCGCGGTCAGTCCCAGCCGGGCCGCCTCTTCGGCCAGTTCCTCCGGGTGGCTGGCCCCGTCCAGGAAGCTGAAGTTGGTGTGGCAGTGCAGCTCGGCGTAGGGCACCGCATCCGGGGGCGGTTCGACGGGTCGGACCGGAATCGTCTCGCGACTCCGGCTCCGGGGGGCTTCCTCGTCTCCGGCTGCGGCCAGCGGGTCCACCACCCGCAGGTGCCCGCCGGTACCGGTCGCGGCCGGGTCGACTGGACCCCACCCAGGCTCGCCACCGCCCCGGCCAGGCTCGATGACGGCCCGCCCAGGCTCGCCACCGCCCCGCCCGGGGTCGGCGGCAGTCCGCCCGGAGAGTCGGCGTTCCAGCTCGGACCAGGGCAGGTCAGGATTGTGGAAACTCATCGACTCGGGCCGCTAGTCATAGCTGGCCTCCACCGTCCACTGGCCGGCGGCCAGGCAGAGCAGCAGCGCGCTGCCGTCGGCGAGACTGACCTGGAACCGGGCCGCCCGGCGGGCCTCGGCCGGGGCCCACCAGCGTTCGTCGACCGGCCACGGCCCGGTCCAGCCAACGATCTCCACGGGTGCCCCCGTACCGACGGTGAGCCGGGCCGGCGCGGCGCTGACCGCCAGCCGGGCGGTCACCCCGACCGGCTCACCAGCGCTGTCGTGCACGGCGGCCGGTAGTGGCACGGGCAGCACCACGGCCGGGGCGGGAGGCGGCAGCCGGCCCGGCCACGGCGGGGCCAACGGCCGGGCGGGGAGTCGCTCGTCGCCCCACGGCACCAGACGGGCCTGATCGGCCGGGGCGCGCCCACCACCGAGTACGGCGGTGACCACCGACTCGGGGCCGAGGATGCCCTGCACCCGGCTCAGTGCCCGGTGCGCCCGCTCGCGTTCCGCGCCGGTCTCGCCCCAGAGTCCGGGTTGCAGGCCAGCCTGGGCGAGCACTCCGGCGGGGACCAGCCGGAGCCGGATGATCCCGGCGGTGGGGCGAGGTGGGGCAAGTCGACCACCACTGCCCGGTCGACGGTTGGTGCCGGAGAGCCAGCCGTCGAGTTGCCAGCGCACCCGGTCGGCGATCGCCGCTGCGGTGAGCAGCCCGTCGTGCCGCCACACCCGGTGCAGCTCCTGCCCGTCGGCGGTCACCGCCTCGATGCCGAGCCGGGTGCAGGCCAGACCGTGTCCGGCGAGGGTGTCGTGCAGTCGTTCGGCCAGGGCCCGGGCGGCGAAGGCGGCGGCGTCGACCCGGTCCAGTGGCTCGTCGTACGTCTCGGTGGCGTCCAGGTCCGGCGGCGGGCGACGCACCGCGAGCGGCCGGTGGTCTCGGCCAGCAGCCAGCCGGTGCGCCAGTGCCGCGTCGAACCCGAACCGGGCCAGCACGTCCCCGGCGGGCAGCGCCGCGAAGTCGCCCAGGGTACGCAGTCCGAGCCGGCGCAGCAGGTCGGTCAGTCGGGGTCGACCGAGCGCCTCGACGGGTTGGTCGGCGAGGAAGTGTGGGGTCTCCCCCGGCGGGACGATCCGGCCGACGCGGGCGGCCAGGCCGGCGGCGAAGACCCCGTCGGCGATACCGATCTGGCTCTCCACCTCGCAACTTTCGGCGACGTGTTCGACGATCCGTTCGGCGGCCGGTTCCTCGCCGCCGAAGTAGCGGGTCGGGCCCCGGGCGGCGAGCGCGCAGATCCCGGGCCGGAGCACCTCCACCCCGACGGCGACCTCCTCAACGGCGGCGACCACCGGTTCGAAGGCTCGGGCGTCCCGACCGGGGTCGTACGCGACGACGGTCAACTGGGGGCAACGGCTCTGCGCCTCCCGTTTGCGCAGGCCCCGGCGTACGCCGTCGCGGCGGGCCGCCTCGGAGCAGGCGACCACCCGGTTGGCGTGCAGCACCGCGACCGGGCCGACGGCCGGCACTCCGTCGACGATCTCGGCGGCGATCACCGGCCAGTCGGGGCACCAGACGAGCAGCGTCCGCACCGGCGTCCCGCCGTCCCCCATCACACCTCCCTTGACCAGCGACAACGTCAGATTAGAACACGCGTTCGATTCGCGTCCGGGCGACCCGGGAGAAGGAGGCGAAGCACCACCCGCGTGGCTCACTAGCCCGCTGGATGGCCGTGATCGGTGACGGCTCAGCAGCAGAACGCACGGCGTGTCGCGCTACTGAGGCGCATCCGATCATGGGAGCAACCTCGGCGGGGCCGTATCGCAATCGATTTGTCGATGTTGGGTTCGAGGAGCATCCGATGAGCCTGAAGGAGGAGCAGCGATGAGTACCGGATCGAGCTGGCGGGACGTAAAGACCAAGGCGCGCGTCCTCGACCCGACATGGGACAGCGAGGAGCGCACCCAGCGACGGGCTGGGATGCGCGCGGAGATGATCGCCTCGGTCAGCGAGAGCCGACCCGCCGAACCAGGTGAGCAACTCGGCACCCCAGACCCAACTGCCTGACGCCGCCGCCTCCCCGGAGGTGATCCGAGCAGCCTCCTCGCGACGGCCACCTGCCGCGTAGTCGGGTGCTGGCGCTCTTCTCCGTCGCCGGGCAGATCGGCGCGTTCACCGGCCCGCTGCTCGGGGCGCTGCTGCTCTTCGTCGACTTCCGCGCCGCCTGCCTGGCCGGGGCCGTCGTCTTCGTCGCTGTCCTCGCCGGGCATGCCCGGCTGATGCCCCGGCACATCCCGGGCCGACCTCTCGACAGCGCCCCGGCGGCCACCCGCACCGGGCTGCGGCTGCTCGCCGGCAACCGGCCGTTCCTGGTGCTCTGCCTGGCCTACAGCGGCTACCTGCTCGCCTACAACCAGCTCTACCTGGCGATACCGCACCAGCTCGGCTCATCCGGCGCGCTGGCCGGGCTGCTCGCCCTCTCCTCGATCCTGGTCATCGTCGGCCAGTTGCCGGTCACCCGCTGGGTCAGCCACCGGCTGGCACCGCGTACCGCCACCCGGGTCGGGCTGCTCATCGTCGCCGCCGGGTTCGCACTGGTCGCCGCCACCTACCCGATCCGGTACGCCTTGGGCGTGCTGCCCACCGCCGGGCTGGTCGTACTGCTCACCGTCGGGCAGATGCTGATCGTGCCCTCGGTACGCTCCTGGCTGCCCGACCTGGCCGAGGAGCACCACCTCGGCCTCTACACCGGGGCGCTCTCCTCGATATCGGGGCTGGTGGTGCTCGCCGGCAGCTCGGTCACCGGCCTCCTGCTCGACTCGGTCGGCGACACCCCGATCCCCTGGCTGCTGCTGGCCGCCGTACCGGTCGTTTGCGCGGTCGTACTCGGTGCCGCCCGCAACCAGAGCATCGACACGTAGCCGATAATCTGGGATCGAGGAGGCCAGTCATGTCCGGATATGTGCGCTGGGAGGACATCCGCGCCGAGTACGTACAGCGAGCCGGTGGCGACGAGGCCGTCGAGGCCGGTAAGCAAGAGCTGCTGGCCGCCCAGATCGGGCACGGCAAGGTCTCAGGCCAAGACGTCCACACCGAACTGGCGGTTTCCCCGAGCAAACCCGGTTGAGCGTTGGAACAGAGCACCGGACTGTCGATGCGGTAGGTCGACCACTCGGAGCAGCGCAAAGCCCTGGCCGCGGTAGTAGCGATGCAGCGCCAGATTCGTCTTCCACGCGTCCAGACGTAGCCACGATTTGCCCGTCTCCCGGGCGCGTGCCGCAGCCCAGTCCAACATGATCCCACCGAGACCTCGGCCCGCTGCGGTACGGACCACCGCCATCCGGTGGACGTACAAGGCTGCGGCGGGCAGGTCGTCGTCGGTCCAGAAATCCGAATCAGCCAGATCATCGATGGTGATGGTCCCGACGACCACTCCGTCGGTCTGCGCAAGGAAGCACTCGCCCCGCGCGATGGCGGCAAGGATCTTTGCCCGTCGGGGTGGCTCTCTCCACTGGTTGATCCCGCGTGACGCCAACCAACCTGACGCATCAGTCAACAACGCCTCGACCACACCAGACTCGTCCGGCTTGGCTGCACGGAAGATGAGACCACCCACTCAAGGGCAGCTAACGCGAGTCGTGATGACGCTCGTAGGTGATGACGTGCCGGTCGCCGGGCAGAACCGTGACCGCGACCCGCACCGGCCGGCCCGCCTCAGTGAAACCGGTAACCAGGTGATAGGCCACCGGCGTCCCCGGCCCCAGCGCCAGCCGAGCAGCCTCGTCCGGGGTGGGCATCCTGATATACAACTCATCGATGGCCCGTACCTGTGGGAAGCCCAACTCGGCCAGGACCGCGTTGGCCCCTCGGGCGATCCCCTCTGGCTGAAGGATCTCCGAGCCCTGTACCAGGTCGAGCGGAAAGTAGCTGTCGTTGAGATGGGACGGCTCGCCGTCGAGGTAACGCAACCGCCGACGTACGGCGACCAACTGCCCCGGTTCAATACGTAGCCGCTTGGCCACATCGGCCGGCGGCTCCGTAACACCTACCTCGATCTCCTGACGGGGCTCGCGCCCCTCCCCGGAGAACTCGGTTATGAAGGCATCCATCTCCGGCGTGTGCGGCCGGGGCCGGAACTCCGACTGCGGCCGGAACACCATGGGCCTACGTTCACGTACGAAGTAGCCGCGTGGTCGAGCCGAAACCACCAGCCCTTCGTGCACCAACAGAGCAAGTGCCTGACGAACAGTGGTTCGGGCGACCCCGTAAGTTTCCGTCAGCTCGGCCTCGGTCGGCAACTGTGAGCCCGGCGGGCGGGAGCCATCAGCGATCTGACCTCGCAAGACGCTTGCGATCCGCTGATACATCGGGAAGCGACTGTCGGGCATCCACCCATACAAGCGCCAAACCCGGCACATTGTCCAGTCAATGCAGCTCAAACCCTTGACCAGCTAACTCCGTGCTGCAAACATCACCACTGTCAGCATTGTAGGAACAATGCCGGGCGACCTTCACACCAGGCGGGGCGACGTCTACCGCCAAGCAAGCCGCCGCCCCGTCCCTCTTTCAAGGGAGACACCAGCATGCTCGCCACACCCACCACACCGCAAACACCGACCGAAACCAACGACGTCTGCGACGACTGCGCCGGCACCCTCCGAATCACGGACTTCGACGCCTCATTGACCGGCTCGGTCAACGCGTCCGTGCCCTGCGGCTGCGTCACCTACACCGCCCCAACCTCCGACCACTGCCCCTGCCACATCGACGGGTGGCCCTGGAACGACGGACACACCGGCTGGCTAGCCGCTCCTCTTGGCCACTTCCAGACCCCCTACTTCATTGCCTGCCCCAACCACCCCCAGTAGCCCACAAAACAGAAACGATGCTGGCCACGAACATCACACCGTTCGTGGCCAGCAAACGCAAAAAGTCACAACGATAGGAGGCGGACCTTCATGAGATACCGCCGCCGACCGAATTCATATCAGCCTGGGTATCTATCCGGCTCAAAGCCACCAAGCTTCGGAAGCTTGATTGACCTATCGCGCAATTCAACAAGCACAATAAGCCGTTGCCCCATGAGCAATCGGTCGTAAGAGGCGAGCTGCAGAATGTCCAGGAAGTCCATAGCCCACTTCGGATTGGCCACAAAAGCCTGATCGAAGCCCCGAACCACGAACAGCCAGCCGAGGCCTCGGTCCACCTCCAGATCGCGCAGCATCCCCTCCAGCGAATTCAGATTCCCTGGCCCGTATTCATAATGCGAATACATCGGAATTCCCTTGACCAGGCTGGTCGAAAAAGAAGCAAGTGATACACCGTCGTATGTGGATACGGCGATCGAATATCCCAGTCCCGCCAGCCGCGCGGCAAACTGGTCCAGAACATCCGGGTTAACACAGACCGAGATACCCCCAGCCCGGAGCAGTTCATAGTCGAGCTGCCCGTTAATGGCTTCGTCGAACGTAAACGAAGGCACGTAATCCCAACCTTCCGCATCGCGCCGCCACCGCCGTCAACTTGCCGGCGTTCATGTGATCGGATGAAGATTTTCGTAGTGGTCCGGCGTATAGTACCCCTTACCCGACGTCCTACCCACAACGATTCTTTCCGGCCCCCTGTAACTGCCAGGACATCCAGCATTGGGACACGGAATACTTCCATACAGATTCACATCGAATTCTTTATACTTCTCAGCATCGGGAAGTTCTCCACCCTTATTCGAGTATGAAGCATTCCCTTGATAGCCAGGAATCTTCCCTTCCCCGTTCTCGCGCTTGTTCACCTTATTCAGCATGTCAACGGCCTTCTGGGGAACAGTGCCCGGGCCCACCGTTGTCGTGGGCGCCGACGGAACCTTGGCGTAAGGGCAGCCGGCGACGTGATCGATCTTATGAATTCCCGGATTGTTGTTGTGGACGAGGACCGGATCGTTGCCAGCTACCACATAGTACGTGTGGATGTCGGCGACGGTGAGGTCGCGCATCTCCTCGCTGCCGTGGTAGTTGACCACGGTCTGAACGGTGACCTCGCCCTTACCCGCGACGTGAAGCTTCGTGCCGGGGTTCAGGTTCTTGGCATCGGTCCACTCCCGTTCAGTGACGTTCCAGAACGGATGGTTCTGGGTCGTCTCCAAAGTCGTGGTGTTGCCGTCCTGGTCCCGTACGGTGAGGTCGGTCAACTCCCAGTCGGTGTTGCGGTGCAGCTCGGTGACCGGCTTGGCCAGGCTGACCCCGGTCTCCGGGTCGGTAGCCACGACGTGGTCCCCGACGTTGACATCTTCGATCGGGCGGACAGTGCCATCGGCCATCAGCACTTGGGTGGCAGGATCGAAACTGTGCTTCCTCGGGATGGGGCAGCTTCCACCGAAGTCGTCGCTGTCGCTGCCCTTGGCCGGGCTGTCGCCGCCGCCGCCCTTCGAAGCGCCGCCGCCCTTGCGGTTCAGCAGCCCCAGGCCGGGAATCATGCCGAGCAGGGCGGCTTTGGGGTCGACGCGGCCGGTGGTGACGGCTTGGTCGAAGACTTCGCTGACGCCGTTTTCGACGGCTTCGGTGGCGAGGCGTCCGGCGATGCCGGTGCCGACTCGGCTGGCCACGGCTGCAGCAACGCGACCGGCGATCATTCCGCCGGCGCCGCCGACCAGGCCGGATATGGCGCCGGTGCCCAGTGAGCCGAGGGCGTCACCGATGGAGTTGATGTCGCCCTGCGCCGCGTCCTTGGCCAGGTTGATCAACGCGCCCGCGCCGACCATGCAGGCCAACGCACCAGCCCCAACGGTCACCGCTGTGCAGGCCAACCCGGCCAGGATCGCCCCGCCAATCGCGGCGACCTCAAGGAGGACGTCCTTGTGCTCCTGCACCCACTTCGCCGTGGCGTTGGCGGCGTCCTTCACCGCGCTGGCGGCCTTCTTCACCACCCGGGTCGCCTTCGCGGCGACCTTCTTACCCGCCTGCTTGGCCTTGTTGTAGGTCTGTTTGACCTTCTGCTTCGCCGCGTTGTACTTCTTCGCGACCCACTTACGGCCCTGGTCGATCTTCTTCTTGACCGTCTTGGCGACCTTCTTCGCCACCTTCTTGACGGTCTGCTTCGCCTTGTTGACCGCCTTGACCGCGGCCTGCTTGACCGCCTGCGCCTTCTGGGCAACATAGGTACGGGTCGCCGACACCGCCGTGGACACGTACGACGCCGCCCGCGACACCGTGGACGTGACCGCGTTGGTCACCTTCGAAACACCACGGCCGATCTTGTCGCGAAGCCAGCTACCGAAGTGCCCGGTCGGGTCGGTCACCGTCAACGGGTTACCGTCGCCGTACTGGTAGCGGTTCGCGTTGATCGAATCCGGCGCTGGGCTGTTCGAAACCGTGTCCCGCGTGTCGAACTGCCCCGTCTCGGTGTTGTACCAGCGGGCATGCATGTTCACCCGACCGGTGAACGCATCCGTCCACTCCGACTGGTAACCGAGGCTACCGATCATCCCGGTAGTGGCCAGGACCTTGCCCAACGGGTCATAGGTCGTCGACCCGGCCAACGCCGTACCGGTGTCGGTGAACTGACCCACCACATCCGTATGCAGGTCCGTCCAGGCCAACCGCTTCGTGGCACCGGCGGCCTCACCGACCAGCCCACCCGCCGGGTCACGCACGTAGGTCGCGGCTCCGTCGCTGGCCAGGTCGTTACCCAACCCGGTGTACGCGAACCCGGGCCGGATCGCCCGCCCCAAACCGTCATAGCTGTACGACTGCGTCCCCGCCGCCGAGTCCTGCGACAGCACCTGCCCGAACGCGTCCGCCCGGGTGGTCATGCCACCGGCCGAGGCCAACGTCCCTCGGGCCGTGTAGACGTACTCCACCCCGTCACCGGTCAACAGCCGACTGCGCTGGTCGTACATGAACAGCTTGGAGCCGTTCTGCACCCGGTTACCGGACTTGTCGTACGCGTACACGCTGGTCGCCGTGCCGTTGTTCCACGACGTCAACCGGTCGGCCTGGTCGTAGGTGTACGTGTTCGTGGCCGCCCCGGCGAAGCCGGTGGTCGTCTTCGAGATGATGTTGTCGTTCGTGTCCCAGCCGTACGCGATCTTCCCGATCGACGTACCCGTCGCCGTCTTCAGCTCGTCCGTCACCGGCCGGTGCAGGTCGTCGAAGCCGAAGTTCCGGGTGTTACCCGAGGCCCCGTACGTGATCTTCGAAACCTGGGACAGCGAGTTGTACGTGTTACTGAGCTGCACCCCTGCGCCCGAGTTCACGATCGTGGCCAGCCGCCCCGCCCCGTCATAGGTGTACGAGGTGGTTCCGGCCGCGTCGTCACGGGAAGCGACCTGACCGTCCTGGTTGTAGGCGAAGGTCGAGTCCCCCGACGGGCCGGTGACCGACAGCAGCAGACCCCGGTCGTCGTAGGTGAGGGTGTTACTTCCCCCGGTGCCGGACAGCGATGTCATCCGCCCGGTCAGGTCGTAGGCGAACGTCCGGTCCTCGGTGGCGACCTCCGCGCCGCTGCCGGTCTGCCGCGTCACCTGCCCCAGGTCGTTGTAGGTGTTACTCAGTGACACCCCACCCGGCAGCGTCTGATTGACCGGCCGACCCGCCTTGTCGTAGGCGATGGTGAAGGTCCGATCGGCAGGTGCCGGATGTGCCGTGGTGGACGGCTCGATCGTCGACTCCGGCAGGTTCCACGAGTTGTACGAGGTCAGGAACGCATTGCCCCGACCATCCGTGAACCTGGTCGAGTTACCCGCCAGGTCGTAGCCGAACATGGTCTGGATCGAATCCGAGCCGGAGATTGGCTGGAGTTCCTTGACCAGGCGGCCCGCCGCGTCGTACTCGAAGGTGGTGGTCACACCCTTCGCGTCGGTGCTGGCGACGACGTTCCCGACCCGGTCGTACCGGCTGGACCGGGTGGTGAGCGCGGTGCCGGCCGCACTGTGCGAACTCGTGCTGACCGCCCGGTCGGCTAGGTCGTACGTCGTGCTCGTGTACGTGCCGTCCGGCAGTGTCGTCCGGACCACCCGCCCGGCGGCGTCGTAGGTGTACGTCGTGGTGTTGTTCGCCCCGTCCGTCGTGGTCAGCGGCTCCCCGGCGGCGTTGTACGTCGTCGACGTGGTGACCCCGGCCGCCGTCCGCATCTGGGACAGCCAACCACCGGTGCCGTAGCTGTAGGTGGTGGTGTGGTGGGTGCCGGCCTGCCGAACCACCTGGGTGGTGGTGAGCTGGCGACCCAGGTAGTCGTAGGTGGCGGTGTTCACCGCACCGGTCGGATCGGTCTGTGACAGCAGGTCGCCCACCAGGTCATAGGCGTACGTCGTCACCCCGTCGTTCGGGGCGGTCATCTCGGCGACCCGCCCCAGCTGGTCGTACTCGTAGCTGGTGGACTTGCCCAGGGCATCGGTCTCGGCGAGCACCTGACCGACCGCGTCGTAACTACGGGTGGTTCGAGGTGTGACCGGCGTCGACGCACCGGGGGCGGTGTAGCTCGGCAGGTTTTGCGCCACCGGCCGACCAATGGCGTCGTACTCGACGACGGACCAGTTGCCGTTGGGGTCCCGGGTGTCGGTCGCCTCGCCGAAGGTGTTGTAGCCGGTCCAGGAGATCGGGTTGGCCAGGCCCGCCCCCTGGGTTGGCGACTCCGCCATCACCGCCGGGGACGTGACCTTGACGGTCTGTCCCGCCTCGTCGTACGAGTAGTAGGTCGTCTGACCGTTCGGGTCGGTAACGGACTTCGGGTTACCGTCCTGGTTCGGGTTGACGGTCGTCCGGATCACCTCAGCCCCGGCCGCCGGTACGGTCCCGCCGAACACCTGACCAACCTCGGCCGTGGTCAACGCCCTCTGGTACGCCTGCACATCGCTGACCGAGCCGATCCAGCCGTCGACGTAAGAGCCTTGCCATTTGAGGCGGCCGACGCTGAACCCCTCCAGCGCCCGGAACGGCTCCCAGGTCATCGGGGTGGTTCCGGCCAGCGTGCCGTTGACGTAGAGGCGCAACTGCTTGGCAGTGGCGTCGTAGACGGCAGCGAGGTGGGCCCAGGTGTTCAGCGTGGCCTGCCCTGCTGTCACCCCCACCCGGACCGATGTCGGGTTGTCCTCGTCGAAGACCAGGACCGACCACTTGTCACCCGCGACGTGGTCCACCCGAAGCGAGAAGGCGCTTTGCGCATCCGGCCCGGACTGCGACAGGACCGCCCGATTTTGCGAAAGCTCAGTAGGTTTCGCCCAGGCCGAAACAGTAAAGCCGCGTGAGGTATCGATCACCGGTACAGCCGTGTCGATCGACGCGGAACCGTCGAACACGGCCGACCCGCCGCGCTCGGTGGACCAGGTGACGCCCGGGGTGGTCGTGCCCGCGGTGTTGCCGGTCGAGTCGGCCGCCGTGCTACCCGAGGTTTCGTTCAGTCGCCACCGGGTGACCGGGGTCGGTTGGGTGTTCCGGTAGGTGGTCTCCGCGATAACCTGACCGGCCGAGTCGTAGATCGCCTCGGACAGGCCGACGACGCCGCTGGGGCCGGACTCCGTGGTGCTGACCACGTTGTCGTCCCGGTCATAGGTGAGGGCGGTGGTCCGCTTCAATCCATCGGGATCCAGCGTGGACGACGTCTGCCGGCCCGCCGCGTCGTAGGTCAGTACCGTCGTCGTCGCACCGTTGTTGGTCACCTGCTTCACG
Source organism: Micromonospora sp. NPDC003197 (assembly GCF_053590565.1). Taxonomy (NCBI): domain Bacteria; kingdom Bacillati; phylum Actinomycetota; class Actinomycetes; order Micromonosporales; family Micromonosporaceae; genus Micromonospora; species Micromonospora sp. NPDC003197. Next base: position 8,120 of record NZ_JBSFTE010000006.1, on the reverse strand, counting down.
ACGTTGCCCGCCGCGTCGTAGGAGTTCTCCTCCACGACGAAGCTGCTGGTCCCGTCGGTACGGACGGTCTTCACGACCAGACCGTTGTCGGTGTACGTGTACGACGTGGTCCAGCCCATCGCGTCAGTCTCCGACGCGAGTCGGCCTGCCGGGTCGTACGTCCTCGACTCGGTAACCAGGTCACGGGCCGGGCTCGGGTTGTTGGGGTCTCCGGTGAACCCGAGGATCGTCGAGGTCAACAGGTTGCCCTCGACGTCGTACGTGTTCCGTACGACACCGCCGTCCGGCTCGGTTTCCTTGATCACCCGACCGTAGGCGTCGTACTCGAACCGGGTCGTCGAGCCGAGCGCGTTGGTGACCGAGGTTTCCTGGCCGTACCCGTTGTAGACGTGCGACTCGGTACGCGACGCATCCCCGCCGGTAAGGTCGGTGGTCGTCTCTGTCAGGACATTTCCGTCGTGGTCGTAGCCGGTGGTCGTCCGCGCCGTGTGGACCGCTCCGGTGACCCGGTTCGTGACGGCAGGCTCCGTCTCGGTCAGCTGACGGCCCAGTCGGTCATAGGTGTACGAGGTGACCAGGCCGGCGGGGAACTCCTCGGTGATCTCGGTTTCGGTCAGCACCCGACCGAGGCCGTCGTAGGCGTACCGGACGATCTTGCCAGCCGGATCCGTTACCTGCGCGACGTCACCGTTGGCGTAGTAGACGACGCTCTGCTTCGTACCACCAGGCGTGATGACTGTCGAGGGCAGTCCGGCCGGCGGAAAACCACTGTCGAAGGCGGGCACACTCGTGCCGTCGGTGTAGGTCGTAGCAGTAACCCGGCCGAGCGCGTCCGTGATCGCCGTTTGGTTGCCCTTGGCGTCATAGCCGTAGCTGGTGAGGTAGGTGTTGTCGGTCTCCGAGGCCGAGCGCCCATCTCGCACGGTCAACAGCAGGTCGTTGCGTGCGTCCGGCGTCAACGTCGTCGTCGTGGCGTCCGGGAAGTACGTGTAGTACACGGACGAGCAGCGATTCGCCGCCTGGTCCTGGCAGGTGATCTTCTGCTTGGTGTTGCCCCGGGCATCCTGTAGATCCTGGGTCCACACTCCGCGCGGGTCGTAGACCAGGTTGCCGTAACCGCCAACGTCGTACCCGAACTTGGTGACGTTGCCGAGCGCATCCGACTGGGCAACCATCCGGTTGCCGTTGACCAGGTCATAGCTGTAGGAGAGCCTCTCCCCCGACGGGCCGGTGACCTCGACGGTAGAGACCGGCATCGGGATCGCCGTCGCCACGCCGGAGACCATGGTGACGGCCACCGGCGCGGTCTGCTTCGACGCCTGGAACTGGCCTGCGACCTGGGTAGCGGACAACTCCGACGAGAAGAAGGCCACCTCGGCGATGGAGCCGGTGAAGTACCCGCGTTGGTTGCTCAACGAGGAGGAGGGCCAGTTCTTCGTCGTACCGGCGCCGACGGTGACGTAGCGCATCGATTCGTTGACGTTGGCCTGGTTCAACGAGCCGACGAGGACGCCGTCCAGGTAGAGCTTCTGCACGTTGCCACCGAGGGTCAGCACCACCTGGTGCCACTTGCCGTCGTTGACTCCCGTGGTGGTGGTGATCGACGTGTTGACGCTGCCGCACCAGCACCACTTGCCGCGCAGTTTGCCGTCGGTACCGACGTACAGGGCCGGTGTCCAGCCCGTGATGGTCGATTCGGTCATCGGGTCGATCTGGAGTCCGAGCAGTGTTCCACCAGCGGTGCTGCCCGCCGGCATCTTGAACCACATTCCGACGGACTGTGTCGTGATGCTGGGGACCACGTCCGCTGGCAGGGAGAGATAGGAGGAGGTTCCGTCGAACGACGCGGCTTTGTTGTCCGCGAAGGGTCCTTCTGTCCCGAGCGTGACGCTGTTGTAGGTGGCGGCATTGCCCTGCACCTCGTTGACCGCTTCGGTGACATCGACCTCGCCGAGCCGCCAGTAGTCGGTGGGCTTCGCCCCCAGGACCGAGGCAGCGTAGACGGTGCTGCTGCCGGCCACGGCTGGCGTGCCCAACGTCCAGACACCGCCGTGCTCATCGGTGACCGTGGCCACCTTGCCGGTGGCCGTGTCGTAGCTGATCTCTGCGGTGACGCCACCCGAGGGCCGGGTCACCTTCGACAGGACCGAGTGGGAGGTACGGCCCGCGTTGTGCAGTGCCGCCACGGTCGAGGCCGTCAGCGCCTGGTTGAAGACGGCCACGTCAGAGATCGATCCGGCAAAGTACGAGACGGTCGGGTCTGCCCCGCTGTTCGCGTGGTCCGGCCACGTCTGGCCAATGAATCCCGCGCCGACATAGACGTTGCTCGCACCATTGGGAATCTGCGCGATGGTCCCCGCCAGGGTGCCCCTGGCCACACCGTCCAGGTAGAGGGTCTGGGAATTCCCTGCCCCGGCGAGCACCACCTGGTGCCATTCGCCGTCGTTGACGGGGACGTCCGAGTTGATCGGAGCGGCACTGCCGTGCCAGAGCTCGCCGCGGAGCTTGCCGTCGCTGTCGATGTAGAGCGCCGGCGTGTAGTTGCCGGTAGCGGTGCCCTTGCTGAGCGGCTCCCCGCTGTAGCTGAACAGGACGCCGTTGGTCGCGGTCGTCTTGAACCACATGCTGATCGACTGGTACTGGCCGTCAGCGATCAGGTTGCCCGGCAGTTGGAGGTACGAGGAGGTGCCGTTGAAGCCTGCTGTGGTGGCCGTCGAGCCGGGCATTCCGGCCGGCTGGCCAAGCTGCACCTCGTGGTAGCCGGCGTTGTCGGCACCGGCGTTGGTCAGCACCCGGCTGGCGGCGACCGTGGCCCCGGCCGGCTCGTTAAGCGGCCAGTACGAGTAGGGCCCGACGTTGACCACGGTGTTTGTGAGCTGGGAGGTGGCCGTCTGCTGGTATGTCGTGCAGTGTGTCTGGCCGGTTGGCGGGCACACCTTGGTCAGCTGGTCACCCGCGCTGTACGTGTACTCCCAGGTGTCCACGGTGGTCGAATCATCGGCCACCACCGGGTTGGTGGAGACGGTGCTGACATGCGGGTAGGTGGAACCGGTTGGTGTGGTCCACGCGAACTGGAGGAATCGACCGGAGGCCGATGTCATTCGGGCCAGGTTCGCAGCCGCGTCGTACTGGAACTGCAACTGCCGACCGTTGGCATCGGCAATCGTCGACACCTTGAAAACGCCCTGTCCAGCGGCTTGCCCGAAGGTGTAGACCGAGGCGTCCTTGTCCGTCAACGTGTAACCGGTGACCGCCCCGCCCGCGTCCTTGAGCTCCTTGAACGTCGCGAACCGGCCGGAGGGTGGCGTGAAGGTGCCGTCGGCATTACGACCGAAGGCGATGTCCTGCCCCGTCGGGTAGGTGATCAGGACCGATTGGACAGCCCCGGCAACATCGGTCACCTGGGTCGCCCGGGTGTCGAGCACGCTGGACCAGCCCGTACCGAAGGCACTCTGGCGGCGGGTGTCCAGGCTGTTGTAGCTGCGGGTGATCGACAGCGAGGGTCCGACCGTCGCCACGCTGGCGTCGGTCGCCGAAGTCGTGTAGTTGCCGATACTCGGGTCGTAGCCCTTGCCGGCGTTCTGCGCCAGGCTGGCGGTCAGTAGCGGCTGCGGCACCGAGGTGGTGAAGGAGTACGCCGGATAGATCGCGCTGTAGCCAGCCTTGTCGTACGCCCGGACGGTGTACAGGTACGACTTGTTCCAGCCGAGTTTCCCACTCGGCACCGTCCAGGATCCGGCGGTCCAACCCGAATTCGCCGCCTCGGCTCCGGTGGCCGCGTCGTAGACCACGAAGTTGTAGGTGAGCCCCTTGTTCGGCCAGTTGTCCGGGTCGTGTCCCCGGGCGATCAATTCTGGGGTCAACGTCGAGACGACCAGGTTGTTGGCCGGATAGCGGACGTTCACCTGCGGAGCGACGTTGGCGACGTAGTCGAATTCGGCATAGGGCTTGTACGCACCGCTGGAGTAGTTCGCCGCGGTGAAGCGCTTCCAGGCGGTGGAGTCCGTCTCAGAGGCGGTCAGTGCGATGCCGTTGTTGACTCCTCCGCTCGACCAGTCGTTGAAGGTCGCCGGATTCAGGGAGACCGTGACCCACTTGCCGACGCTCCGATCGCCGCTGCTGTTGTTGCAGGCGGGAGTGGTGTCGCTGATGGCCAGCGAGCCGATCGGATCCGAGATGGTGGGACCCGGATAGCTACCGTTGGTCAGGTCGGCCACCGACCACTTCTGGGTCACCCGATGCACCGAGAACGGCTTGTTGGACGTGCAGTTGTAGGCCCAGCTGAGGTACAGCTTCAGACGGGCGGCAGTGATCCGGCGCCCGATCATGCCGTCCTCGTCGAACTCGTCGAGGTGGATAAAGGAACGGGCCTTGACGGTGCCACCGTTGTAGGTGCCCACCGGCAGGTTGTCGCCGTTGTGGTCGCCGGTGCTGGAATCGTTGTCCACGTACACGTCACCGGTGGTGCCGGTGGTCGTGGTCGGGTCCACCCGTACCGGGTAGACCCGCGCCGGGTCGCGCAACCATGCCTCATCGGCCGTCACCCGCAATGCCGGCCCGTCATCAACGGTGATCAGCTCGAAGGTGACGTTCGCCGACTGCGTCGCCGCCCCCGAGGCCGGGTCGATCTTCGAGTCGGTCATGAAACCGCGCGGGAACCAGGCGACGGCCTTACCGCTGGCATCAAGCAGATCCACCGAGCCGCTGTCGGTCAGCCTCGGCGTCAGCCCTACCAGGCGCAGCGGGAAGACCCAGGACGACTGCGCATCCGGTGACTTCAGGATCAGGACTTCCTTCAGCCCAGCGTCGAACGTGCTCAGCTCAAGGTCGGTCTGCGGCAGAATGTCGTGGTAGGTGGCGGTCGGGCCGCTGACCACGGGTGTCACGTCTGCCGCGTCGGTGAGCCGATAGGCAACCACCTCACCCGACGGCAAGATCAACGAGGCGAGTTCGGCCGAGCTTGCCGCAAGCTCTCCGGCCCTGGCGCTCAGCTCGTCTTGATGGGCCGCAGCCGCGCTACTCGTTCCCGCAAGCGAAACCTGCAGCGAGTTGGCCCGCATGTGCAGTCGACCATCGGAACGCCGTTCCAGGTTCGGGTCGATCGCCTGCCACGTGCCGTCGGCCGTCTGATAGTTGACCGGCCGGCTGTACGCCCGTCGGGTGTACGAACCATCTGCGTTGGCGTACACATCGGACTTCGCGGTCGCCCGCTCCGGCATGCGCTTGCTGGTCTTTTCATCGAAATGAGCCGCTGCGCCAGTCACCCGAGGCGCGGCATCAGTGGAGTGTGGCTGGTACGGCTCCAGCGTGCCCGAGGCAGGGATTGGAGCCCGCCCAGCTCCGCCGCGCGCCTGTGTGGACTCTGCGCTCGCCTTTCCATCGCTCGGCCTGGCGGCCCCCTGCTGCTGAACGGGTAGCCCCACAAAGGCGGCCGCTGCCGACCAGGCCGGGCGCTGGGCAAACCAGGTGAGCCAGGAGAGCGGGAATCCACCCCCGTCCGGCACCGCCCCCGGCGGCACCGCCATGGTTAGCCCGAACGCCATCGTGACCAGCAGTGCGGCACGACTCGACACACGACCACCGGAACGGCGCACGGCCGTGCCCTCCCTCTGCTCTGAAATCAGCAGCGCGGAGTCTCCGGCAGAAATGATCTCTACGTCAAGGCGCGATTACTCACCGTCCTAAGTGGAATTAAGCAACCTGGACGGCGATAGCGCCACGCATCCGATCAGCACGGACATCATGGACCCTTGTTAGCCCAACCACCTACAGCGGACACCCCGTTGGGCGGAGTGGGTCACCTTGGATGCCCCACCCCAGCCTGCACGATCACCGCGTTTGCCCGGTGACGCATTGTCATCGGGTCGACAAGCGGTAGGAATCACCTTTGGCCACACTCGACGAACAGGCAGTGACGAAAATCACTCATCTTCGATCACTGATCGTCACCGCTTAACGTCAGACAACGCGTCAGCGGTCGCCTTCCGTGCCGACTGCCTCCGCGACGATGCGGTCTACCTGGGCCCGTACCGCCTCTGGCGTCGGTTCCGTCACCACGGAAACGTTCGCTGTGGATGCGCCACTGCCGACGGTCACGAACCGCGCGGACGGGAACCGCGCCGCGTTCTCGCGTACGGCACCGACCGGTACCTCGCCCACCGCCAGCACCAGGTCACACCGGCCCTGCACCAGACTGCCCAGGTAGGTGCGCGCGTTGTCGATCGTCTGCGCGCCGTCGACCTCAAGGAACTGGACCTTCGCGCGGGTACGCAGTGACGCGTCCTGCATTCCGGCCCACACCGCAGCCGCCTCCGGCCCGGTCACTCCCCGGTCATCGGTGAGCAGACAAGCGGTGGCCTCTCGATATTGTCGGGCGCGTGGTTCCGGCTCGGGCTCGGGCCAGAACACCCAGGTCGCCACGCCGGCCAACAGCACAACCAGGACGCCTGCGGCCCACCAGCTCTGCCGTCGGGAGGGACGGTGCTGACGCCACCACCGCACCATCGCTGATCCACGGCCGGTCTTCGCCCGTACCCGCGCCTGTCGTCCCACCCCGCCACCTAGCACGGCGAGGAGACTACCTGGCAACGCCCGGGGTCATTACCCCGTCAAGGTGAGCGCTGTCCGACGGGCGGTGGACGCGGCCATGGACGTGAGCGTGGCCGACGATGGGACCGCGTCCGGCGCGGCGCAGCGCCCGGAGCGGTCACCGGGGAGCCAGACGCGAATTTCCTTGGGGCGGGCCGCCGCTCCCCGACCTCGGGCGGAGATGGTGACCTCTCGGCGGCGTAGCCGCCCCCGCCCCTGGCCGAGCCCTTCCCAGGTGCCACGCACCACCCGCAGGGTGACGTCGGCACCGTCCCATTCGCCGTACGGGACGAGCACACTGCCGCGTTGGCGGGCCCGAGCGGCCAGCCGGGTCACCACCGAGGCGCTGACCGTGCCCGGCACGGCGGTGACGACGACGTCAACTCCGTCGATCAGGGCGGCGACCACGGTCGCCCACTCCGGGCCGGGGTGTGGCACGAGGGCGAGCCGGTCCAGCGCGATGCCGAGGTCGGCTGCCGCGACCGCCCCGAAGGTGGGTACGCCGACCACGGCGCACCAGGAGCCGGAGCGGGACGCCTCGGCGAGCAGCGCCAGCATCAGTGACGTACCGCCGCTGCGGGCGGGCCGACCGGCGGCGACCGCGACCGTGCTGCCTCGGCGCAGCCCTCGATTGGGCAGCAGTCCGGACAGTTCGGGTAGCACCGGCAGCACCCGATGGGCACCGGCCGGGTCCGGCGCGCTCGCCGCGCGGACCAGCTCGGCCAACGCGGTGGAGCCGACCACCATCCGGCCCGCCATGGCCTGCCCACCCCCGTCGTACCTGGGTCGAATCTGTTGTCGTGTTTGGGGTGCCCACCGTCTTCGTGGTGGACCCGCGTGCTTTGTCTTCGTCGTCGGTGTACGTGCGGATGGCAGCTGGTCAGGCGGCCAGCCCGTCGAGGGCGGGCTGGTGGGCGACGCCGAGCGCCGCCTCGACCACCGCCACGAACTGTTCGGCCGCGCGCAGCAGGTCGTCGGCCTCCCGGGCGGTCACCACCCGGGGGATGCCGGCCTCGGCGGCGGCTCGTTTGGTCGCGCCGATGGCGAAGAAGTTCGCCCAGTCGCCCAACTCCGGGGCGACGATGACCAGCAGCGCCCAGACGCTGGTGACCCGGTTTCGGCGGGTGGGGGCGGGGCGGGCCCGAGCGGCGAGCATCGCTGCGGCGGCGCGCAGCGCGGCCAGGTGGGCGGCGGCGTAGCGCAGGCCGTCGGGCCGGGTCTGGGCGGCTTCGGCCAGCCCTTGACGGGCGATTGCCAGCAGTTGGGCCGGAGTGCGGTGCGGCAGCATGTGCGCCGGCACTGTGGGGGCCGGAACCGGACTGGTCGGCATGGGATCGTCTCCTCCGCGTCGCCAACGTCACGCGTCCCCGGGAAGCGGCTGGAGCCGATGGTGACGCGCTGGACCTGCTAGCCCTGTGGTGCGTGGGGAGACGCACCGGTGGGTCGCCCCAGCAGTGCGGCTGGCCGCCTGGAACTTCACCGGCGGCGCCTCCGGTTGATCGACAAGATCCACTCCCATGTTGCGGTCACTT
>NZ_JBSFTE010000005.1:192384-327582 GCF_053590565.1 Micromonospora sp. NPDC003197 | reverse complement strand
AAACGCCCGGTTACATTCCGAACCCGGAAGCTAAGCCCTCCAGCGCCGATGGTACTGCACTCGGGAGGGTGTGGGAGAGTAGGACACCGCCGGACTTCTTTCAGTTGTAGGCCACCCGATTTCGGGTGGCCTACAACTGTTTCCCCCGACCACAACTGTTTTCTAATTCGCCTTGCCAGGACAATGCTCCGCTTTGCCGATACGGCGCGATCGATTCATAGCCGATCCGCTGTGGCAAAGCCGGTCACTCCGGCCCGTTGGGTCTGAAGGTAACCGGCAGCTCGTCGAGCCCGCGCAGCATGCCAGGCCAACGGCGTAGGTCGGCGAAGGGCTTTGCCAACGTGAGGTCGCTGAATCGCCGTACCAGCGAACCCAGGGCGATGGTGGCTTGCTGGCGGGCCAAAGCCTGACCGAGACAGTGGTGCATGCCGTGCCCAAAACTCAGGTGTGGAGCCCGTTCTCGAGCGAGATCCACGACGTCGGGCTCGCGGAACTGCGCCGGATCGCGGTTGGCACCGGCCAGCGACACGACCACCATCTCACCACCGGGAATCCGAACGCCGCCGATCTCCACCTCCTCCTTGGTAAACCGAGCAACCCCACGGGTCACCGGCCCGTTGAGTCGGAGCAACTCCTCGATGGCGGGCGGCAGCAGCGCGGGATTCTGTCGCAGTGCTGCGGCGAGTGTGGGATCCCGCAGCATGGCCAGGATTGCTGAACCTATGAAGCAGACCGTCGTTTCATGACCGGATAGCAGCAGCATGATCGCCATGGCGACGACCTCGGTGTCGGTGAGACGTTCCTCGGATTGCGCCTGGGTCAACGCCGACAACAGATCGTCCCCCGGATCCGCGCGTTTGACGGGCACCAACGCCTCGAAATAGCTGGTCATCTCCGCACGGGCCGCATCCGCCCGCCGCAGCGTGTCCGGGTCGGCCGGTGGCATGGCCAGACCGACCGTCCAACCACGGAAGAGCTTCCGGTCTGCGTACGGCACGCCGAGAAGCTCGCAGATCACCGAGATGGGCAGTGGATAGGCCAGGGCCTCGATCAGGTCAGCCTGGCCCGCCGGCGCGATGGCGTCGAGCAGCGAATCAGTGATCTTCTGGACCTGTGGTTTGAGTGCCTCCACCCGCCGAGCGGTGAACGTCCTCGCCACGATGCCACGGAGCCGGGTGTGGTCGGGCGGATCCACCGCCAACATGCTCCAGGCCAGCACATTGGGGCGGCGCCGAGCTGACGCCGGTCCCGGCATGACCGAGGAACCGTACTCGAGGCTGCTGCTGAGCCGGCTGTCGTTCAACGTGGCGACCGCTTCGTCGTACCCGGTGATGAGCCAGATGTCGACGGCGCCGCGCAGGCGGACCCGCTGAACCCGGCCGCTTTCGCGGATCGCGTTCAACAGCGAGTACGGGTCGTCCTGTTGGGAGAAGTCGCGGGGGATGTCGAACTCGGCGGCGACGGTCATGAGGTCATTCCTTTCGGGTCGGGCCTGCTGGCGGTGGCCGGGCGCATCCACTCGGTGAGCAGGTGGCCTTCCCGTACCCGGAACGTGACGGTGGGCTGGGGCGAGGCTAGGTCTACGACGAGCGTGCGCTCCTCCGTCCAGCCCTCGAACCGGAACTCCGATCGACCGAGGTGCACCAGCGCGAACGTCGGGCGATCCGCCAGCACGAGTACCGGACGCCCGTCACTGATTTCGATGCGGGCGGCGATATCCGGTGGAACCTCGTCCCCCTGATCCTCCTCGGACCACTCCGGGAAGCTCGCGGGCATTGGGAAGTGGCAGAGCAGACCGGCCAGGTCCTCGTCAGATAGCGGGACGTGGTCGGTGGCCAGCAGGACATCCCGCCACGGGAGCCGATCCCGGTACTCCGGCGGGTACAGCTCCATCAACGTCCTGGTCAGCAGGCAGTCGATGACGAGGTGGACGCGATGTTCGGTCCCCTCGTTGCGTACATAGTGGGGTCGGTCGAAGTCGCCGAACCACAGTTGTCCGGCATTCCAGTGGTACGGCACAGATTCGATGATCACCTCTGCGCCGGGATTGGTGAGGACCGGAACATGGAGTCGTACGACGCCCCAGGGGTAGCCGCATTTGCCGTCCCGGTGCTCATGTACCCGTACGCCGGGACCCAGTGACATCAGGCGGACCGCACGCAGCGGTGCCGGAATGCTGGCCAGCACCTCGGCCAGGTAGGGCGCTTCGGCGAGGAATGGTGTGTCGCCGAACGGTAGGAGCCCGGCACCGCCCGGATCGGTGCGGCTCGGGTCACCGCCAGGGCTCCGAAGTGGCAGGATGCGCCAGTCGACCTCCACCGCGGCGGCGAGACCGTCCTGTCCGTAGGCGCGTTGTGCCCGCCAGCGGCGGTCCTGTAGCGCCTGGACCTCGGCAACGAGGCGTGCGGTGTCGTACCGGCGATCCAGCGCGGCAACCGCAGGAAGTGTGGACTTGGCTGCTCGTACCGGATTCATGGCTGCAAACCTCTTCGTACGACGACGCCGCCCGGATCGTCTGCGGCGACCCCGGCGAACACGAGGCCCGGCGCGGGGATCAGGCCGGCAGCGGCCAGATCGGCCAGCACCGGCTCGGGCCGGTGCATGTAATGCGGTCGCTGCACCTTCTCGGTCGCGATCAGACGACCGTCGTGGAACGTGCGGTACGTGTAGGTCAGTTGTGACTCGTCGGCGCCCAGGGCGGTGGCTGCGGCGGAAAGTTCATAGCGGCACTCGCCTACCCGGACCTCGTCAACGACCCTCTCCGCGAAGTCCGGTGCCGGTTGCCTGAGCACCATGTCCATGGCCAGGAGACCGTCTTCGACGAGGTGGTCGGCGAGGGCCCCGAACAGGTGGGGCCGGTCGGCCGGTCGTACGTGCTCCAGCACCCCGCCGAGGTAGGCGTAGTCGAATCGGCGGCCGAGCTGGAACGGCGGCACGGCCACGTCGAGCACGGTGACCCGGGCCTGTAGGTCCGGCCGCTCGGCGAGCTTGGCCAGCAGGACCGCCCGCATGGTGGCGGACCGTTCGAGGCAGAGCACGCTGGCTGCGTGTTCCGCGACGGCCAAAGTGAGTCGGCCGGTGCCGGGGCCTACCTCAAGCGCGTGTCCGCGGGGTGGGGCCAGGTCCGCGAAGAACTTCACCGAGGGCAACGCGTCATCGTTCAGTTTGCTGCGGAACAGGTCGTAGTAGCCCGCCGCGAACGCGTACGGATCGGGGGCTTCCATCGTCGGCTCCTTTGTTGTCGACCTGGTGGAAAAGGGGGGTTCGTCGTACACCCCCGGAAGACCGGGGGTGTACGACGAACGCCATCACTGTGGATTAGTGCCAGTAACGCATAGTGGTCACCTCCCTTCACCTTCCGCAGGGATCGGGGCCTCGGTAGCGGGCTATCGCAGCGCGACGTCCAGCCGGTCGAGACCACGCAGGGTGAGGTTGGGACGGAAGACCGGGTCACCGACCAGCCGAGCGGCCGGATAATCGGTGGCGAGGGCCGAGAAGAGGATCCGGGCCTGGAGGACGGCGAACGGTGACCCGAGACAGGAGTGCGCGCCGCGTCCGAATCCGAGGTGGGGGTTGGCCCTGCGGTTTGGCTGCCACGATTCCGGCTCGGGGAACCGGGCAGGGTCGTGATTGGCGGCTCCGAGCAGCAGGGTCACCGCCTGACCCGCTGATATCTGTACGTCGGCGATTTGGGTGTCGGTGACGCAGACCCGTGCGGTGGCCTGGACGGGTGAGGCGAAGCGGACGAGTTCGTCGACGGCTAGGGCCGGGTCGGCGTGACGGAACAGGCTCAGCCGGTCAGGCTCGGCTAGCCGGTCGGGCATGCTCGGCCGGTCGAGTTTGCTCAGGTCGGGTTTGCTCAGCAGGGCGGTAGCGGCGAGGCCACACAACCGGCTGGCCGATTCGAAGCCGGCGTGCAACAGCACTCGAAGAGTGTTCGCGACGACGGTCCGCTCGACGCCCGACCGGTTGGTATGGGCGGCGATGTGGGCGACAACGCCAGAGGGAGGCGGGTCCGACAGCCAACTCTCGGTGAAGGCCGCCAACTCCGCCCGGGCGGCCATCGCAGGTGGTCCCAGCTCCGGCCACAGGCCGGCGTCCATGCCGTCGGCGACAGTTTTCGATACGGCTACGAACCAGGACAGTTCCGGCTGCGGTACGCCGAGAAAGTCGGCAATTGTCCCGGCCGTGAGCGGCTCGGCCACCTCGGCGATGAAGTCGATGCTGGGCCGATCGGCGGCGTTGGAGAGTAACCGGCTGACCCGACCGGCGACCATGCGGGCGACGGCATCGTGGTCGACGAGCCGTAACGCGTCCATGACCAGCCGCCGGATCGCTGTGTGTTCGGGGGGATCCAGGGTCTGCACGCTGATGGCCTGCGGTGGCATTTCCTCGCCGGCCCGCCGCCAGTCAGCGGCGAACCGCTCGCTGTCCCGCAGGACGGTTGCGCAGTCAGCAAATCGGGTGAGCATCCAGGACTGCAAGGGGGCGTAGAAGAAGATCGGTTGTTGTTCGCGGAGCCGGTGGTAGGTTGGGTAAGGGTCGGACAGGATTTCGGGCCGTACGAGCGACCGGATCGGATCGGCGATTTCGATGTCGCGCAGGACCATGTACGTACACCCCCCGTGACGGGTATGAGCCTTGTGAGCTGGGTGGTAGCAACACTCGTCATCTACGAACTTCGATCATTGAAGCAGATGTGTTGAAGATCCGAAAGGGGAAGATGGCTGGCGGTTGCCGTGGAATTTCCGGCACGTTTGGCTGCTGCCCAGATCTGTCCGCTTGGGAGGTTCCCGCTGATGTCCGCTCGGCTGGAGCTTGGTGGCGACGGGGGGGCCGTCGTCTGGGTGGGCGGTGGCGGTTGCGGCATCGCCGTGTGCGACCGCGACGGAGTGCACAATGGACAACCCGAGCGGCTGCGGCTGCGGGCTGCGGAAGAGCTGAGAGTTGATGCTGTTGGTCGGCGCAACACGCTGACGCCAGGCGGTGATCGGCCATGGCGGCCGTGATCGGTGATGCTGGTGGTGGCCGGCCATGCCGGAGGGGGGGTATCCGGATGGCGGAGGTAGGCCGCCGGGGACTCGAACCCCGAACCTATGGATTAAAAGTCCACAGCTCTGCCATTGAGCTAGCGGCCCGTGCGCGCCTAGGTTACCGGATGTCCATTGCTCCGGTCGCATGACTTCCCGCTGTGCTCCTTGCGTCCGTGCTCGGCCAGTCCCCCTGTCTCGACCGGTGCTCTTGCCTCGACCGGTGGCTGCCTGCCTCGCCCAGATCCTGGTCGAGGCAGGGGCTGCGGTTGGGGGGCACTGGTCGATCGGGTACCCCCGGGGGTATGTTGGCTGCGGGAGGTGATGTCGTGAAGGTGCAACCGGAGATGGTTGGCGACGCGTTGACGCGTCTCAAGCGGGCGCGAGGACAACTCAATGCGGTCATTGAGATGATTGAGGAAGGTCGCGACTGTCGTGACGTTCTGACCCAATTGGCCGCAGTGTCCAAGGCGGTGGACCGGGCGGGCTACAAGATCATCGCGTCCGGGATGCGGTACTGCAACGCCGCCCGAGAGCGTGGGGAGCAGCCGGAGATGACCGACGAGGAGCTGGAGAAGCTGTTCCTCTCTCTGGCCTGATCTGTTGAACTGAATCGTCCCGATGCGGGGTTTCCCCCGCGTCGGATGGGTACCTGGAATACGCCCGACAGTGGGCGACGTATGTCCCGGCAATACCCCCCGGGGTATCTCGCTTTTGAGAGGGAGTAGGGCAAATGGCGGTTAAAGTCTCGGTAGTCGCGACCTCGTCGCTCGGCGACCGGAGCTACCTGGCCACCGACGGGCGGATCGCCGTGGTGGTCGACCCGCAGCGTGACATCGACCGGGTGCTGGACCTGACCGGGCGGCTGGGTGTACGCGTCACCCACGTGGTCGAGACGCACATCCACAACGACTACGTCTCCGGCGGGCTCGAACTGGCCCGGATCACCGGGGCGGAATACCTGGTGGCCGCCGCCGACACAGTGGCCTTCACCCGTCGCCCCGTGGCCGACGGGGACGAGATCGAGGTCTCCGACGTACTGCGGCTGCGGGTCCTGGCCACCCCGGGACACACCTTCCACCACCTGTCGTACGTGCTCGACGAGCGAACGGGCAACGGCGGCTGGACCCCGGTCGGCGTCTTCACCGGCGGCTCGCTGCTGTTCGGCACCACCGGTCGTACCGACCTGCTGGGCAAGCAGTATGCCGACGAGTTGGCCCACCACCAGCACGCCTCCGCGCAGCGGCTGGCCGACCTGCTGCCCGACGGCACCCAGGTCTGGCCCACACACGGCTTCGGCAGCTTCTGCTCCGCCAGCCAGGCCGACGCCCCCGAGTCCACCATCGGTCGCGAGCGGACCGCCAACCCGGCACTGCAACTGGCCGCCGTCGAGTTCGTAACCGAGACACTGGCCGGGCTCGACGCGTACCCGGCGTACTACGCGCACATGGGCGTGGCCAACTCCGCCGGACCGGCCCCGGTCGACCTCACCCCGGTGGCTCGCGCCGACGCCGCCGAACTACGCGAACGCATCGCCGCCGGGCAGTGGGTGGTCGACCTGCGACACCGCAAGGCGTACGCATCGTCGCACCTCGCTGGGACGGTCAGCCTCGGCCTCGACGGGCCGATGTCGACCTGGCTCGGCTGGCTCATCGACTGGGGCGTACCGATCACCCTGCTCGCCGAAACCCCCGAGCAGGTTGCCGACGCCCAGCGGGAACTGGTGCGCATCGGCATCGACCGCCCCGCCGCCGCCGCGACCGGCCAGCCTCGGGACTGGGCCGGAGAGCAGGGTGAGCTGCGTACCCTGACCGTCGCGGACTTCCCCGCGCTGGCTGCCGCACAGGCTGGGACCGTACCGGCTGGACTGCCGGAACCCGCAGCGGTGCTCGACGTACGGCTGACCAACGAGTGGCGAGACAGCCACCTCGAGGGTGCCGTACACATTCCGCTGCCCGAGCTGCCGGACCGGCTGGCCGAGGTGCCGGAAGGGGCGGTCTGGGTGCACTGCGGCTCCGGCTACCGGGCCAGCGTCGCCGCCTCCCTGCTGGCCAACGCCGGCCGGCAGGTGGTGCTCATCGACGACTCGTTCGCCCACGCCGGACCCGCCGGACTCCCGCTGGTCAGCGGGGCGTGACCGGTGGGCAGCGGACGGCCAGTCGTCCGCTGCCCAGCCCTTCTCCTGATGATCCCTACCAACTACTGACCGAGGAACCATGAGCACCAGCGCAATCATCGACTCCGCAACCCTGCGGGAACTCATCGACTCAGGCCGGGCACCCCGCATCCTGGATGTACGGACACCGGCCGAGTTCGAGACCGCACACATCCCCGGCGCGTACAACGTGCCCCTCGACCTGCTCCGCGAACACCGGGCCGAACTACTGGCCCACCTCGACGAGGACGTCGTCCTGGTGTGCCGCTCCGGTGCCCGGGCCGCCCAGGCCGAGCAGACCCTGGCCCAGGCCGGACTCACCAACCTCAGAGTGTTGGGTGGCGGGATGATGTCCTGGCAGGCCAGCCAGGCACCGGTGAACCAGGGGCGGGCCCGCTGGGACCTGGAGCGCCAGGTACGCCTGGTGGCCGGATCGATCGTGCTGGTCAGCATCCTCGCCTCGGTGTTCGTACCGGGCCTGAAGTGGGTGGCCGCGTTCATCGGGGCCGGACTGACCTTCGCCGCGCTGACCAACACCTGCGCGATGGGCATGCTGCTCAGCAAGCTGCCCTACAACCAGGGAGCGAGCTGTCGGGTAGACACCATCGTCAGCCAGCTCCGAGACGGAACACCGACCACGAGCCGGTCATGAGCGGGGTGGCGCTGACCGTCGGGCTGGCCGTACTCATCGGGGTCAGCCTGGGCCTGCTCGGTGGCGGCGGTTCGATCCTCGCCGTACCGCTGCTGGTCTACGTGGCCGGTCTCGAAGCGAAGGAGGCGATCGCCACCTCGCTGCTGGTGGTCGGCGTCACCAGTGCCGTCGCGGTCCTGCCGCACGCGCGGGCGGGGCGGATCAGGTGGCGGACCGGTCTGATCTTCGGCCTGGCCGGCATGGCCGGCGCGTACGGGGGCGGCCGGCTCGCCGCCTTCATCCCCGCCGGCGTCCTGCTGACCGGGTTCGCGCTGATGATGCTGGCCACCGCCACCGCGATGATCCGGGGCCGACGGAAAACCGAAGGTTCCGACACGGCCTCCGGCGAACTGCCACTGCTGCGAGTCGTCGCCGACGGGGTGGTGGTCGGCCTGGCGACGGGACTGGTAGGTGCCGGCGGTGGCTTCCTCGTCGTACCGGCTCTCGCGTTGCTCGGTGGGTTGCCGATGCCGATCGCGGTCGGCACCTCCCTGGTGGTGATCGCGATGAAGTCGTTCGCGGGGCTGGCCGGGTACCTGTCCAGCGTCCAGATCGACTGGGGTCTCGCCGGTGCGGTGACTGCCGCCGCCGTGGTCGGCAGTCTGCTCGGCGGCCGTCTCGCCGGTCGGATACCCGAAAACGTGCTACGCCGGATGTTCGGCTGGTTCGTGGTGGTGATGGGGGTGTTCGTCCTCGCCCAACAGGTACCCCGACCGGTGCTGGCCAGCCCATGGCTGTGGTGCGCGACCAGCGCCCTCGGCGGGGCGGCCGTGGCGCTGCTCGCCTGCCGGATCGCCCGACGCCGGCCCGATGTAAGGAAGGGCCCCTTCTTATCGCATTTTGCATAGGAAGGGGCCCTTCCTAACCGCAAAGCGGTGGCGGTGGTGGTGGCGGTGGTGGCGGCGTGAGTGGTGGGATGCGTGCTCTACTCAAGTGGATCAGTCTGGAGGGTGGCGGCGATGGACAGCACCGATTGGGATGCCCGGTACGCGGCCTCGCCCGACCTGGTCTGGACCGGCGAGCCGAACCGGTTCGTGGTGGAGGAACTCGCGCCCCTTCCACCCGGTACGGCACTGGACCTGGCGGCCGGCGAGGGACGTAACGCGGTCTGGCTCGCCAGCAACGGCTGGCAGGTCACCGCCGTCGACTTCTCCGAGGTCGCCGTGGAACGGGGACGTGGGCTTGCCGAGGAGCGCGCCGTACCGGTGCGGTGGGAGGTCGGTGACGTGCGCGAGTACGTACCGCCGGACGGGGCCTTCGACGCGGTGCTGGTGGCGTACCTGCATCTGCCCGCCGCCGAGCTGGCCGGAGTGCTGGCCCGGGCACGGGCGGCCCTGGCCCCGGGCGGCACACTGCTCGTCGTGGGGCACGACGTGGTCAACCTGACCGACGGGGTGGGTGGGCCACAGGATCCGGGGCTGCTCTACACCCCGGACGGGATTGTCGCCGCCCTCAACGGACTACGGATCCGGCGCGCCGAGACCGTCCGCCGGCCGGTACGGATCGAGGACCGGACCGTCGACGCGCTCGACACAGTCGTGGTGGCGACCCGCGCCTGAATCGGCGTGGATGGCGGTCACCCAACTGCCTGGGTAACGGCTGGCGCCTGGATAGCGGCTGTCGGTTGAGGCTAGCTGCCGCCTGGATAGCGGCCCGGGGCCAGCCGCCGGTACGGGTCGAAGTGCTCCTTGATCCGGCGTCGGGCCGACAGGTCGGGTAGCGCTCCCCACAGGTCGACAGAGCGGCGTACCTCAGGGGGCGCGGTGACCACCACGCAGCTGCCATCGCGGGCGAGCAGCACCCCGCGCATCGCCGTGAGGATCGTCGCCACCCGGCGAGGTGGCGTGCGGGGCGGCAGTACGGCGTACACGACGCCGAGACCGGCTGCACCGCGTACCGGCACCGGTGCGCCGACGGCGTCCCGCAGCGCGTACACGGCGGCGTGCAGGTCGCCGACGGGTACGGCGATGCGCAGGGCGATGTCGTCCGGGCCGAATGGGTAACGCTGCCACCAGGGTGGGGGCGAGTCGGCGGCTTCGGCCCGGCTGCCGAGCAACTTGCCCAGCTGGGCAGCGCGGGTGGCCACCTCGGCGGAGTCGCCTTCGAGCAGGATGGCGAGGGTGCCGGCGGGCGGTCCGGAATGGTTACCGCGAGCAGTAGCCGCCCCTGAAGCAACCGCCCGGCGCGGGGCAGCGGGCAGGCTCGGGGCGGTGGGCAGGTCGGAAGTGCCGGGCAGATCGTCGGTGGCGGGCAGGTCGAGTTCGATGGCGGTGGGGGCCAGCGAGGTAGCGAGGATCTCACCAACCAGGGTGTGCATCTCCCACGGTGTCCACACCGGACGGGACACCCACACCCGGCGTGCGGGGACGGGCCGTACCCGGAGCGTGGCCGAGACCAACACGCCGAGCGCGCCGTACGAGCCGCACAGCAGCCGGGCCAGGTCGTACCCGGGAGATTCGCCCGCTGCCCAGCCACCCGCATGGGTCGGCACCCCGGCGGCGTCGACGTAGCTCACCCCCATGACCTGGTCGCCAGGGGTGCCGTGGCGATGGCACAACGGGCCGACCTCGTCGGTCGCCAGCACCCCGCCGACCGTCGCGTCCGCCGACCGGACGTCCACGGCGAGTCGATGGCCGTGCCGCCCCAGCACCGCCTGGACGGCGCGCAGCGGGGTGCCGGCCCCCACCTCGACGGTCTGTTCCTGCCGGGACCAGCGATGGATCCCGGCGAGTCGACCGGTGTCCAGCACGATGTCCAGTCGGGTCGGGGCGGCACCCCAGTCGAGTTTGGTGCCGGCACCTCGGGGCGCCACCGTGAGGTCGTGGTCGGCCGCAGTCCGGAGTACGGCTCCGACGGCACTTGCCGTCCCGGGTGCCGCCACCCAACGGGCGGGTGCGCCGGCCACCCCGTCTGCCGGCCCGGCGGCGCGGGCGAACCCCGGCCCGCAGATGTCGGCGAGCCGGCGGACGATGTCCACGTCCGATCCGGGTGATATCGATCTCGTACCATCCGCCACGCGCGACATCGTACATACGTTCGAACGATTCGCCACGCTCGTAAGTCTGTCGGTTCGGCGTCAGTTGCTCCGCCGCCGATCACTGGCGGTGTGCGATCGCGGTCGGCGTGTCGCGACGGTAACGTGGCCGGGGTGACGACCGAGACGACCGCCAGCGCCCCCATCGCCAAACGGGTCCCGACCGAACGTGCCCATCACGGCGACACTTTCATCGACGAATATGCCTGGCTTGCCGACAAGGACGATCCGGAGACGATCGCCCACCTGACGGCGGAGAACACCTACACCGAGGCCAGCACGGCCCACCTGGCGGCGTTGCGGGAGACGCTGTTCGCCGAGACGAAGCAACGTACCCAGGAGACCGACCTCTCGGTGCCCGCCCGCAAGGGTGACTACTGGTACTACCTGCGTACGGTCGAGGGGCAGCAGTACGGCATCCGGTGCCGGCGGGCGGTACGCGACGGTGAGACCGATCCGCCGATGCCGGCCGACGGTACGCCGCTGGACGGCGAGGAGATCCTGCTCGACAGCAATGTGCTGGCCGAGGGGCACGATTTCTTCGCCCTGGGCACCTTCGACGTCAGCCCGGACGGTCGCTGGCTGGCCTACTCCACCGATTTCGCCGGCGACGAGCGGTTCACCCTGCGGGTCAAGGACCTCCAGACCGGTGCGGTGCTGGCCGACGAGGTGCCGGACACCTTCTACGGCAGCGCCTGGTCGGCCGACGGCTCGATCCTGTTCTACCTGACCGTGGACGACGCGTGGCGGCCCAACCGGGTGTGGCGGCACGTCGTGGGCACCCCGGCCAGTGACGATGTGGTCGTCTACGAGGAGCCGGACGAGCGGTTCTGGGTGGGGGTGGAACTCACCCGGTCGGAGAAGTTCATCCTCATCGACATCCACAGCAAGATGACCAGCGAGGTACGGGTCATTCCGGCCGGTAACCCGACCGGCGAGCCGGCGGTCGTCGCGCCCCGGCGGCAGGGCGTCGAGTATCAGGTCGAGCATCACGGCCATCGCTTCCTGATCCTGCACAACGACGACGCCGAGGACTTCGCGCTGGCGTACACCTCGGCGGACGCACCCGGCGACTGGGTGCCGATGATCGAGCACTCGCCCGGCACCCGGCTGGAGTCGGTCGACGCCTTCGCCAACCACATCGTGGTGTCGGTACGTACCGAGGGGCTGACCGGGATCCGGGTGCTCACGGTCGGCAGCACCGAGCCGTACGACATCGAGTTTTCCGAGCCGCTCTACAGCGTGGGCCTGGACAGCAACCCCGAATACCAGACCGGCAGCATCCGGTTCCACTACAGCTCGCTGATCACCCCGGACTCGGTCTACGACTACGACCTGGTGACCCGGGCGATGGTGCTGCGCAAGCAGCAGCCGGTGCTGCCCGGGCCGGACGGGCGGTCGTACGACCCGGCCGACTACGAGCAGCATCGGGACTGGGCGTTGGCCGATGACGGCACCCGGGTGCCGATCTCGTTGGTCTGCCGGGCCGGTACGCCCCGGGACGGCTCTGCT
The DNA here is from genome assembly GCF_053590565.1 of Micromonospora sp. NPDC003197. Lineage (NCBI taxonomy): Bacteria > Bacillati > Actinomycetota > Actinomycetes > Micromonosporales > Micromonosporaceae > Micromonospora > Micromonospora sp. NPDC003197. Next base: position 315,160 of record NZ_JBSFTE010000005.1, on the reverse strand, counting down.
CCGTGCGTCATCTACGGCTACGGGTCGTACGAGGCCAGCATGGACCCGTGGTTCTCCATCCCCCGACTGTCCCTGCTGGACCGGGGCGTGGTGTTCGCCGTCGCGCACGTGCGGGGCGGTGGTGAGCTGGGCCGACGCTGGTACACCGAAGGCAAGCTGCTGGCCAAGAAGAACACCTTCACCGACTTCGTGGCCTGCGCCCAGCATCTGGTCAAGTCCGGCTGGACGTCGAGCGAGCGGCTGGTCGCCCGGGGCGGCTCGGCCGGCGGGCTGCTCATGGGTGCGATCGCCAACCTCGCACCGGACGCCTTCACCGGCATTGTCGCGCAGGTGCCGTTCGTCGACCCGCTCACCTCGATCCTCGACCCGTCGCTGCCGTTGACGGTCACCGAGTGGGAGGAGTGGGGCAACCCGCTGGCCGACCCCGAGGTGTACGGCTACATGAAGTCGTACTCGCCGTACGAGAACGTGGCCGCCGTCGACTATCCGGCGATCCTGGCGATGACCAGCCTGAACGACACCCGGGTGCTCTACCACGAGCCGGCGAAGTGGGTCGCCCGGCTGCGGGCGGCCGCACCGGACGGGACGTACCTGCTGAAGACCGAGATGGAGGCCGGGCATGGCGGGCCGAGCGGCCGCTACAACGCCTGGCGGGAGGAGGCGTTCATGGCCGCCTGGATCCTGGACCGGCTCAACGTGGCCTGACCCGCCACCTCATTGACGTACTGAGGGGTCGTCCGATCTCGGGCGACCCCTCAGCGTGTCTTGCCGGTCTCCTGCCCCCTCCGCCGGGATGGCGGTGGAATTCCACGTCGAGAACCGCGACAAGAATGGCATTCGTCAGGGGATGAATAGGGCGAAAGTCTAGAATTTCCGCAAAGTGCTTCGCGCAACTCGGGGGATCGCGATGACCACGCCCGGACCGGCAGACGACGGCTCGACCCAATCCGGTGTCGGGCCCGCCCGCCAGCCGGGCGGCAGTGGAGAGCCGTCCCCCGGTGGGCCGGCAGAGGGGGAGGCCCGGCACTGGGAGTGGGCGGTCGATCCGCCGCCTCCGCTCGGCCCCAACCAGGAGCCGATGCCGGACCCGGTCGCCGACCGTACGGTGGACGAGCCGCAGCCGATCGACGTCACCGCGCCCCAACCCACCGTCGCCGAGGCACACCGCTACGTCGCCGAGCCGTACCGGAGCGAGGCAGGTACCAGCCAGCCGCCCGTTGTGCCCCGTCCACCGGATTGGTCCACGCCGGAGACCCGGTACATCGCGCCATCCATCGGCGGGCCGCCGGCCGGTCCGCCCCCACCCGCGCCGCCCGGTGCAGGCCAGCCGCCCGGCGATTGGCAGCCGCCCGGTGGCCCGCCCCCGCCGGCCAATCGGCGACTCTGGCTCGTTCTCGGCATCGTCGCCGCGCTGTTGTCCTGCGCCTGCGTTGCTGCCGCCGCGACCGCGCTCTTCATGGGCTGGGACGCCCTCGCCGAGATCAGCGAGGAACGCCAGCAGGTGGTCGGCCTGCACCAGCCGGCCCGCGACGGAGACCTGGAGTTCGTGGTACGCGACGTGGAGTGCGGGATCGGTCAGATCGGTGATCCGTTCGTCAGCCAGGACGCGGTGGGCCAGTTCTGTGTGGTCGAGTTGGCGGTCCGGAACCTCGGCCAACAGTCGGCTGTCATCACCGACTCGCTACAACGGGCGTACGGGCCGAAGGGCGTGCAGTTCCGGCCGGACAGTGGAGCCGGTTTTCTCGCCAACGTCGATCAGCAGGGCTTCCTGTCCGAGATCGACCCCGGCAACCAGGCGATCGGGGTGATCGTCTTCGACATTCCACCGGACTCCCGGATCGTCCGGCTCGAACTGCACGCCACGCCCACCTCCAAAGGAGTGGTGGTCCGCAACAAATGACCGGTCAGGTCGTCCGCAGTTCCTCCACCGCCGTACTGCCCCGGAGGAAGAGCACCCCGACCATGGCGGCCAGCAGAATCATTCCCAGCGCGCCGGCGCCGTACCACACGAGATCGTCGAACGGTACGGCCACCGCCTGGGTGAACTCCGGCGCGACCACCGTACGGCGGGGCGCGCTCTGGGCGGTGGGGCCGGTGCAGACCTCCACGGGAGCGTCGCAGTACGACGCTGATCCACGGTATCTGGGCTGCGGGAAGATGCCTCGCGACAGCAGCAGGCCGACGGTCGACGCCACCAGGATGGCCGGGACGGCAGGGGTCAACGCCTGCCAGACGATCGACCGGCCGAGCACCGATCGGGGCACACCGGTCGCCACCAGTGCCGCGTACGCCCGATGCCGGGCGACGACACTCTCCACGATGGCGATCAGCAGCCCGCCCGCGGCGATGACCAGCGCGACGACCACCGCAAGGTTGATCAGATCCATGGTCTGTACGTAGAAGCTGTCGCCGGTCAGGAGTTCGGGCGTACGCCCCTCGATCTGATCCCAGAACCGCTGGCTTGCGGCGGACACCTGGTCGTTGGCGACGAACCAGGCGCGGATCCCGGCTGCCCCAGCGCCGAAGAGCACTGCGGCCAGCAGCGCGGCGAAGGTGCGGCTGCCCAGCCATGGGTCGCTGGTCAACCGGCGGGCGGCCAGCAGCGTGGCGGGTCGTCGAGCGAACCGGTGCAGCACCCGCCCGGTGGTGTAGGAGAGCCAGGCGGTGCCGAGCACCACGCCGATCATGGCGAGCAGCCCGCCGCCGATCAGCAGCAGGGGCACCAGCCCGGACGGCATCGTCCGGTCGGTTCGTGTATGCCACTGGACGAGCGGCTGGATGGCGGCGAACGCGGACAGGCCGAGCAGGATGAGCAGACCCGGCCAGGGGCGGGGGGCACGGTCGCGTCGGGTCCGGCGGGTCACCCCGAGCGGGGTCACCGAGACCCGGCGCAGCAGGACAGCGGTGGCCAGGGTGGCGATCAACGGCAGGCCGAGCACCACGGCGACCAGTACGCCGGCCGAGGGCAGTACGTCGGTGGGCAGCATCAGCCGCCCCTCGGTGTCCGGCCGATGCAGCAGCCACCGGCCGACGAGGTAGACCGCGAGGCCGGTGGCGGTGCCGAGCAGGCTGGCCGTACCGGTCTCGGCGGCGGCGATGGTGATGGTCTGGCGGGGAGTGGCGCCGGCCAGCCGGATGGCGGCCAGTCGGCGGTCCCGGGCCGGAGCGCCGAGTCGGGCGCACTGACCGGCCAATGCCAGCACCGGGATGGTGAGCAGCAGCAGGGTGAAGGCGACCCCGGGGCGCAGCCCCGGTTCCCGGAGCAATGCGTTGGTGTACTGCGTCGACCAGGCCTCGCCCCCGGTCTCGCCCGGCTCGCCCACAGCGGGAATGGCCAGTACGGTCAGGGCGGCCAGCAGAACGAGGGTGGCCAACGCGGCGCTGAGTCCGGTGAGCAGCACCCGGAGCATGTCGGTACGGGTGCCGGCCAGCGCGAGGCGAAACAGGGTCAGCGGCTTCATCGGTGGTAGCCGCCCAGCAGCGGCGCAGCAGAACCCAGCCCGGTCTGGTCGATCACGCCGTCGCGGAGCATGATCTCCCGGTCGGTGTAACCCGCCACCCGGGCGTCGTGGGTGATCAGGACGACCGTGGTGCGTTGTTCCCGGGCCAGCCGGACGAGATGGCCCAACACCTGCTCGCCGCTGAGCGTGTCCAGCGCACCGGTCGGCTCGTCGGCGAAGAGCACCCGGGGCTCGGTGACCAGCGCCCGCGCGGTGGCGCAGCGCTGTTGCTGGCCACCGGACATCTCGCCGGGGCGCTTGTCGGCCAGGTCGGCCACGGCCAGTCGGTCCAACCAGGACAGCGCGGCGGTCCGCGCTTCTCGCCGCCCCGTGCCGGCGAGAAGCAGCGGCAACGCGACGTTCTCCGCCGCGGTCAACTCGGCGACGAGTTGACCGAACTGGAACAGCACCCCGAACTCGGTCCGACGCAGCTTCGAGCGGGCACCCTCCGACCAGGTGTCGATTCGGTGCCCCCGGTAGGTCACCTCGCCGGAGTCCGGTCGCAGGATGCCGGCGAGGCAGTGCAGCAGCGTCGACTTGCCGCAGCCACTGGGACCGGTGACGGCGACGAGTTCGCCTTCGGCGATGTCGAGGGTCACCCCGCGCAGGGCGGCGGTCTGGCCGTACGAGCGGACCACCCCACGGGCCTGAAGTAGTGGCGGTGGAGCAGCGGCGTCGAAGCGTGGCTGTCCCGAACGTTCGTAGCGGACCGCATCGTATTCGGTCATGGTGCGTGCACCTCCCGGTGCCAGTCGACGACCCGATCCAAGGTGGTCTGCAACCACCGCAGGTCCGCGTCGAGATGGGCGATGGCGAAGTCGGCGGCGATCACGTCACCGAGGGCGGCGGCCGGATCGGTCTTGACCCGGGTCAGCTCGCGGAGCCGGGTGGTGTGTGCCTGCCGTTGGGCGGTGAGGTAACGCCGGGCGGGCTCCACGTCGGTTACCAGCAGTGCGACGACGACCTTGGCGAGCAGGGTGCTGCTGACGTACGGCGCGGGGGGCTCGACGGTCTCCAGCCAGGTCGCCAGCGCGCCCCGGCCGTCCTCGGTGGCGGTGTAGGACGTCCGGTCCGGCCCGCTCTCGCGGTCGTGGCCGGCCGGCTCGATCAGCCCGTCCCGTTCGAGCCGACCGAGGGTGGCGTAGACCTGCCCGTATGCCAGTGGCTTGGCCTGGGGTAGTCGCTGGTCGTAGGCGTGTTTGAGCTGGTAGCCGTGTTGTGGGCGGGTGGTGAGCAGGCCGAGCAGCACGTGCGCTGTGGACATGGGGGACACTATTCACTGAGTGAATAGCGTCGTCAAGTGTGCGGCGTCCGAGGGTGTTAGGAAGGGGCCCTTCCTATACAAAAAGCGATAGGAAGGGCCCCTTCCTTACATCAGGGCGGGCTGTCGGGCTCCCGTGCTGTGTCTAGCCCTATCGGTGGAGTACCGTTCCTCCAGGAAGGGGAGGTCGCGGATGTCGTTGACGGTGCGGGCGGAACAGCGTGGCGACGTGGTCGTCGTGTCGATTGCGGGCGAGCTCGACATGGCCACCGCGCCGCAGCTTCAGGATCAGATCACGGACCAGCTCGACAAGGGGCACACTCGGCTGGTGTTCGACCTCGCCGAGCTGTCGTTCTGCGATTCGACCGGGCTGAGCGTGTTCGTTCGCGCGAAGAACAGCAGCGACGAGGCCGGCGGCGTGGTCCGGCTGGCCGCACCCCAGCGCGGCGTGCTGCGCATTCTCGAAGTCAGCGGGCTGGTCGAGGTGCTGCACACCTACCCGACGGTGGACGAGGCGGTCGCGGGTGACTCCGCAGCCGCATCGGCCTAACCGGCGTTCCCGCCGATTCGCCCCTCGTCCTCGATGAACCGTGGCCGGGCGATGGCCAGCCCGGCGATGGTCTGGGTGGCCAACGCGACGAGTAGGAAGCCGATCGGCACCTGCCAGCCACCGGTCGCCTCGTAGAGCAGTCCGACCAGCAGCGGGCCGAGTGCCGCGATGACGTACCCGACGCTCTGTGTGAAGGCGGAGAGCGCCACCGTGCCCTCGGCGGTCCGAGCCCGCATTCCGATGGCGGCCAACACCAGGGGGAACGCGCTCTGTCCGATGGCCAGCAGCGTCATCCAGACCAGCGCCCCGCCGTGCGGCGCGATGGCCAGGCCGAGGTAGGCGACCACGGATGCGGCCGACAGGCTGAGAACGAGCGGGCGCAGCGTCCGTAGCCGGGTCGCGTACGTGGGCATCACCAGGGCGATCGGTACGCCGAGCGCGGTCACCCCGGCCAGCAGCAGTCCGGCGTTCTCCGCGCTGAAACCGGCGTCCCGGAAGAGTTGGGCCAGCCAGCCCATGACGGCGTACGCGCTCAACGACTGGGTGCCGAAGTAGATCGCCATCGCCCAGCCGAGCTTGGTCCGGCCGGGGCGTACCCGGGCAGCGGTGGACGCGGCGTGGGTCCGCTGGCCGGTTCCGAGTCGCCGGGATCGACGCAGCGCGGCAGGCAACCACGGGAAGACGGCGAGCGCCGCCATGATCGCCCAGGCGGCGAGACCGGCCCGCCACGAACCGAAGGCGTGCGCGATCGGCACAGATGCGGCCGCCGCCACCGTCGAACCGACGGTCAACATCATCGTGTACGCCCCGGTGACCAGCCCGATGCGCTGCGGGAAGTACTGCTTGACCAGCATCGGCAGCAGGACGTTGGCCACCGCGATCCCGCCCAGCGCGAGCGCGCTGGTGACGAGGAAGATCAGCGAACTGTCGGTGACGACCCGCAGCGCCTGACCGACGACCAGGGCCACCATCGAGGCGACCAGGATCCGGGCCGGGGTGAACCGGCGGATCAGCCACGGGGTCAGTGCGCCGAGTACGGCGAAGGCGATGGTGGGCAGGGTGGTGGCCAACCCGGACAGGGCGCCGGAGAGCTGTAGCCCGGTGCGTACCTCGTCGAGCAGCGCGCCGAGGCCGGTGATGGCAGCGCGCAGGTTGATCGCGACGAGCAGGATGCCGGCGAGGACCACGACACTGCCCGGAACTCGGGCGGTCGACTTCGTGGGGTCGACGCCGGTCGTGGCGTGGGTCGGGGCGGTCGGTTCGGGCTCCGCCGGCCCAGCCGGCGTCGTGGCCGACGACTCGGCGACAGTGGTGGGCGGCGGCGTCATGCGAGTGACCCTACAATCATGGGATGAATTCCGGTCGGATGATGTAACCGATGACACGGACCCTGAATTCCCCGTCGTCCGCCCCCCGGCAGACCCGCGTCCGTCAGGTGATCGAGCAGCTTCGAGGCCGGATCGCCGCCGGTGACTGGCCGCTAGGCGGCAAGATCCCGACCGAGCCGCAACTGGTCGAGACCTTCGGCGTGGGGCGCAACACGGTCCGGGAGGCGGTCCGCGCGCTCGTGCACGCGGGGGTGCTGGAGTGTCGGCAGGGCTCCGGCACCTACGTCGTCTCCACCGACGAACTCTCCGGTGCCGTCGGTCGTCGGGTCGCCGACGCCAAGACCGCCGAGGTGGTGGAGGTCCGCCGGGCGTTCGAGGTGGAGGCGGCCCGACTGGCCGCGCTGCGTCGTACGCCGGAGGACCTGGTCGCCCTCGACCGCGCGCTCGCCACCCGGGAGGCCGCCTGGCGGGCCGGCGGAGTCGCCGAGTTCGTCTCCGCCGACGTGGCGCTACACACGACGATCATGGCGGCGGCGCACAACGCGATGCTGGCCGAGCTGTACGTCTCCGTGGCCTCGGCGATGTGGGACACGGTCGCCGACGCGATGGGCAGCGAACTGACCCCCGACCGGTACGTTGACCACAGTCGGCTGGTCGACGCGATCCGAGCCGGTGATCCCATCCAGGCGGCCCGGGAGGCCGGTGCTTTTCTGGAAGCGCCCGACGGGGCATAGGTTGTCGCGGACAGAGAACCGGATATCTCGGGGAGTTTGCCGATGCTCAAGGGCTTCAAAGACTTCATCATGCGCGGAAACGTCGTCGACCTGGCGGTCGGTGTCGTCATCGGTGCCGCCTTCACCACCGTGGTCACCCAGCTCACCAACTCGTTCCTGAAGCCGCTGATCACGGTCATCGTGCTGCTGATCACGGGCAAGAAGAACGGCATCGAAGGGGCAGCGCCGAAGATCCTCGACGTGCCGTTCGACTGGATCGCCTTCGTCAACGCGGTCATCACCTTCCTGCTGACCGCTGCCGCGCTCTACTTCCTGGTGGTCTTCCCGATGAACAAGCTCGCCGAGCGGCGTAAGCGGGGCGAGGAGCCGCCGCCGGCCGCGCCGAGCGAGGAGGTCAAACTGCTGACCGAGATCCGGGACGCGCTGGTCGCCGCCGGTCGGGTGCCAGCCCAGCCGCAGCCACCGGCGCAGTCGCGGTCCGACCGTAGCGACCCGGACACCCCGTACGACTGGAACGCTCCCCGTACCGGCCGCTGACCGGCGGGCACGTCGACGCGCGCGCGTACGCCCCGGGATTCCGTCGTTCGGCGGAACCGGGGCGGCGCTCCCGCGTAGTCGAACATGTGTTCGATAGGGTCTGCGTCGTGGAGCAGCGCAAACACTGGTGGAACGGGAAGTGGGGACGGCTGGCGAGGCGGGACATCTTCCTCCGCGCCGACGCGGACCGTTGGCACGTCGAGCAGCGGGCGGGGGGTGCCGAGGGCGTCTCCCAGTTCTACGAGTTCGGCAGCGAGGACGAGGCGTACGACCTGGTGCGGGCGCTGTTGGCCGGCACCGACACCTGGCGGGAGCTGTCACACACCTAGCGGGAGTCGTCGCCCGGGCTGCCGGCGTTTGACGGCGACAGTCCGGGGGAATCGGGACATCATGCAACAGGAGCGCACTTCCGGAGCACAGTCGATCGCCGTGATCGTCCCCGGCATGCGGGTGGTCGACGCGGCTGGCGTCGAGGTCGGCACGGTTGACCTGGTCCAGTTGGGTGACCCCAATGCGGTGACCGTGCAGGCACCGACCCCCGATGCGGACGTCGGTCTCGACGATCTGATCCGGGCCGGGGCCGAGGAACCGGAGGTGCCGGCCGACACGGCCGCACGACTGCTCCGGGAGGGCTTCCTCAAGGTCGACGCCCGTCGGCCGCTCGACGGTGCGGTGTATGTCGAGGCGGACCAGATCGGCGCGGTGGGTGCCAGCGAGGTACGCCTGAACGTGCTCACCGCTGAACTCGTACCGGAGGAGTGACCGGAGCCGTCGCTCCCTCCTCCTTCGTTGGCTCGGAGGCCGTTGCCTTGCGGCGGCGGTGTACGAGCAGCAGCAAGCCGCCGGCCAGCAGGCCCCAGAAGGCGGCACCCACGCCCAGCAGGGTCACCCCGGAGGCGGTCACCAGGAAGGTGACGATCGCCGCCTCTCGGCCGGACGGCTCCTCGACCGCGGTGGTGACCGCTCCGGCGAGTGCGCCGAGCAGGGCGAGCCCGGCCACCGCCTCGATCAGCACCGGGGGCGAGAGCAGGACGAGTGCGGTCGCCAGACCGGCCCCGAGACCGAGGACGATCATTCCCGCCCCCGCCGTGACCGAGGCGACCCAGCGCCGCCCGGGATCGGGGTCGGCGTCCGGGCTGGCGGCGAGGGCGGCGGTGATCGCGGCCAGGTTGATCATGTGCCCGCCGAAGGGCGCGGCGACGGCACTGGCCAGACCGGTGCGGAGCAGGATGCCTCGTAGTGGCGGCCGATAGCCGTACTCGGCCAGCACTGCCATCCCCGGCACGTTCTGCGAGGCCATGGTGACCAGGAACAGTGGCAGGGCGAGCCCGATCAACGCCGCGGTGTTCCAGTCGGGGGTCTGAAGCTCGACCACCGGCCGGAGGTCGACGCCGGCCAGCCCGTCCGCCGGACTGGTCACGGCGATCCCCACTATCGCCACCACCAGTGCGGCCGGCACCGCCCACCGTCGGGCGAGACGGCTCAACAGCAGCCAGGTGGCGACCGCCGGTCCGGCCAGCAACGGGACCTCGACGAGGGCGCGTACCGGTGCGAGGCACAGGTCGAACAGGACACCGGCGAGCATGGCCGCCGCGAGCGGTTTCGGGATCGCCGTGATCCAGCGACCGAGGGGCGGAAACAGGCCAGCCGCGATGATCAGCAGTGCGGCGACGAGGAACGCGCCGATCGCCGTACCGAAGCCGCCGGGTAGCGGTCCGGTGGCGACCAGCAGCGCCGCGCCCGGGGTCGACCACACGATGCTGATCGGCATCCGGTGGCGTAGCGAGAGCCAGATCGCGGTCAGGCCCATGACCACGCAGAGCGCGAGCAGACCGGAGGCGGCCTGCCGCTCGGTGGCCCCAACGGCACGTAGTCCGGCGAGCACGATCGTGAACGAACTGGCGAAGCCGACCAGCGCGGTCACTATTCCGGCCAGGATGGGTTGCGTCAGCCGGGTCATCAGGTCCCTCTCGGCAGGCGGTCCGTACGGCGACGGTCGGTGGGGTACTGGTCCGCGCGAAGGCGGTCGTTTCCACGCGCGGAAGGCGGTCGTTTCCGCGCGAAGGCTGTTGTTTCCGTGAGAAAGGCTGGCGTTCCGTAAACGGAACGATCCAATGCTGCACCATAGCCCTCATGGATTCGGGTGCACCAGACCACCATCGGGCGGTACCAGCTGACCGGACGGCCCCACCCCGGCGGCCCGCCCTGGATGCCGGTGCTGGCGACATCGGCGTACGGCTTCGCCGCCTACGCCAGGAGCGGGGCATTTCCCTGTCCGAACTGGCCCGCCGGGCCGGAGTCGGCAAGGCGACGCTCTCCGGTCTGGAGAACGGCACCCGGAACCCGACCCTGGAAACGCTTCAGGCGGTGACCGCCGAACTCGGTGTGCCGCTGGCCGCCGTACTGGCCCAGCCGCCGGAGGGGGAACCGGCCGTACTGCGCGGAGCCGCCGTCGAAGTCACCCTGCTGGAGATCTTCGACGATCCGGCGGTCACCGCCGAGCTGTACCGGATGTGGGTCCCGCCCGGACCGGTGCAGACCTCGCCCGCGCACCAGACGGGGGTGACCGAGCACATCACCGTCTTCGCGGGAGTGCTACAGGCCGGTCCGGTGGACGCGCCACTGTTGGCCGGTCCCGGGGAGTACATCCGCTGGCAGTCCGATGTCCCACATATCTACCGGGCGTACGGCGACGAGGAGGTCGTGGCCAGCCTGCTCATCCGGTACCCGCGTGGGTAGGCCGGCCGGCGGTGGTCGTACCTGCGTCGGCCGGCGTGGGGGCGTCCGGTTCTCAGCTCGCCGACGCCTCCAGCAGGGCGATGGTGCTCAGGGTGACCTGGTCCCGGATGCGGTCGACCGAGGACTGCCACTGCCGGGTGAAGCCGGGACGTCGTTCCAGGGCCTGCCAGACCGGTAGGACCGCTTCGTCCAGGCGGGCGGCGGGCATCCAGAGGTGCAGTAGGCAGTCGATCGCCGGTCGGAGTCGGTCGATCTTCTGCGCCCGGGTGCCGGGGCTGGTGAGGCTGGCCTCGATGAGAGACAGCAGTGTGGTCAGGAGCCAGTCGTGCAGGGCAAGGTCCTCGCAGAGGGCGACGACCGCGTGTACGTCGTCGTGCCCGACGGTCAGTTCCAGGGTGCGTAGGGTGGCGGACTCGACCCGGAACGTTCCCCGTGGTTCGGCGCTCGGATCCTCGGCCGGTATGACCGCCCAGCGCAGTCGGGTCCGCCGGGTCCGGAACGGTGGCCGTCGGTCCAGGCGTGACGACAGCTGTACGGCGTCCATGGTGCGGGCGCTCACTGCCCCGATGTCCAGCACCTGCGGCTGGTAGACGGTGCCCAGGAAGCCCCCGCAGACGTCTCGGGCGTCGACCTTGCCGATCGTCTCGACGTGACCGGGGCGGGACAGATAGTGCGACCAGACCAGTCGGCGGTTTGCGGCGGCCCGACCGACCCGGGTGTAGGTGGAGCCCTGCACCACGTGGCCACCGGTGACGGCAGCGTGCGACACGACGGTGCCGACCCCTCGGGACCGACTGCCGGATCGGGTCGGCAGTTGGCAGTCGATGCCGGTCAGCTGATCGGCGGAGACGGCATAGGAGATCGGCCGTTCCGACCGGCGGACCCGCTCGCCGACGAGCCGGTCGAGGAGCTGGGCGGTGTGCTCCAGGGAGAGCGAGGTCGAGTTCTGGAGAAGCCCGGTGTGGACCTCACCCAAGGTCAGCATGGAACCTCCGCAATGTCATGCCCGGCCACTGACGACCGTGCCGCACGACGGGCGGCGGCACCGATCGGCTGATTGCCATCCATCATATTTCCCGGCGCACCACTGGTCGGCCGACTGTCCGCGTCCGTGGCCACAAAATCGTTTGCCCGACTCATTGTGACTTATGTCGATATTTGGCGGTAGTGGCTGCCCGGGCCAGGTCGGTCAGCTCTGGGGAATACAAAATTCGCCGTCCCGGATGTTCGACAGCGGTTTCTAGCCGGCTGCCAACTCTCGTCGAGAAAACATTTTCTTGCGTCCTATTGGTACGGTTGCGCCACGTGCCGCTCACGCCGCGAGGGAGCCGCCGTGACCAAGGTCTACGTTTCAGCCACCTTCCGGGACCTGCAGGATTGCCGTGCTGCGGTCCAGCTCGCCCTGCGCCGGCTGCGGGTCGAGGACATGGCGATGGAGTCCTACGTTGCCGAGGATCGGCGGCCACTGGAGAAATGCTTGGCCGACGTCGCTGAATGCGAGGTTTACGTCGGGATATTCGCCTGGCGCTACGGTTTCGTGCCCGCCGGCTACGACAAGTCGATCACCGAGTTGGAATACCGGGAAGCCATGGCGACCGGTAAGCCCTGCCTGATATTCCTGCTCGACGAGGACGCGCCGTGGCCCCGTACCTCGATCGACCGGGGCGCGGACGCCGACAAGATCGAGGCGTTACGCGCCGAGTTGGCGGCCCGGCACACCTGCAGCATCTTCACCAACCCGCCCGAGCTGGCCGCTCTGGTGACCGCCGCGGTGGCCAACTGCCTGGCCGAGTTCGGTGTGCCGGCGCATGGCGCGCACGCGTTGAGCGAAGACACGGTCCGACGTTACTTCGATCGGCTGCGTCAGCACTACGGCGTACTCGACCTGGACGCGCTGACTCCGGCACAGACCGAGGACTACCTGCGGATCCAGTTGACCAGCGTCTTCGTGGAGCAGTCCGTACGCGAGGATCCACCCCCGGCCGAACTGCCCCGCGAGTGGCTGCAACGGATGCAGGCCGAGCGGCACATCGGCACCGAGGACGTGCCCGAGGAGGTGGACCCGGCCGAACTGGTGCACCTGCACGAGGCGTACCGGGCGAAACCGTTGCGGCGACTGTTCGACGTGCTTGGCGCACCCGATCAGCGCACGGTCGTACTGCTCGGTGACCCCGGCGCGGGAAAGTCCACAGTGGCGCGATACCTCGCGCTTTCGCTGGCCGAGAGTCGGACCGACGAGCGGCTGGCCGTACTCGCCAACCACCTGCCGTTGCTCATCGAACTCCGCTCGTTCGTGACCCTGGTCGCCGAGGGGCGGTGCCAGAGTTTCCTCGACTACCTCGACCATCGCGCCGCCGTCGATGGGCTCGGCATCGACCGTGCCGCCCTTCAGCAGCACCTCAGCCGGGGTCATCGGGTGGTGGCCATCTTCGACGGACTCGACGAGGTCTTCGACCGCCGTCGGCGGGAGGAGGTGGCCAGCCAGATCGCCAGCTTTGCGGCCGACCATCCCCAGGCGCGGGTGATCGTGACCTCCCGGATCATCGGCTACTCCCGGCGGATCCTCACCGATGTCGGGTTCACCCACTTCACCCTCCAGGATCTTGACGACCGGCAGATCGACGAGTTCCTCGCCATCTGGTACCGGTTGGCCATCCACGACCGGCCGGAGGACGCGCGCGCTCGCCGGGCCCGACTGCTCGACGCGATGCGGCACTCGCACGCGATCCGGGAACTGGCCGGCAGCCCGCTGCTGCTCACCATCCTGGCCATCATCGGCAAACACCAGACGTTGCCCCGGGAACGCTGGCGGCTCTACGACCACGCGGCAACCGTGCTGGTCGAGCAGTGGGACGTCAACCGTCACCTGCACAACCGATCCATGGTCCTGGGCTTTATCGACGCTGAGGACAAGAAGGAGCTGCTCCGTCGGCTCGCCTATCGGATGCAGGCGGCGGAGCGGGGGCTGGCGGTCAACTACATCGCCGCCGAGCAACTGAGTGAGGTCTTCGAGCGATACCTGATCGAGCGATACCAGCGCGATCCGGCGACCGCCCGGTTGGCTGCCCGCCAGATGATCGCCCAGTTTCGGGAGCGGAACTTCATCCTCAGCCGGTACGGCCCCCGGCTGTACGGCTTCGTGCACCGTACCTTCCTGGAGTTCTTCTGCGCCGATGCGCTGCTGGTCCGGTTCCAGCACGACCAGGAACTCACCTTCGACGAGCTGAAGGACCTGTTCCGTCAGCACTGGGCGGACCTCTCCTGGCGGGAGGTGTTGCGGCTGCTCGCCGGGGCGGTGCACGAGAAGCACAGCGCCCAGCTGATCCAGCTACTGGCCCAGGAGGTAAACCAACCCTGGCCGCCAGCCGGGTTCGCGCCGCCGCCGTGGAACCTCGCCCTCGCCGCGCAGTGCCTCGCCGAGGTCCGCAATCTCTACTCCGACGTCGCCGCACCGGCCGAGGCGTTACTCCGGAAGATCATTCTGCTGCTGGAGCACTGCGTCGCCATCGACGACCGGGAGACCGCCGGGCTGATCGAGGAGGAGATCCTGCCGGCGGCCAAGGCGATCGGCCCCAACTGGCCCGGGCGGGAGGTCTATCTGTCCTGGTACCGCCGCCGAGGCGTACGGGTGGTCTGGAGTTCGGTCTCGGCCCACGCGGCCCGGCTCGCCGCCATGCTCTCCACCCCCGCCGAACGCATCGACGACCTCTTCGACCAGGTGCTCGGCGCAATGGACGAAAGCCCGGCGTCGTACGCCTCGGTCGCCGGGCTGGCCGAGGTGGCGCAGTTGGCCAACGCCGCTGTGGACAGCCCGGCCCATCAGGCCGCCGCCGCGCGAGCCCAGACCAGTCTGGTGAAGCGCGCTCGCGACGACGGTCATGCCAGCGTCCGACTGGCTGCGGTGCAGGCCATCGGTGAGCGGTTCGGCACCGACCAGCGGGCGTTGGAGCTGCTGGTCGAGCGGGCCAGGGCGGACGGCTACGCCGGGGTACGGCTGGCCGCGGTGCAGGCCCTCGGTGAGCGCTTCCACGGTCAGCCCGGCGTGCGGGAGCTGCTGCGGGAACGGGCATCGGCCGACGAGCGGCCCAGTGTGCGCCGAGCTGCGGTCCAGGCGCTCGGCGACTACTACGGCGGCACCGTCGAGTTGCGGGCCGAGCTGCTGGAGTGCCTGCGGGGCGACCGGGATGCCGAGGTGGTCCAGACCGCCGCGCTGGTACTGATGGAGCGCTTCGGCGCGACCCGGCCGGTCCGCGAGATCCTGATGACGCGGGCCAACGAGGACCGGGATCCGGTGCTGCGGCGCACCACGGTCCGGGTGCTCGGCGAGCGACTGAACGCCGACCCGCAGGTCCGCACACTGCTGCTGGAGCGGGTGGGCACCGACCGGGAGGCCGGGGTGCTCTGGGCGGCCGGGCAGGCCCTGGTGCAACGTTCCGGCAGCGACACCCGGCTCTGCGATTTGTTGGGCGAACGGGTCCGTACCGACGCCGACGAGGCGATCCGCCGGGCTGCGCTGCGGCTGCTGGTGGAGTGCTTCCGGCAGCACCAGTCGCTGGGGGAGCTGCTGGTCACGTGCGCCCGTCGAGACCGGGACGCCGACGTACGCCTGCTGGCGGGCCGGGCCTTGGCCGACCGGCTCGGGGTCGACCCGGTGGTGGCACCCACATTGGGTGAAATGGCGCGCGGGGACGGCGATTCCCGGGTCCGGCTGGTGGCCGTCCAGTCCCTGGTCGATCGGGTCGGAATGGATCCGACCGTGTCTGACCTGCTCGCCGGACTGGCCCGGGACGATGAGAACGCGGCGGTACGACTCGCGTCGGTTTCCGCGCTGGCCGACCTGGTGGGTAGCGACGCCCGGGTGCGACTGCTGTTGATCGAATGCGCCCGCGACGAGAACGACCCGGAGGTACGACTCGCCGCGACGCGCGCCATCGCCCGGGAGGCGCAGGCACACGCGGACGTCTACGGCGTACTGGTGGACCGGGCCCGCCGGGATCCGGACGCGGCGGTGTTCACCGAGGCGGTGACGGCCATGCTGCATTCGGGCGGCCGGGACACCCGCGCTTTCCGGCTCCTGCACAAGCGGGTGCGGGACGACAGCAACGCCCGGATCCGGCTGGCCGCCGTGCAACTGCTGGTGGAGCGCTTTGGTGCCGAGCCGGAGGTGCGCGGGATCCTGCTCGACCGGGTCCGCAGCGACCGGGATGCGGACCTGGTCCAAGCGGCGGCGGTGGCGCTCGCCAAGCACCTCGGGACTGACGGGGAACAGTGTGAGGTGCTGGTCAAGCGGGCGAACAGCGACGATGCCCTGATCCGGGTGGCGGCCGTGCGGACCTTGGGCGAGCATTTCGGGGCGGACGGAGTGGTGCGTGAGCTGCTGATCGAGAAAGCCCGGCACGATTCCGACCTGGAGGTACGCCGGGAGGCGCTCCGGGTGCTGGGCGAACACCTCGCCGAGCTACCCGAGGTGCGGGAGCTCTTCGTCGAGCGGGTGAGCGACCACGACTGGTCGGTACGCGCAGCGGCGGTGAAGGTGTTGGGGAAACGGTTCGGCATCGACCAGCAGATCCGGGCGCTTCTGATCGACCTGGCCCGGGACGATCCGGATCCTGGCTTCCGCCGGCTGGCCGGGCAGGCGCTGACCTGGCTGCCCGGGGCCGACCCGGATCACCTGCCGGACCTGGCGTGACCGCCAGCTCGTATCACCTGCCGGACTTGGCGTGACCCGCCAGGCATGCCCCGCCCGGCGGTCCCGGGCGGCGGCACTACTCCCCGATGAACGCGTATTCGACTCGCTCGATCAGATCCTTGGGCAGGTCGACGCGTTCGGCGCGGCTGCGGGTGTGGATCTGGTCCAGTACGGCGAGGCTGACCGAGACCTGGCTGAGGATCGTCCGTACGGCGTGCTCGATCGGCAGGAAGCGGGACCCGAGGACGGAGAAGGTCCGGTACGCGCTGAATGGTGCGGCGTGCGGGTTGAGCTTGACGACGGCCGGCAGTTCGTCCCAGTCGTCCGGCCAGTCGTCGAGTTGGTAGGGGTTGGTGACGCCTTCCCCCTCGTAGCGCAGCAGGCCCAGCCGCATGAGTTGCCAGACGGCCGCCAGGAAGGGGCAGGACCAGCGTCGATCGCCGTTCTCGTCGTAGTCCCACAGCTCGACGTCGAGGAAGATCGAGTGCCGGTTGGCGGCGTTCTGGACGGGGGGCATCCAGCCCAGGTTTCCGCTCATCGCCTGCGCCGGCCCCTGGACCGGCGACCGTTTCCCGTTACACAGCCAACCGGTCTCGGTGGTCGGTGGTCGGTCGCCGGTGGTCTGCGGCACGGGGTCGGAGACGAGCTGCGTCAGCACCAGGTCGGCGAGGGGTACGTCATCGGCGCGGGCACAGCCCGATTCGCGGGCGAAGTAGTCGATGACCAGGCCGGTGCCTCGGGTGGCCTCCTCCAGTTGCCGGACCACCTCACGCGGGGTGCTGAACCGGGTGAAGTAGTCGTCGATGAGGAAACAGGTGCTGATCCGGGCCCGGCCGGCTGGCGTACGGGCGACGCAGGCCTGTTTGGCGGCGGCCACCCAGGGCGCGATCCGGTTGAAGTGTCGCCGGAGCTGTTCCACGCCGCCGGCGAACTCCTCGATGTATAGATGACCGAGTTCCAGCGAGACATGTGACAGCGGGACCGACTCGATGCTGCGTCTGGCCGCGGTCTCTTCGAAAGCCACATCCGGTGTCGTCAAAGCGTCTCCCAGGCTGAGTCGTCCACGATCCGTTTAGCCAGGGTGTCGAACGCCTCGACGGTTTCGCGGTTGGCGATCCGGCGGGCCCACACGTCGTTGTCGGAGATCAGTTGCTCGCGCCACTGCAGCACCGGGTCGAGTGGCACGGACCCGATCAGCATGGTCCGGCCGACCCGGTTGTTGCTGGCCAGTTCCAGCAGGTCCCGGTTGCATTCGCGCAGCCAGGCCACTTGCGCTGGTTGGAGTCCTTCGAGTTCGGGAGAGTCGGGGTCGACCACGGCGGTGCGCACGAAGCGCAGGGTTTCGACGAGGTCGTCGTGGTTGTGCCCGTTCCGGACGCCGGTATCCAGAATGCCCCGAGAGCCGTAGACCAGGCCGGAGGCGGCGAGCACGTGTTGCCGGGTCCACCGGTGGAATACCAGCCACCGGGACCGGACCGAGCGCAGCTCGGGCATGGCGGTGGCGGCGAGCACCATCTCGGTGGCGTACGACCGGCCGGCGCTCAGGTCGATCAGGCTGAGGTCGAACTCCTCCTCCATGCGGAGGAAGAGCCGGCTGCAGCGTTCGATGCGTTCCCGGGTCGTGGGGAACTCCCCGCCCCCGCTGTCGCCGGGGAGCAGGACCAGCCGGCCCGCGCCGGGCGGCCGGTTGCGCAGACTCGTCCGGTCTGACTCGGACCAGACGTCGAACCGGGTCGGCTCGATCAGTGCACCATCCAAATAGGAGTGCAGGCCGCCCCGGGTGGTGCCGTGTACCGCCGACTCGATGTTGAAGATGGCACCCGAGGTGGGGGAGCCGAAGTCGAAGTCGAGATAGCAGACGTCCGCCCCTTGCAACGCGCTGCGGTAGAGGACGTTGCTACTGGTGACCGAGCGGCCGGTGCCGCCCTTGTCGGACACCGCGAAAATCAACATGTCAGCCCGCCTCCGCGACGTCGCGGCGAGCCGCGGCGAACTCGTCGAGTACCCGTAGCACTTCGGTGGCGAGTGCCGCAGCGGTCGCCGGCCGGTCCTGGAGGATCTCTCGGGCCCGCCGAAGGTTTACCCGGACGATGTGCAGGGTCTGCTGGATCTTTGGGCCGGCTTCTGCGGCGCCGCTGAGCAGTTCGATGTCGTAGAGGTGTTCGGCCTCGTTGAGCAGGTCCCGGGCGAAGACCGCCAACCGGTCACTGCGCAGGGGCGGCCGGCTGAGGATGTTGGCGGTGGTGACGAGCCCTTGCACCACCCGTTCGGTGTGGTACCAGGAGGGTTCGTCGTAGTTGACCGGTAACTGTTGGAAGACCTTGGCCGGCTGGTCCCACAGACTGCGTGCGGCCCCTCGGTCGAGTCGCCGGTCGAGCAGGTGGTCCCAGGTCCGGTCGGCCAGTTCCAGCAGCCGGGCCCGCTGGTCGGCCTCGCTCAACAGCCCGGCGATCACGGAGGAACGCTGCAACAGCAGGGCGGAGAACTCGCTGACCACCCAACGTAGCTGGGGGCCGCCGAGTTGCTCGCTGCCGACCAACGACAGGCGTACCCCCGGTGAGTGGAGGGATACCGCCGCGTCCTGGTCGAGTGCCCGTCGGGTGATGCGGGACCGATTGGCCAGCTCTTCGAGGACCAGACCCACCCGGCCCAGCTCGGCATCCGAGCCGCGCTCGCGGACCAGGCCCTTGACGGCCAACGAGGTCACCAGCAGCGTGTAGTAGTCGGAGGACTCTTCGTCAGTGGTGCGCCAGGGGATGTCTTCCAGCGGCCACCGATGGCCGTCACCGAATGTGGCCACCGCCGCCCAGTAGGTGCGGGTCAGTTCCCAGCGCAACTGTAGGGCTCGGGACAGTCGCTGCTGCTCGTCGTTGAGCAGACCAAGGATTCGCGTCCGTTCGGAGAGCAGGTCCTCGATGGCGTCCAGGGCGATGACCGTGAAGTAGAGGTAGGGCGCTTCCAGCGCCACACCCCTGGGTTGATCTCCCACCGGTTCCTCGGTCTTGATCGTCGGAGCGTCCTTGACGACGCCCCAGGACCAGCCACACTCGAAGAGTCGGTTGGGGCTCTCCAGGTCAGCGACCTGACCAGAACCGATCAGAATCTCTCGGAAGCTCGCCATCGTCTGGCGTAGCTCGCGGCGGAGCTGGGCGACGATCTGCCGTTGTGGCAGGCCGCCCTGGTTGACCATCCGGCAGAGGGCCTGGCCTTCCGGGGAGTCCACGTCGAAGACGTTGACCGAGAAGCTGCGGAGCAGTCCGACCATGGCGGCGCTCAGCCGAACGCTGGCCATGGCCTCCAGGGTTTCGATCTCCCGCAGGATCTCGTCCCGGCTGACGGATTGGCGGAAGACGCGGAGGAAACCGATCGTGGACAGGGACAGCGTCACCGACATGGCGTACGAGTCGACGATGTCCAGTTGTAGCTGCTCCGGTTTGGCCTCGGGCGCGCCGCCTATGTCGAAATAGGTGCTGCCTGAGAAAACGGGCGTACCGGACCCGTCGGTATACCTGGTGTAGTAGTCCCGAAGTACCTGCATGAGCACCCGGGGAATCTGCGTGGCATTGCCAAGGGGGCGCAATGCCTTGATCATGTCGTCGGCGGTCTCATCCGGACGGTCGATCTTGAATGTGCCGACCTTTGTCGCGGGGAGCAGGATGCAGAGCAGCTGTTCGGCATCGCTGATCGAATTCGCGCCGTCGCGCCCGCCCCACACCCACTCGCCGTCCCGCCAGGACGACCGTACGGCCGCGCTCCAAACCTCCAGAAGTTGCTGCCGAGGCTGGATCCTCATCCCAGTGCACCACCATCCGCCAATGCGCCGCCCGTACGGTCGGCGGCAATCGTGTTATGGGGCTCGGGACGCCGGAGGCTCCCGGAAGCAAGTAGATGATAGGGAAGTGCCCGGCAAGATTCCGACAACGCGAGGCTAGCGAGATCGAAAATTCCCAGCCGTACAGTCAATGATGGACTACGCGTCAAGCGCGGGGAAATGCCGAGTTCGTCGGTGGTGCCGCCCCGGCGTGTCGATGGCGTACGGCCCAGAGGGCCGCCTCGGTCCGCGAAGCCGAACCGGTCTTACGCAGCAAATTCGACACGTGCACGGTCACCGTTCGGACCGAGATCCCCAATGATCGGGCAACCTGCTTGTTGGACATTCCGGCGGCCAGGCAGGCGAGCACGTCGGCTTCCCGTCCGGTGAGTTCCGCCCCAGCGAGTTCCGTCCGGTTGAACTCCGTCTGGGCGAGCCCCGCCCCGGTGGGTTCCATCCCGGCGGGCTCGCGGATCAACGCCTGCGGGCCGCCACCACCCCGGGCCACCAGAAGCTCGGTGAGCCGGTACGGGTTACCCCCGGTCCGTTCCCAGGCAGCCTCGACGACCGCCGCCGGTACGGCGTGTCCGGGATAGGCCTTGGTCAGAATGTCGGCCACCTCGGACCGGCCCAGGGTGTCAAGGTGCTGGCGGACCGCGCCGGCCGTTCCGGCGAGCCGGGCCATCGTACGGGCGGTGAGGGCGGGGGAGACGGCCACTTCCGGCGGCTGGCTGGTGACGATGAGCAGGATCGGGAAGTCCGGCACGGTGGCGAGTTCGCCGATCAGGTTGAGGCTGGCCGGGTCGAGGGCGTGCAGATCCTCGACGACCAGTACCGCCGGCCCCGCGCCGACCAGCTCCCGGACCGTACGCACCGCGAGCCGGAGCAGTGCCTCCGGGGCGTACCGCTCGCGGGGCGGGTCGGGGTGCTGGGCCAGCCAGGCCAGCGCGTCGACCGGTAACGGCAGGGCGGTGGTGTCCCGTCCGGTCAGCACGGCGGCCAGCCAGTCGTAGGGGGCCGGACTGTGCAGCCGGGCCGCACCGGAGAGCACCGTACGTGGACAGGGCTCGAACGCGTCGAGTGCCGTGGCGGTCAGCAGGCTCTTTCCGACGCCGGCCGGACCGGTGATCACCGCCGTCCGCCCCGCCGGCCGGGTCGCCGTCGCCAACCCGGACCAGGTGTCGACGAGCTCGGCCAGTTCGCCCGCGCGACCGACCATGGGGACCGGCATCATGCCCTAACCCTACGTAGTAGTGCGTAGAGACGTGGCGACGGTCTTCTTGGCATGCTGCTTACATGACCTTGATCCTGCGTACGGCGATGGTCAGCGACCCCGGGCTGGTCCGCGACAACAACGAGGACGCCGCCTATGCCGGCGAGCGACTGGTGGCGGTCGCCGATGGCATCGGCGGACTACCCGCCGGCGAGGTCGCCAGCGCGCTCGTCATTCGAGAGTTGACCCCGCTGGACCGGCCGCTCACGGCCGAGGAGACGGCGGGGGCGGTGGTGTCCCGGGCGATCGGCGCGGCCAACCATCGAATCCGGGAGACGGCCGATGCGGACCCGGCCAACGACGGCATGGGCACCACGGTGACCGCAGCCTTGTTGGCTGGTGCGGAACTCACCCTTGCGCACGTCGGTGACTCGCGAGGCTATCTGCTGCGGCGGACCGGCCTGCGGCAGCTGACCCGGGATGACACGCTGGTCCAAGCGCTGGTCGATCAGGGGGTGCTGAGCCCGGAGGAGGCTCGCCGGCATCCGCAGCGTTCCCTGGTGACCCGGGCACTTCAGGGCCAGGACGTCGCCCCGACGATCATGGTGCTGGCCGTCGAAGCGGGTGATCGGCTGCTGCTGTGTAGCGACGGACTCTCCGACGTCGTCGACGACCATGTCCTCGCCCAGGTGTTGGGCAGCGCGACTGACCTGCGGGAACGGGCGGAATACCTGGTCAAGCTGGCGCATCAGGGGGGTGCGCCGGACAACGTCACCATCGTGCTGGCCGACGTACTTGCCGGGTAGGCGGCACGGCGCGGCACCCGGGGCGCGACGAGGGCGGGCCGCGACCACAACGACCAAAACGAACTCCACGACCGCAAGGGTGACCCGGGGCGGCCGGCCGGACAGCATCGACGAAACGCAGCCGAAACACGGCGGCAAGACGCAGCCGAAGTACGGCGGCAATAGTCGATCCCGGTCAGTGGAGATGAGATGACAGACCTTCGGGGTGCTCCCGCAGTGCGCCGCCGTACCCTTCTGGCAGCCTGCCTTCCGGTGTTGGTCCTCGCAGGAGCGGGGTGCAACAAGGCCAGCGACGCGGGTGACGGCGGAGCGACCAAGTATCCAACCCGGACCGTGCAGCTGATGGCCCCGGCCGCACCGGGTGGCGGCTGGGACATCACCGCTCGCTCGATGCAGAAGGCCATCACCGACGGCAAGCTGATCGACAAGTCGGTCGAGGTCTACAACGTGCCCGGGGCTGCCGGCACGCTCGGCCTGTCGCAGTTGGTGACCAAGAACCGGGGCGACGCGCACCAGCTGATGGTCATGGGCCTGGTCATGGTCGGCGGCGTGGTGACGAACAAGTCCCCGGTGGGACTCAACCAGGTCACCCCGATCGCGACGCTCACCGCCGAGCAGGAGGTGATCGTGGTTCCGGCATCGTCCAAGTACACGACGCTCAAGCAGCTGATGGACGACGCGAAGACCAACCCCTCCTCGATCAACTGGGGTGGCGGTTCCGCCGGTGGCACCGACCAGATCCTGGTCGGCCTGCTCGCCAAGGCCGCCGGAGCGGACCCGAAGGCGATGAAGTACGTGGCCTACTCCGGGGGCGGCGAGTCCAAGGCCGCCCTGCTCGCCGGTGACCTGACCGCCGCCGTCTCCGGCGCGAGCGAGTTCAAGGACCTGGTCGCGGCCGGCAAGGTCCGCGCGCTGGCGGTCTCCGGCAGCGCGGGTGTGGACGTGGGCGCCGGCAAGCCGGCACCCACGATCAAGGAATCCGGGTACGACGTGGAGCTGATGAACTGGCGCGGTGTGGTGGCCCCGCCGGGAATCAAGGACGGCGAACGGGCCGCGCTGATCGCCATGATGGACAAGCTGCACGCCTCCGAGCAGTGGAAGAAGACCCTCACCGAGCAGAAGTGGGACGACTTCTACCGCAGCGGTGACGAGGCGGCGGCGTACTTCGCCAGTGAGAGCGCCCGGATCACCGCCGTACTCACCGAGATCGGGTTGGCCAGCTAGATGACGCCACCCACCACTGCGGCACCGGGAACGGAGCGGGCCGCCGCCCGTTCCCGGCGGCCGCTGGGACCCCTGGTGCTGGGCGCTGTGATGCTGGCGACGGGGGCCTTTCTGTTCTGGTACGCGTACCACGCGGCCGGCGGTGACTTCGCTCCCGCCGGGCCGTGGCTGGCCCCCGTCGTGGTCTCCGGTGGCTGGCTGCTCCTGGCTCTGTGGTACCTGATCCAACAATTCGTGTCGCCGGACCACGCCACCCCACCAGCCGATTCGGCCACCGTCGAAGACTCGGTGCCGAACGCGGCGGCGGACGCTGACGATTCGGCGCCGGCAGCGACTACGAGTGACGACCCGGCATCGGAGGCGACGGCGGACGCTGATGATTCGTCCGACCCGTCGGAACCGGAGCGTATCCAGTGGCTCCAGCCCGTCCTGCTGGCCGTCGCACTCTGCGGTTACGTCTTCGCGCTGGAGCCGGTCGGATTCGTGCTCGCCTCAGCGGTGTTCTTCGTGGCGACCGCCCGAATCCTGGGTAGCCGGCAGCTGCTTCGGGACGTCGTGATCGGCGTACCGCTCGCGCTGGTTATCTACCTCGCCTTCACCTACCTTCTCGCCATCCAGTTGCCCAGCGGAGTCCTGCCGTTATGACCGATCTGTTGGCGGGATTCGGGACCGTACTGAGCCCGCAATACCTGCTCTACGCGGCGATTGGCGTCACCCTCGGCACGTTCGTCGGGGTGCTCCCCGGCATCGGGCCGGCGCTGACCATCGCCCTGCTGCTTCCGGTGACGTTCAGCCTGGACGACCCGATCGGCACCTTCATCATGTTCGCCGGCATCTACTACGGGGCGATGTACGGCGGATCCACCACCTCCATCCTGCTCAACACCCCGGGCGAGTCCGCCTCGGTGGCCACCGCGATCGAGGGCTACCAGATGGCGCGGCGAGGCCGCGCCAGGGCCGCCCTCGCCACTGCGGCGATCGGCTCCTTCGTCGCCGGCACGATCTCGACGTTGCTGCTGACCCTGTTCGCGAAACCCTTTGCCGAGCTGGCCGTCAACTTCCGGGCGGCGGACTACTTCGCCCTGGCACTGCTGGCCATGGTCGCGGTCACCGCGTTGGTCGGCCGATCCCTCGTACGCGGGTTGATGTCGCTCAGCCTCGGCCTCTTCCTCGGTCTGGTCGGCCTGGACGGGCTGACCGGGCAGGCCCGGTTCACCTTCGGCAGCCTGCAACTGCTCGAAGGCGTCGACGTCGTGGTGATCATCGTCGGCCTGTTCGCCATCGGGGAGACGCTCTACGTCGCCAGCCGGCTGCGGCACCTGCCCGAGCACGTGACGCCGCTCGAACCGGTCGGCGGAGCCCGGTGGATGAGCCGGCAGGACTGGGCTCGGTCCTGGCGGCCGTGGCTGCGCGGCACCGCCCTCGGATTCCCCTTCGGCGCACTGCCCTCCGGCGGAGCCGATGTGCCGACCTTCCTGTCGTACACCTTCGAGAAGCGTCGCTCCAAGCACAAGGAGCAGTTCGGCAAGGGGGCGATCGAAGGAGTCGCCGGGCCGGAGGCGGCCAACAACGCGGCCTTCTCCGGCGTACTGGTGCCGCTGTTGACCCTGGGTATCCCCACCTCGGCGACCGCAGCGGTGATGCTGGCCGCGTTCCAGATCTTCAACCTGCAACCGGGGCCGCAGCTGTTCGAGAAGTCACCGGAGCTGGTGTGGGCGCTGATCGCCTCGCTCTACGTCGGCAACGTCCTGCTGCTGGCGTTGAACCTGCCGTTGATCCGGGTCTGGGTGAAGGTGCTCCAGATTCCCCGGCCAGTCCTGTACGCGGGCATCCTGGTCTTCGCCACGCTCGGCGTGTACGTCGCCTCGAACAGCGTGGTCCAGGTGCTGATCGCGTACGGCATCGGGGTGATCGGGTTCTTCATGCGGCACTTCGACTTCCCGATCGCGCCGGTGATCCTGGGCGCCATCCTCGGCCCGATGATGGAGTTGCAGTTCCGGCGGACCCTGGTGCTCGCCAACAACGACCTGACCGTGTTCGTCAGTCGACCGTTGACCGCAGTGCTGCTCGGGCTGGTGGTGCTCGCCGTGCTGGTGCCGTACCTGCCACGGATCGTGGCCAAGCTACGGGGCCGGTCGGCACAGCGGCTGGTCTTCGGCGAGGACGACTGACGATCCCCGCCGGTCCAGTTCGTCAGCCGGCTCCGCCGGTCCATCGGAACCGCCGTTCCGGTCGACCGGCGGAGCCGTACCGCAGGGTGACCTTCGCCTTGCCCGCACCGACGAAATGTTCCAGGTAGCGGCGAGTGCTCACCCGGGACAGCCCGACCCGATCGGCACACTCACTCGCCGACAGGTCCCCGTCCGCGTCACGCAGTGCCCGGGACACCAACTCCGCCGTTGGCTGCGTCAACCCCTTCGGCAGGTCGATCGGGCCGGGTCGCATCGCCATCAGCAGCCGGTCCACCTCGTCCTGCGCCACCTCGCCGGAGCCGGACAGCCGGTGGTGGGCCTCCGCATACCGTTCCAGCCGATCCCGCAGCACGTCGAAGGTGAACGGCTTGATCAGGTAATGCACGACGCCGTGCCGCAGGGCGGTACGGATCGTGTCCACGTCCCGGGCGGCGGTGACCACCAGGGCATCCACCCCGGCCGCGTCCTCCCGGAGCCGGCGCAACACCTCCAGCCCGGAGAAGTCCGGCAGGTAGATGTCGAGTATCAGCAGGTCGGGACAGCTCTGTTCGATCTCGGCAAGTGCCTGGGCCCCGGTGTGTGCCACCCCAGCGACAGTGAACCCCGGCACCCGGGCCACAAATCCACTGTGCACCTTGGCGACCATGAAGTCGTCGTCGACGACCAACACCCGGATCACGATGCCGCTCCGACCACTAGCGGAAGGCGGGCGTGGAACGCCGACCCGGAGACCTCGATGCTGCCGCCCCGATGCAGACAGATCAGCCGAGTCAGGGCCAGCCCGAGCCCATGATGGCCCAACGCCTCCTCCTTGGTGCTGTAGCCCTGCCGGAAGACCTCCTCGACCAACTCCGGGGGCACCCCGGGGCCCGAGTCGGTGACCGTCACCCGCACCGCGTCGCCGGTCGTACGGACGCTCACCGTCACCTCGCCGCCGGAACTGATCGCGTCCAGCGCGTTGTCGACCAGGTTTCCCACCACGGTGACCAGGTCACCGGCCATCCGGTCGTCGACCGGGGGCAGATCCGAGTCCGGCGAGACGTGCAACTGGGCTCCCTGTTCAGCGGCGAGACTGGCCTTGGCGATCAGCAGCGCGGCGAGCGCCGGATCTCGGATCAGCGTGGTCACATCACGGTTGAGCGCCTCATGCACCTGACTGGCCCGGGTGATGTAGCGCACCACCTCGTCGTGTTCGCCCAACTCCACCAGACCGGCGATGATGTGCAGCCGGTTGGAGAATTCATGCGCTTGGGCACGCAGTGTGTCGGTGGTGTGCCGGCTGACGTCGAGTTCCCGGCGTAGCGCGGTCAGCTCGGTCCGGTCCCGCAGGGTGGTCACCGAGCCCACCTGGCGACCCCGCACCATCACCGGCTGGCGGTTGAGCACCAGCACCCGGTCGTCGCTGAGCACGATCTGGTCCACCCCGGTGACCCGGCCGGTCAGTACGTCCCGCAGGCGCGGTTCCATCGGGTGACTGTGCAGGGATTGGCCGACCGGTGATTCTGGGAGCCCGAGCAGTCGTACCGCCTCGTCGTTGACCAGGGTGACCCGATCGGCGACGTCCGTACCCACGACGCCCTCCTTGATGCCCTGCAACATCGCCTCCCGGTGCTCGACGAGTCCGGCGATCTCCCCCGGCTCCAGCCCCAGCGTCTGCAACTTGACCCGACGGGCCAGCAGCAGCGAGCCGGCCACCCCGAGCGCCCCGCCGAGCAGCAGGTAGGTGAGCAGGTTGGGGAACGCGGTGGCCAACTGCTCGGGCAGGGTCGGATAGGTGCGGCCTACCACGATCAGGCCGAGGAAGCGGCCGTCCCGCTCGTCCAGTACCGGCACGTGTGCGACCAGCGCCGGGCTGCCGTCGTCGACCACCCCGACCCAGGAGCGGCCGGAGAGCCCGTCGCTGGCCCCGAGGACGGCCGGCGCGCCCGCGTCCGGCCCGGTGAGCAGCTTGCCCGTCGCGTCGGTGATCAGCACGTACGACGCACCGGAGACCGCGCGAGCACTCTCCGCCACCGTGGCCAGCGCCTCTCGGTCGCCCGGTTCGCCGATGCCCAACCGTACGGTCCGGTTGATGGCGGCATTCTCGCCGACTGACCGGAGGCGCGCGCCTTCCTCGCGACGAAACTCCACATCGGACTCGGTGATCGATACCGCCGCCACGACACTCACCACCAACAGCACGATGCCGAGCTGGAACAGCAAAAACTGCCCAGCCAAGGACAACCGCTGCATCCCACCCTCCCCTCTCCGGTGAAAGGAAGGGCCCCTTCTTATCGCTTTTTGCATAGGAAGGGGCCCTTCCTAACACCACAAGCAGGAAAGTGCGTTGAGCGGGGCAGCGCAACCATCACGCCGTAACTATCGGGGACGGACTCGTGACAACGGGCCGTTGGGCGAGCAGGATCTGCACGTACCGGATTCTCGAAGGAGCCGTGATGGGCCAGCTGATCCGCGTGCTGGCGGCCGGCCTCGTGGTCCTGCTCGCCGGCGGGGCCTGCGTGCCCGGCTCGGACCCGGATACCCGAACCGAATTGCGGATCATGGTGCCCAATCCGCCGGGCAGCGGTTACGACGTCACCGCGCGCACCATGGCAAAGGCCCTGGCAGATGGTGGCATCACCCGGAACGTGGAGGTGTTCAACCTGCCCGGCGGTGGTGGCGTGGTCGGGTTACGGCGGCTGGGCTACGAGCGGGGCAACGGCCAGTTGCTGATGTTGATGGGGCTGGGCGTGGTCGGTAGCCAGCACACCGGTAACGCACCGGTCACCCTGCAGGACACCACACCGATCGCCCGCCTGATCGAGGAGCCGGCCATCATCGTGGTCACCCGGGACTCGCCGTACCGGGAACTGGCCGACCTGGTCACCGCGTGGCGGGCCCAGCCCGCCGCCGTACCGGTGGGTGGCGGCTCCACGGCCGGCGGGCCCGACCACCTCGCGCCGATGCTGCTCGCCGAGGCCGTCGGCATCCGACCACGCCAGGTCGCCTACCACCGGTACGACGGGGGTGGCGACCTGCTCGCGGCGATCCTCGGCAAGCAGGTCGCCTTCGGGGTCTCCGGGGTCAGCGAGTACGCCGACCAGATCGCCTCCGGGCAGCTTCGGGTGCTCGCGGTCACCAGCGAACGCCGGATCCCCGGCATCCACGCCCCCACCCTGCGGGAGAACGGTGTCAACGTGGTGTTCGCCAACTGGCGGGGTGTCGTCGCCCCGCCGGGCCTCGCCGAGCGGGACGTCACGGCGATGCGGGCAGCCGTGTCCCGACTACGTGGCAGCGCATCGTGGCAGGCGGCCCTGGCCCGGTACGGCTGGACCGACGCCTATCTCGACGGCGAGGAGTTCGGCGCGTTCCTGTGTGCCGAGAACGACCGACTGGCCCGGGTACTGGGGGAACTCGGTCTGGTCGGCGCGGCATGACCGGGCTGGATGGGGGCGGAGTAATCCGGTTGAAGATCGTTACCGACCGCGCTGGGATGAGCGGATGGACATCCGACGGGTCACCGGCGAAGAACGGCTCACCACCTCCCTGCCCCTCCAGGCGTACGCCTTCGAGCAGTCCCCGAGTGGCCCTGACCGGGCGGAGGAGTTCCGCCGTTATCTGCCGTACGTCGACGGGAACGTCACGCTCGTCGCGGCGGACGGGGATCGGGCCGTGGCCACCGCGTCGGCCATCCCGATGCGACAGAACCTGCGAGGCTCGGTCCAGCCCATGGCCGGCGTCGCCGGGGTCGCCACCCACCCGTTGAGCCGTCGTCAGGGCCACGTCCGGGCACTGCTGCACCGACTGCTCGGTGAGATGCGGGACGCTGGCCATTCGATCAGCGCGCTCTACCCGTTCCGCGCCTCCTTCTACGAGCGGTTCGGCTATGTCGGGCTGCCAGCGGCCCGGACCGTCACCTTCGCTCCGGCCAACCTCGGGTCGCTGCTGCGGGTTCAGCTGCCCGGTGAGGTCACCCTGCACCGGATCAAGGAGGGCTACGACAGCTATCGCGACCTGACCCACCGGCTGTTGGCTGACCGGCACGGGTTCGCCGTTGCGCCGGAGTTCCGTGCGGTACGTCAGCGTGACGACGACAAGGACTGGTTGGCCGTCGCCGAGGTCGACGGTGCGGTTGTCGGGGCGGTGCACTACCGGATCGACGACTTCGGCGGGAAGATGAGCGCGGGCGACCTGCTCACCACCGGGCCGCTGGGTCGCGCGTTGCTGCTGCGGTTCTTCGCCCACCACGTCGACCAGGTCGCGGAGATCAGCGTACGGGTGGCGGCCGACGAGACCCCCGAGCTGTGGGCCACCGACTTCGCCGTCCACGTCCAGAGTCGGGTGGTCTATCCGACCGGTGGCGCACCGATGGCCCGGGTGCTGTCGCTGGAGGCGTTGGCCGGACTGGCGGTCGGTTCCGGCCGGCTGACCGTCGAGGTCGTTGACGATCGGTTCATCGGCGGCAGCTATCTCCTGGATGGCACCGATGGGAAGCTGGAGGTCGTACGCGGGTCGGAGTCGTTGCTGCCCAGCGCGACGTTGACCGGTGCGGGGCTCTCCGGGCTGGTCTACGGCGTCCTCGATCCCGCCGACGTGGCCATCCGAGGCTTCGGCACCCTGGACCGGGACGCCGAAGCGGAGCTACGGACCCTGTTTCCGCGCTGTACGCCGTACCTGTTCGCCGAATTCTGATCGGTGGCGGCCGGCCACCCCATGTCGGCCACCCCATGTCGGCCACCCCACGCCGGGCCACCATGCCAGCCAGCGAGGCAGCCACCATGCCGGCCTGCGGCCAGCCAGCCAGCGGGCAGGCTGGTCAGGAGGCTGCTCAGGAGGCGCAGACGAAGCGACCGTCGGCCCAGATTGTGGACGCCCGACCGGCCGAACTGGTGGCGACCAGGTCGACGAAGGTCGCCTGGGTCACGTCGACGTCGATCTCCTCGGCGAGGTCACCTCGGCCACGGGCGCTCGACTCGTAGACCGTGACCCCATCGGTACGGACGGCGAAGGTCACCTGGACGCCGTCGTTGTCGGTGTCGACCACCTCAACGATGGCCCGGAGGCGTTCACAGCCCGGTGGGGGATGCACCCGGAGTCGGCTGGGGGCCTGAGTGACGACCCCGCGTGGGCGGGCATCGTCCACGTTCGTCGGTGTCGGCGGCAGCGGGATCGACTGGGCCGCCGGCTCGGGTGCGGACGGGTCCTCCAGCACCAGCAGCAAATCAGATAGATAGTGCATGGTCTCGTGTCGGGGCTGCCGGTCCTGGCTCTGGGTCGGCGTACCCGGTAGGACGTTGAGCGCGGTGAAGGCCAGGCAGACGGCGAGGGTTGCCACGGTCGCGACCATCCCCCGGTGCCAACGGCTACCCGGGATGATCCGGCGCGGGACAGGGCCGGCCAGCGCGCTGCTGGCGACCGAAGTTGTCGCCGGGGCGGCAGCGGGCGTCGTCACCAGGTCGGCAGCGGACGGTGCCGCCCCGGGCCGAGCGGCGCGCTGCGGCGCGGTGCCGGTACGCGGGATCAGGGCGGGCGACCGGCGGGCGGCGAGATCCTCGACCCAACCGAGCAGGACCACCGCCACCGCCGTGATCAGCCACACTGCGGTCAACCGGAGTACGACGTTGCCGGCCCAGCCGGAGAACGCGATCGAGCTGAGTCCGATGGCGGCGAGCAGTCCGGCCGGCATGTGCCACAGGTAGATGGTGACCGCTCGGGCGTTCAGCAGGTCGATGGCCCGGTTCAGCGGCCGGAGTTGGGTCAGCCAGTCGAGTCGGGGCTGGAACCGCAGCACCGTGGCGACGAAGGCGATCGACCAGAGGGTGTTGCCACCGGGGATGCGGTTGAGGTCGAAACTGCCGCTCGACCAGGCGGCGACGAGCACCCAGGTGGCACCCGCGAGTGCGATCGTGGCGACCGCGATGGCGTACCGGCGGGCCGGTAGTCGTTTGAGTAGCCCGTCGTGGTGGGCGAAGCCGAGCAGCCAGCAGGCCACGTAGGTGCCGACGTTGGTGGCCTGCTCGTTGAAGTAGCCGCCGATCTGCACTACGCCGAAGAGGGACGCCACGGGTACGGCGACCGCTACCGCGATGGTGCGCCATGGCCAGCGGCGGAAGGCAGCCAGCAGGGCCGGCGAGAGCAGCACCAGCCACAGGTACGTGACGATGTACCAGAGCACCGCGTTGAACGCCCAGGCCCAGGATTGGCTCCCGGTCGGCGGCGTACGCGCCGGGAAGATCCACCAGAGCAGCTCGCCCCAGCCGAGCTGGGCAGCTGGCGCGGCCCCCCACCCGGTGAACAGCATGAGCGGTACGGCCACCGCCGCGAACGCCCACAGCGGCGGCAGCAGTCGGCGGAGCCGACGGGTGATCGCCTTCGGTCCACTGCGGTCCAGCGAGCTGGCCATCAGGGAGCCGGCCAGGGCGAACATCAGCCCCATCGCGGGAAAGAGGACGGTGAGCCAGACCCAGCCGAAGACGTGGTACACGACCACTCGTACCAGTGCGGCTGCGCGCCACAGGTCCAGGTAGCGGTCCCGGGTTCGCGGGCCGGGGCGCGGGCGGAGGTCCTGGCCCGCGCTCGGTGCCGCGCTGGTGGCGCGACGCCCGAGGAGCATGCGGACCATGGGCAGGACCTTTCCCCCAGATAAGGCCGACACCCTCGTCCGTAAGGCGTTTCAGGTCGCCGTACCGGACATGTCCATTCGACGATACGTCGATGTCGACTCAGCTGATCATGTCATTTCGCAGCACCAGAATAGCGATATCGTCGCGCGGCGACTCGGCGGAGAAGCCGATCGCGGTGGAACGGAGCCGAGCAGCCATCACCTCGGCCGAATATCCAGCCAGCGGCACGGTGGCGTCGCGGAGCCGATCGGTACCGAACAGTTCCCGCCCGCGCCGCCGCTCGGTCACGCCGTCGGTGTAGAAGACCAGCGCGTCACCCGGGCCGAGCAACACGTCCGTAGCGGGGGTGGCGATGGTGTCCAGCAGCCCCAGCGCGGTGCCGCCGGTCCCGACGAAGGACGCCTGACCGTTGCCCCGGACCAGCACCGGCCGGTCGTGGCCGGCGAGGTGCAGCGACACGTCGAGCTGTCCGTCCGGACCTCGTCCCACGGCGGCCAGCGCCAGCGTGCAGTAGCGGCCGGCGCCACGTTCGAGCAGTGTCTCGTTGAGCCGGGAGAGCGCCTCCGGTAGCGGCTTACCGTCCCTGATCAGCACCCGGATCACGTCGCGGACCAGCCCGGTGACGGTGGCAGCCTGCACTCCCTTGCCGGAGACGTCACCGACGGCCACCAGCCATCGGCCGTCCGGCAACGGCAGTACGTCGTAGAAGTCGCCACCCACCTCG
The DNA here is from genome assembly GCF_053590565.1 of Micromonospora sp. NPDC003197. Lineage (NCBI taxonomy): Bacteria > Bacillati > Actinomycetota > Actinomycetes > Micromonosporales > Micromonosporaceae > Micromonospora > Micromonospora sp. NPDC003197. Next base: position 282,250 of record NZ_JBSFTE010000005.1, on the reverse strand, counting down.
GCGTCGTCACCGGTGGGCACGTATTCGGCGGCGAACCCGATACCGTCCACCACCGGCAGTACCGGCGGCAGGAGGGACTGTTGCAGGGTCTGTGCGATCCGCCGCCGCTCCGCGTGGATCCGCGCGTTCTCGATCGCCAGCGCCGCCCGGCGGGCCACGTCCTCCAGCACGCCGATTTCGTCGGGATCGTGCCGATGGCGTTGGTGGCGACCGACCGTCAGCGTGCCGAGCCGCTGCCCCCGCGCCACCAGCGGCAGCGCGATGCCGTCCATCGGCCCGCCGATCGGCACCTGGGAGCCGATCCGGGAGGCTTCCCGAATTCGGGCCTGCACCGAATCAGGGCCGCTCTCGTCGAGCACCTCGTGCAGTTGCGGCAACATCGACTCGTCGGCGTGGCTCGCTGCCGCGAGTTGGAGTCGCCCCCACTCGTCGGTGATGTGTACCGCAGACCACTGACCGAGGCGGGGCACCACGAGCTGCGGGATCAACGCCATGGTCAATTTGACGTCGAGGGACTGGGCGAGCAGTTCGCTCGCCTCGGCGAGGAAGGTCAACCAGGTCTGGCGGCGTACGTCCGCCCGGCGAAGCCGGTCGTTCTCCAGGTGCAGGGAGAGCCGTTCCGCCATCAGGGCGGCCAGCGGTCGGGCGTACGCCGAGGGGGCCGCGTCGAGTTCCAGTTCCCCGGAGTAGGGCCGGTTGACCGCCAGCGGCACCCGGACCAGGGCGTCACCGGGCCGGGGCTGGCGGCCGTAGCGGGCGAGGAGTTGCTCGCCCGCCCCGTCACCCCGATCAAGGCGTACGGACCCGCCGGCCGCCCCGAGCATCTCGCCGATCCGGGCCAGCAGGTTGCCGGCGAACTCCGGCAGGGGATCGTCGGATGAGGGATCCGGTGCCGTCTGCATCAACGCGCTCAGTGCCCCGGCGCTTGGTGCGGCCTGCTCCGGAGCTGGGCTGGACGCACCGGTCAGTGGCCCAGTGGCGACGGTTGTCGGATCTGACTGACCGGGATCTGCCCCGGGAGCGGGGTGCTTGCGATCGAGCCGGAACCAGACACCCTTGCCGGTCGGCTGGTGGCTGGTGCCCCAGCGGCTGGCGAAGTGGTCGACAAGCAACAGGCCACGACCTCGCTCCGAGACTTCGGCGATGTCGGTGGCGTCGATCCGAGGCCGGGCGATCACGTCGTTGATCCGCCCGGGGGCGAAGTCCGATACCGTCACCGTCAAGCCGTGTCCGTCCGCAACGACCTCAATGTCCAGTTCAGTGCCGGCGTGCTCGACCGCGTTCGTGGACAGCTCGGTGGTCAGCAGCAGCGCTTCGTCGAGCAGTTCGTCGAGATCCGCCTCCGCCAGCACCGACCGGACGATGGCCCGGGCAGTGGCGGGGGTACGCCGGTCGGCGGGGAGCCGTACCCGGCGAACGTGCTCGTCTGCACCGCTGGTGAATGCGGGCCCCGCCTCCGCTGACACCCTTCGTATCCTCCACCCAGCCGGCCATAGTTCCAAGCCAGGCCCCAATCAGGCCTCGGTAGCGCAGGTCAGCACCGGTCGATTCCGGCGGGCAGGGGCACAATGATGGGGATGCCGATCGTTCCCGGAGCCTGGTCGGTGTCGCGTACTGCCATCTCCCCGAGCTGAGCGAGGAATGATGACCACGGCGAAATGGAACTCTGCCGCGGACCACACCGGCGCCGAGGACACGGTCCTGCTCGGCGAGCTCGCCGAGGCCCTGCGGCGGGTCCGGCGCGGCGACCTCAAGGTACGACTGCCGCGCCGCTCCGGTGCCGCAGGCGAGGTCGCCGACGCCTTCAACGAGGTTGTCTCGCTCCAGGAGCGGCAGCATCTCGACCTGCGCCGGATTAGCCGCCTCGTCGGCCGGGATGGCCGGCTCGACGAGCGTCTTGACGAGGAGGGCCTGGACGGATCCTGGGTTGCGTCCCAGCAGGCGATCAACTCGCTCATCGACGATCTGGGGCGGCCCACCACGGAGATCGGCCGGGTCATTGTGGCTGTGGCGAACGGGGACCTGTCCCAGCACATGGCGCTGGAGATCGACGGCCGGCCGCTACAGGGTGAGTACCTGCGGATCGGTCGGACCGTCAACACCATGGTCGATCAGCTGTCGTCCTTCTCGAACGAGGTGACCCGGGTGGCCCGGGAGGTGGGCACCGAGGGTGAACTGGGTGGTCAGGCGGACGTACGGGGCGTCGCCGGCACCTGGAAGGACCTCACCGACTCGGTCAACACCATGGCGTCGAACCTGACCTACCAGGTGCGGTCGATCTCACAGGTGGCCACAGCGGTAGCCAAGGGAGATTTGTCGCAGAAGATCACCGTCTCGGCCAAGGGTGAGGTTGCCGAGCTGGCACACACCTTCAATTCGCTCACCGACACGCTGCGGCTCTTCGCTGAGCAGGTGACCCGGGTGGCCCGGGAGGTCGGCACCGAGGGCAAGCTGGGCGGCCAGGCCGAGGTGCCGAATGTGGCCGGCACCTGGAAGGACCTCACCGACAGCGTCAACTCGATGGCGTCGAACCTGACCTCGCAGGTGCGCAACATCGCCCAGGTGTCCACGGCGGTGGCCCGGGGCGACCTGAGCCAGAAGATCACGGTGGCGGCGCAGGGCGAGATCCTCGAACTGAAGGACACCGTCAACACGATGGTGGATCAGTTGTCGTCGTTTGCCGATGAGGTGACCCGGGTGGCCCGGGAGGTGGGTACCGAGGGCAAGCTGGGTGGCCAGGCCCAGGTACGCGGAGTCTCCGGGACCTGGCGGGATCTGACCGAGAACGTCAACCAGCTCGCCGGCAACCTGACCTCGCAGGTGCGCAACATCGCCCAGGTGTCGACGGCGGTCGCGAAGGGTGACCTGAGCCAGAAGATCACCGTCGACGCTCGGGGGGAGATCCTCGAACTGAAGGACACCGTCAACACGATGGTGGATCAGTTGTCGTCGTTTGCCGATGAGGTGACCCGGGTGGCCCGGGAGGTGGGTACCGAGGGCAAGTTGGGCGGTCAGGCGCAGGTGAAGGGGGTTTCCGGCACCTGGCGGGATTTGACGGACAACGTGAACTCGATGGCGTCGAACCTGACGTCGCAGGTACGGAACATCGCCTCGGTCACCACGGCAGTGGCGAAGGGTGACCTGAGCCAGAAGATCACCGTCGACGCCCAGGGCGAGTTCCTGGAGTTGAAGTCGACGGTGAACACGATGGTGGATCAGTTGTCGTCGTTTGCCGATGAGGTGACCCGGGTGGCCCGGGAGGTGGGCATCGAGGGCAAGCTGGGTGGCCAGGCCCAGGTACGCGGGGTCGCCGGGACCTGGCGGGATTTGACCGACAACGTGAACTCGATGGCCTCCAACCTCACCGCCCAGGTGCGCAACATCGCCCAGGTGTCGACCGCGGTGGCCCGGGGTGACCTGAGCCAGAAGATCACCGTTGACGCCCGGGGCGAGATCCTGGAGTTGAAGTCGACGGTGAACACGATGGTGGATCAGTTGTCGTCGTTCGCTGACGAGGTGACCCGGGTGGCCCGGGAGGTGGGTACCGAGGGCAAGCTGGGTGGCCAGGCGCAGGTGAAGGGGGTTTCCGGCACCTGGCGGGATTTGACGGACAACGTGAACTCGATGGCGTCGAACCTGACGTCGCAGGTACGGAACATCGCCTCGGTCACCACGGCAGTGGCGAAGGGCGACCTGAGCCAGAAGATCACCGTCGACGCCCAGGGCGAGATCCTGGAGTTGAAGTCGACGGTGAACACGATGGTGGATCAGCTGTCGTCGTTTGCCGACGAGGTGACCCGGGTGGCCCGGGAGGTGGGTACCGAGGGCAAGCTCGGCGGCCAGGCCCAGGTGAAGGGCGTCTCCGGCACCTGGCGGGACCTGACCGAGAACGTCAACCAGCTCGCCTCCACCCTCACCACCCAGCTACGGGCCATCGCCCGGGTCTCCACCGCCGTCGCCAAGGGCGACCTGACCCAGCGGGTCGCGGTCAAGGCACAGGGCGAGATCGCCGAGCTGAAGGACAACATCAACCAGATGATCGTCACCCTGCGGGAGACGACGAAGAAGAACGCGGAGCAGGGCTGGCTGGACTCCAACCTGGCCCGGATCGGCGGTCTGCTCCAGGGGCAGCGGGACCTCGTCGAGGTCTGCCGGATGATCATGATGGAGGTCACGCCGCTGGTGGACGCGCAGCTCGGCGCGTTCTTCGTGGCCGACCATGACGAGGCAGTGCTCCGGCTGCGGCTGATCGCGTCGTACGGCTATGTGGCCCGCCACCAGGAGGTCATCTTCGGGCCGGGTGAGGGATTGGTCGGTCAGGCCGCACTCTCCCGGCGGACCATCCGGGTCGGTGCCGTGCCGGACGGCAAGCTCACCATCCGCTCCGGCATCGCCGAAACGCCCCCGGCCGACCTGGTGGTGTTGCCGGTGCTCTTCGAGGGCGAACTGCTCGGCATCATCGAGTTCGCCAGCATCGCCGCCTTCTCCGAACTGCACCTGGCCTTCCTCGAACGGCTGGTCGGCACCATCGGCGTCGCCGTCAACACCATCCAGGCCAACCGGCGTACGGAGGAACTGCTCGCCCAGTCGCAGCGCCTCGCCCACGAGCTGCAGGAGCAGTCGGCGGAGTTGCAGCGCACCAACGCCGAGTTGGAAGACAAGGCGAAGCTGCTGTCGGAGCAGAAGGGCAACATCGAGACCAAGAACAAGGAAATCGAGATGGCCCGGATCGGGCTGGAGGAGAAGGCGCACCAGCTCACCCGGGCGTCGGCGTACAAGTCGGAGTTCCTGGCCAACATGAGCCACGAACTGCGTACGCCGCTGAACTCGTTGCTGCTGCTTGCCCGGTTGCTGGCGGACAACTCCGAGGAGAACCTGACCGTCAAGCAGATCGAGTTCGCCAGGACGATCCACAGCGCCGGGTCGGACCTGCTCCGGCTGATCGACGACATCCTCGACCTGTCGAAGATCGAGGCGGGACGGATGGACGTCGAGCCGACCGAGGTGCGGTTCTCCGAGATCCGCGGCTATGTCGAGCAGGCATTTGCCCCGCAGGCCGAAGAGAAGAAACTGGACTTCCAGGTACGGATCTCCAAGGAACTGCCGCCGGCCGTCATCACCGACGCCCAGCGCCTGCAACAGATCCTGCGGAACCTGCTCTCCAACGCCATGAAGTTCACCGACAACGGTGCGGTGACGCTACGGATCGCACCGGCACCGGACAACGCCTTCTTCGACGTACCGGCGTTGGCCACCGCCCGGCAGGTGGTGGCGTTCACCGTCATCGACACCGGGATCGGTATCCCCGACGAGAAGCTGTCGCTGATCTTCGAGGCGTTCCAGCAGGCCGATGGCACCACCAGCCGGCGGTACGGCGGCACCGGTCTCGGGCTGTCGATCAGCCGGGACCTGGCCCGCCTGATCGGCGGCACGATAACCGTGTCGTCGGCTCCCGGGCAGGGGTCGACCTTCACCCTGTTCATTCCGGACGTGTTGGCTCCGGACACGGTGGTGGCGCCGATGCCGCTGCCTGCGGCACCCATGCCGGCCCGGGCTGGGCTCCCGGCACTGCTGCTCCCAGCCACCGACCAGGGACCGGTTGTCACCACGCCCGCCACCCAGCAGCTCGACGGAGCCACGGTCCTGATCATCGATGACGATGTTCGGAACGTCTTCGCGCTGACCAGTGCGCTGGAGTTGCACGGCATGACGGTGCTCTACTCGGACAACGGCGCGGATGGAGTTCGGCTACTTGCCGAGCACCCAGAGGTGGACATCGTGCTGATGGATGCGATGATGCCTGATCAGGACGGTTACGAGACGACACGAGCGATTCGTCGCAATCACCGGTTCACTGATCTGCCGGTGGTGTTCCTCACCGCCAAGGCGATGCCGGGCGATCGGGAGTCGGCGTTGACCGCCGGTGCCAGCGACTACATCACCAAGCCGGTGGATCTGGATGAGTTGATCGAGCTGATGGCCTCCTGGGTCAATGGCGAAGGGCGGGAGGTCGGATGATCAACGAGCGAAGCGGGGCGGCGACATGAGCGAGCGAATCGGCTGGCTCAGGTTGAGGCATGACGGCGACGAGCGAAGCGAGGCGGTGACATGAGCGAGATGGCCAAGGCGCTGCTGGTGGACGATCGGCGGGAGAACCTGCTGGCGCTGGAGGCGATCCTCCAGGGGCTGCCGGTGCAGTCGGTCGCGGTGGAGAGTGGCGAGGCGGCGCTCAAGCAGCTGCTGGTGGACGACTTCGCGGTCATCCTGCTGGACGCACAGATGCCGGACATGGACGGCTTCGAGACCGCCAGCCACATCAAACGGCGGGAACGGACCCGACATGTCCCGATCATCTTTCTTACTGCGGCGGACCGGGATGCCCAGCTTGCGTTGCGGGGCTACGCGGTCGGCGCGGTGGACTATCTGACCAAGCCCTTTGACCCGTGGGTGCTGCGGGCCAAGGTGTCGGTATTCGTCGACTTGTGGGCCAAGACCCGCCAGCTTGCCGCCCATGCCCAGGCGGTACGCGAGCGCGAGGCGCAGTGGCGGGCGTTGACCGAGTCGATCGACGAGGCGGCCGCGTTGCTGCGCTCGGACGCCCCGGACGCCCGGGACCGGGCGGTGGAACTGTTGGAACAGGCGCGTTGGGGATCGACCGCCTGATCGGGCCTGAGTAGCTCGTGGTGGCCAGGCTTGTGTCGGCCGCCTTGATGAGAGGTGGTCGCCGATCACTCGCCAGGTGAGGGCGACCGGCTTGCCGCCCGGTGGGCTCGCCATCGCTCGTTGATCGAGTCGACCTCGTCCTGCGCGAAGATGAGGTAATCCCGCATCTCCGCGAGTCGTTCTCCAGACGGTGTCTCGTCTCCGCCCACGGCCTTGGCCCCTTCGCTGGTCAGATCGGCCATCACTGTGAGGGCTGACCGTTTGACGACGGCAGCCTCGAACCAGGGGTCGTCGGGCATGCGGTAGTGGTCTCGTCGGGATCGGGGCACCGGTTCCCGGACCAGCAATCCACGGTGGGTCAGGTAGCGCACCGCGCCGGAGATCGCCGCCGGGCTGACCCCCAGGCGCTCGCCGATCTCGGCAGCGGTCAGCGCCTCCTCGTCGGCGGACATCACGGCGAAGAGCACCCGTGCGGCCATCCGCGGGAAACCCCAGTTGGCGAAGAGCATCGCCATTCGTTCGACGAACCGGTCGACTGCCTCGTCGTCGCGGCGCGGTGGGCTCGGATCAGACATGCGTGTCTCCTCGAATCAGCTCGGCCTGACCCTGATCTTCGCAGATATCAGACGCTTCACAAATTTGTGAAGCAAGCGTAGCTTTCGATATATGGAAAACTCTATTGATGTAGAGGGGCTGATCAAGACCTTCGGGTCGACCCGCGCCCTCGACGGACTCGACCTGAGCGTCCGTACCGGCGAGGTGCACGGGTTCCTCGGCCCCAACGGCGCGGGCAAATCGACCACGATCCGGGTGCTGCTCGGCCTGCTCCGCGCGGACGGCGGCACGGTGCGACTGCTCGGCGGCGACCCGTGGCGGGACGCCGTCACCCTGCACCGTCGCCTCGCGTACGTACCCGGTGATGTCACCCTCTGGCCCAACCTCTCCGGCGGCGAGGTGATCGACCTGCTCGGTCGGCTGCGCGGTGGCCTCGACCAGCGGCGTCGAGCGGAGCTGCTGGACGCGTTCGAGCTGGACCCGCGCAAGAAGGGGCGGGCCTACTCCAAGGGCAACCGGCAGAAGGTCGGCCTGGTCGCCGCCCTCGCCTCCAACGTCGAACTGCTCATCCTGGACGAGCCGACCTCCGGCCTCGACCCACTGATGGAGGAGGTCTTCCAGCGCTTCATCGCCGAGGATGCCCGCAACGGCCGTACGGTGCTGCTGTGCAGCCACATCCTGGCCGAGGTGGAGGCGCTCTGCGACCGGGTCACCATCATCCGGGACGGCCGTAACGTCGAGACCGGCACGCTGACCGAGTTACGGCACCTGCACCGTACGTCGATCGACGCCGAACTCGTCGGCCCGCCGAACGGGCTGGCGGAACTGCCCGGCGTGCACGGCGTACGCATCGACGGCAACCGGGTCCGGTTCACCGTCGACGGCGACGCGCTCGACGTCGCGCTGCGTCAGCTCACCACGATCGGCGTACGCGGTCTGGTCAGCCAGCCGCCGACGCTGGAGGAACTCTTCCTGCGGCACTACGAGGCGCAGTCGGATGGTGCCCCGCACGCGGCGGTGACCCGATGACCGGGACCACCGGCACCGGCCAACTCGTCCGGCTGATCCTGCGCCGTGACCGGTGGCTCCTGCTGCTCTGGATCCTGATCCTGGCCGTCCTACCGATGAGCTACTCGTCGGCCATCGCCGAGCTGTATCCCACTGAGGCGGCGCGACAGGCGTACGCGTCCGGACTGGCCCGCAACCCGTCCATCGTGTCGCTGCTCGGTCCGGCCTTCGGAGCCAGCCTCGGCGCGCTCACCGCGCAGCGGTCCAGCATGATCATGTTGGTTGCCGGACTGATCAGCCTGCTCACCGTCATCCGGCACACCCGCACCGAGGAGGAGACCGGTCGGCGGGAACTGCTCGGCTCGACCGTCCTCGGGCGGCATGCGGGGCTCACCGCCGCGTTGATCGCCACCTTCGCCGCCGACGTCGTGTTGGGCGGGGTCATCACGCTCGGTCTGGTCAGCCAGGGTCTGCCCGCCGTCGGTGCGGTGGCGTTCGGGCTCGCGGTGACCACCACCGGCTGGGTGTTCGCGGCGGTCGGCGGTGTCGTCGCCCAGTTGACCGAGGGGTCGGGTGCCGCTCGGGCCATCGGCCTGGGCACCCTCGGGCTGGCGCTGCTACTGCGGATGGCTGGCGACGCGACTGGCTCGGGCGGCGATTTGTCCTGGTTGAGCTGGCTGTCGCCGCTCGGTTGGGGGCAGCGGGTGCAGGCGTTCGCCGACGAACGCTGGTGGGTATTCGCCCTTCTCGTCAGCCTCGTCGCCGTACTGATCGCTGCGGCGTATCCGCTGTCGGCCCGCCGTGACGTCGCTGCCGGCATCCTGCCGCCCCGGTTGGGGCCGCCGCTGGCCGCCCCCACGTTGCGTAGCCCGCTGGCCCTGGCCTGGCGGCTGCATCGGGGACTGCTCCTCGGCTGGACTGTCGGCTTGGTGGCGCTCGGTGCGGTGGTGGGCAGCTCCGCCGACGCGATCGAGGAAGCGATACGGGACAGCGCGCAGGTCGGTGACATCATCGTCCGACTGGGCGGGACCAGCGCCTTCACCGACGCGTACCTCGCCGGCACCATGGGGCTGGTCGCGCTGGTCGCCGCCGGCTACGGCATCCAGGCCGCGTTGCGGATGCGTGCCGAGGAGACCGCCCTACGCAGTGAGCCGGTCTTGGGTGCGTCGGTCGGCCGGCTCCGGTGGATGGCCAGCCACCTCATCTTCGCCCTGCTCGGCCCGGCGGTCGCGCTCGTGGTCGCTGGCTTGACCAGCGGGCTCATCTACGGGCAGGCCAGCGGAGACATCGCCGGTCAGGTGCCCCGGGTGCTGGCCGCCGCCGCGGTGCAGTTGCCCGCGGTCTGGGTGCTGGCCGCCGTCACCGTGCTGCTCTTCGGGCTGCTGCCGAGGCTGGTCATGGTGAGTTGGGCAGTGCTGGGGGTCTGCGTGCTCCTCGGCCAGGTGGGCGCGATCATGCAACTCGACCAGTGGGCGCTTGACGTCTCACCATTCACCCACATCCCCCGGATTCCCGGTGGGGAGCTGACCGTCACGCCGCTGCTCTGGTTGACCGGCATCGCCGTTCTGCTGGCCGGTCTCGGCCTGCTCGGCTTCCGGCGTCGGGACGTACCGGTGGTCTGAAGAACCTGGGCGGCCGGAGTCGGACGCGGTGCGGTCCGGCTTCGGCCGCCGGCCGAGTCAACCGGTCCGCCGGTCGAGTCAACCCGTGGACTGCTCGTTACGGATCATCAGCGCCGAGCGCAGCCCGGTGATGTCGAGCACCCGTAACAGGAACCCGCCGACATTGGTCAGGATCAGCAGGCTCTGGGCGTGACTGGCCTTGCGGCTGAGCACGACCAGGGTGCCCAGCCCCTGCGAATCGCAGAAGGTGACCCCGGCCAGGTCCAGCACGATACGCGGGGGCGGCTCGGCCAGTACCTCGTTGACGGCGCTGGAGAGCCGGGTGGCGGTAAGCATGTCGATCTCGCCGACGAGGTTGAGAGTCACCTCATCGGCGGCCCGCTGCACCGTGATGGACAGCTCCGCACGCTCCACGCCCGTCAGCCTATCGCGATCTATGCACTCCGGCGCGCCGAGGCGGGTGCCGAGGGTGAGCCGAACAACCCCTGGCCAGGGGTGGCTGCCGCGCAGCGCAGCGGCGCTGACACAATGGCGGCACCGTGACCACTACACACTCCGCCGGCCCGGAGCGTTACCCAGCCGAAGCGCCGGCCTCCGAAGCTCTGTTCGACCGGGCCCGCGCCATCGTGCCGGGCGGGGTCAACTCACCCGTACGCGCCTTTGGCGCAGTCGGCGGCACGCCCCGGTTCATGGTGCGTGGTGCCGGCCCGTGGCTCTTCGATGCCGACGGTCGGCGCTACGTCGACCTGGTCTGCTCGTGGGGCCCACTGATCCTCGGCCACGCCCATCCGGAGGTCGTCGCCGCCGTCCAGGCCGCCGCCGCCGATGGCACCAGCTTCGGCACTCCCACCCCAGGTGAGGTGGAGCTGGCCACCGAGATCGTCGACCGGACCCCGGTCGAGCAGGTCCGGCTGGTCAACTCCGGCACCGAGGCCACCATGTCGGCGATCCGGTTGGCCCGTGGGTTCACCGGCCGCTCCAAGATCGTCAAGTTCGCCGGGTGCTACCACGGACACGTCGACGCGCTGCTCGCTGCCGCCGGCTCCGGGGTCGCCACCCTCGGTCTGCCTGATTCGCCCGGGGTCACCGGCGCGGCAGCCAGCGAGACCATCGTGCTGCCGTACAACGACGTAGCCGCCGTCGAGGCCGCCTTCGCCGCCGAGGGCGAGCACATCGCCGCGATCATCACCGAGGCCGCCGCCGGCAACATGGGCGTGGTGGCCCCCCGCGACGGCTTCAACCAGCGCCTGGCCAGCATCGCCCACGCCTACGGTGCGCTGCTCGTCGTCGACGAGGTGATGACCGGCTTCCGGGTCTCCCGGGGCGGCTGGGCCGGAGTCGATCCGGTCGACGCCGACCTCTACACCTTCGGCAAGGTGATGGGCGGCGGGCTGCCGGCCGCGGCGTTCGGTGGTCGCGCCGAGATCATGGCCCGACTGGCCCCCGCCGGCCCGGTCTACCAGGCGGGCACGCTCTCCGGAAACCCACTGGCCTGCGCCGCCGGGCTGGCCACGCTCCGGCTCGCCGACGCCGCGCTCTACCAGAAGCTCGACGCCACCGCCGCCACCGTGGGCAAGCTCGCCAGCGACGCGCTGGCCGCCGCCGGGGTGCCGCACCGGCTCTCGTACGCGGGAAGCATGTTCTCGGTCTTCTTCACCAACGCCGACGTGCGGGACTACGACGGTGCGCGGACCCAGAACGTGGCCGCCTTCAAGGCGTTCTTCCACGCGATGCTGGCCGGCGGGGTCTACCTGCCGCCGAGCGCGTTCGAGTCGTGGTTCGTGTCGACGGCGCTGGACGACGCCGCGCTGGAGCAGCTCGCCTCGGCGCTGCCCGCAGCAGCAGCCGCCGCCGCAGCGGGCAACGAGAGGTAGTAGTACGGGTGGGTGCTGGGATCAGGCTGACCGACGGTCGCCGGGCCGGTGGTGGGAGGCCGACACGATGAGCAACACGGTGGTGCACGTACTGCGGCACGGCGAGGTGTACAACCCGGACAAGATCCTGTACGGCCGACTGCCCGGGTTCCGCCTTTCCGAGCTGGGCATCCAGATGGCCAAGGCGGCGGCCCAGGCGCTCGCCGACCGGGACATCGTGCACGTGGTGGCCAGCCCGCTGGAGCGTGCCCAGCAGACGGCCGAGCCGATCGCCGCGCAGTTCAGCCTCCCGACCGGAGTCGACGAGCGGCTGATCGAGAGCGCCAACTGGTTCGAGGGCAAGCGGGTGTCGCCAGGCGACGGATCGTTCCGCGACCCCCGCAACTGGTGGGTGCTGCGCGACCCGGTCACCCCGTCCTGGGGCGAGGCGTACCAGGTGATCGCCGAGCGGATGTTCGCCGCGTTGCAGGCCGCCCGGGTGGCCGCCGAGGGGCACGAGGCGGTCTGCGTGTCGCACCAGCTGCCGATCTGGACGCTGCGCCGGCACGTCGAACGCAAGCGACTCTGGCACGACCCGCGCCGCCGGGAGTGTGGCCTGGCCAGCCTGACCTCGTTCCACTTCGAAGGTGCCAAGATCGTCGGGATCGGCTACTCCGAGCCGGCCGCACACCTGATCGCCACCTCGCCGACCGCGCGGACGGCCAAGGGGGCATGAGATGAGACGCCCGGCCCGCACCTGGCTCGGCACGCTACTCGCGGCCAGCACCCTGGTGGCGATGGCCGGCTGCTCCGACGGTGCTCGGGAAGACACCTGCGACACCACGACGGCCAACGTGATCGAGTGCGCCCCGGAGCAGCGAGGTGACCCGATCAAGGCCGCCGGGGAGTTGCTCGACGGCAGCCGCTACGACCTCAACCAGGATCGGGGCCAGGTCGTCGTGGTCAACTTCTGGGGCTCCTGGTGCGCACCCTGTGTGGCCGAGGCCAAGGACCTGGAGGCGACCTACCAGGCGACCAAGGCCGACGGGGTCCGGTTCATCGGCGTCAACGTCCAGGACATGCGGGACAAGGCGATGGCCTTCGAGCGCGGTCGGGTGACGTACCCGAGCCTGTTCGACCCGGCCAGCCGGTTGGCTCTGGCCTTCGACCCGCCACCGAACGTCACCCCGGCGACGATCATCCTCGACCGGGAGGGGCGGATCGCGGTGGTGCTGCGTAAGCCGGTCCGGCAGGACGGGCTGCAACCCCTGGTCGAACGGGTCGCCGCCGAGCAAGCCCCGGTAGCCGGGCCGCGCTGATGGGCGCGACCTTCGAGGAGTTGGCCCGTAACGGCCCACTACTGCTGGCGGTCGGCGGGGCGATGCTCGCCGGTCTGGTGAGCTTCCTGTCTCCCTGCATCCTGCCGCTGGTGCCCGGCTACCTGTCGTACGTCACCGGCCTGGCCGGCAGCGACCTCGACGCGGCAAGCACCCGCCCTGGCGTTAGGAAGGGCCCCCTTTTATCGGATTCGGTAGAGGAAGGGCCCCCTCCTAACACCTCAGGCGTCGCGACCGTCACCCGCAGCGCCCGCGCGATCAAAGGCCGGGTCCTGGCCGGGACACTGCTGTTCATCGGCGGCTTCACCGTCGTGTTCACCACCACCGCCGTCCTGGCTGCCGGCATCGGCCGGGTGTTCCTGGAGCACAAGCGGACCGTGGAGATCGTTGTCGGGGTCCTGATCATCCTGCTCGGGTTGGCCTTCCTCGGGCTGGTTCCCGGCATGCAGCGCGAGCTGCGCATCCACCGGCTGCCCGCCGCCGGCCTGCTCGGCGCCCCGGTCTTCGGAGCGGTCTTCGCGCTCTCCTGGATCCCCTGCGTCGGCCCGACCCTGACGGCGGTGCTCGGACTCGCCGCCACCAGCGGAAAGACCGACCGGGCTGTGGTACTCGCCGTGGCGTACTGCCTCGGTCTCGGGCTGCCCTTCGTTATCTTCGGACTGGGCTTCCGGCGACTACTCGGACTGTTCAAGGCGATCCGGCGCAACAGCCGGTGGGTCACCCGGGCCGGCGGCGCACTGCTGATCCTCGTCGGGCTCGCCCTGGTCACCGGTGCCTGGTTGGACTTCGTCATCTGGCTACAGACCAGATTCGGCGTCGGAGAGGTAAGCATCTGATGACTGCCGTCGCGGACCGGGCTGCGGATCCGAAACCGTCGCCCTCTCGCCGGCCGAACCGGCTACTGGCCCTGCTGCGCAACTCGTGGCGGCAGCTCACCAGCATGCGTACCGCGCTGGTGCTGCTCTTCCTGCTCGCCGTCGCCGCCATCCCCGGCTCGGTGTTGCCGCAGCGGGGCGTCAACCGGGAAAGCGTCGACGCCTACTTCGTCGAGCACCCGAAACTCGCCCCGGTGCTGGACCGGATCGGGGCGTTCGAGGTGTACGCCTCGATCTGGTTCTCCGCGATCTACCTGCTGCTGTTCACCTCGCTGGTCGGCTGCATCCTGCCCCGGTTGCGTGACCACATCCGGGCCATCCGGACCGCACCGCCCGCCGCGCCCAAGCGGCTGGACCGGCTACCGCAGCACACCGTTCTGACCACTGAAGACAACGCCAGCGACGCACGCACCGCGCAGGCCGGTACCGCCGAGGCGATCGCCGCCATCCTGCGCAAACGACGCTGGCGGGTGGTGGTACGAGACGACACGGTCTCCGCCGAGAAGGGACACCTCAAGGAGACCGGCAACCTGCTCTTCCACCTGTCGTTGGTGGTCGTCCTGGTCGGGGTGGGTTACGGATCCTGGTACGGCTGGCATGGCAACCGGCTCCTCGTCGCCGGCCCGGACAAGACCTTCTGCAACACCCTTCAGCAGTACGCGGAGACCGGGCTCGGACCGCAAGTGGATGCGGCGGACCTGCCCCCGTTCTGCCTGGAGTTGACCGACTTCCAGGCGACGTTCCTGGAGAGCGGGCAGCCGGAGTCCTACCAGGCGACGGTGAACGTGGACGAGGGCGGGGCGACCCGCCGCGAGACCTTCTCGGTGAACTCGCCGCTGCGCCTCGACGGTGCCAACGCCTACCTGTTGGGCCACGGCTACGCCCCGATCATTCGGTATACCGACCGGAACGGGCAGTCCCAGACCCATATCGATCCGTTCCTCAACATCGACGGGAACATGACCAGCGAAGGGGTGGCCGCCTTCCCGGACGTCAACCTGACGCCGACGGGCGAGCGGAACCTCGATTTGCAGGTCGCCTTCGAGGGGCTGTACCTGCCGACCGCGCCGGACTCTGCGCCGTTCACCCGTTCACAGCATCCGGCCGAGCGTTCGCCCGCGCTGATGCTGTTCGCCTACCGGGGCAACCTGGGCATGGAGGCGGGTATCCCCAACTCGGTCTTCAAGCTGGACCAGCGGCAGGTACGGACCGGCAAGCTCAAGCAGGTGGGCGAGGCCAAGCTGCTGCGGGTCGGCGAGAAGTGGACGCTCGACGACGGTACGACCGTCGAGTTCCTGGGCACCCGACAGTTCGTGACGATCTCCATACGGCACGACCCGGGCGAGATGATCGTGCTGGTGAGTTCCGGGCTGATGCTCGTCGGTCTGATGCTGTCGCTCACCGGTCGACGGCGGCGGGTCTGGTTCCGGGTGACGCCAACTGCCGCAATGGCCGGTTTGCCCCCGGACGGGGGACCGAAGGTCCCGATCTCGGCCCCCACGGACGGAACCACGACGAGCGGTAGTAGCTTGATTGAGGCAGGTGGGCTGCCGCGCACCGACTACTCCGGTTTCGCCGAGGAGTTCGAGCAACTCGTCGCTGAGGTGGAACGCGGTGTCCGGGTACGAGAAGGGACCGAGTGATGGCGGCACTCTCCGACCAGATGGCGGCACTCTCCGACCAGTTGTTGGTGGTCGCGATCATGGCTTATCTGATTGCCATGATCTGCCATGCCGCCGAGTACGCCTTCGGCACCCGTAGCGTCCTGGGTCGGGCCGCTATCCGGCCGGCCCGGGAACTGGTCGGGGTCGGTGCCCGTACTGCCGGCGGTGCCGTGACGGCCGGCGACGGTGGCCCGAAGACCGCCGACGGTGTCGTGAAGAGCACCGACGAACCGGCCACCGGTACGGATTCCCCACCGACGAAGAAGGGCCGGGACGTACTCCTGGGCCGGGCAGCGGTAGTGATCACCGCAGTCGCGGCCGTGGTGCACCTGGCGGTGCTCATCACCCGGGGGATCGCCGCGGACCGGATGCCCTGGGGCAACATGTACGAGTTCGTGCTGACCGGCACCTTCGTCGGTGTGGTCGCGTGGCTGTTCATGCTGTACCGCTATCCGACGATCCGGCATCTGGGGCTGTTCGTCGCGTTGGTCATGGTCCTGCTGCTCGGCCTGGCCGGCCTGGTGCTCTACACCCCGGTCGTGCCGCTGGTCCCGGCGCTCAACTCGTACTGGTTCATCATCCACATCTCGACCATCACGATCTCGTCCGGGCTCTTCGTGTTGGGTGCCGTACCGGCCACGATGTATTTGATCCGGTCCGGCTACGAACAGGGCAAGCGCAGCTTCCCGTACACCCTCGGGCGTCGGGTGCCGGCGGCCGCGGAGTTGGAGCGACTGACCTTCCGGCTGCACGCCTTCTCGTTCCCGATCTGGACCTTCGCGGTGATTGCCGGGGCCATCTGGGCAGAGGCGGCCTGGGGTCGCTACTGGGGTTGGGACCCGAAGGAGGTCTGGGCCTTCATCTCCTGGGTGGTCTACGCCGGCTACCTGCACGCTCGGGCCACGCCGAGCGTCAAGCGGTCGGTGGCGACCTGGATCGCGATCATCGGCTTCCTGACCATGCTGGTCAACCTCTTCGGCGTGAACTTCTTCGCCAGCGACAGCCTGCACTCCTACGCCAGCGTCGAGTAGCCGCAGCTGACACCTGACGACCGGCCCTTGGCGCATAGCCAGCGTGACGTAACGCACGTGGTGCCGCCAACATCACCCACCCGGCCGGCTGGGCCGCCTTTCGGGTGGGGGAGACTGGCAGCATGGCGGCACGTGGCTTTCCGTACACCGATCTGAAGGACTTCCTCGCGGCGCTGGAGCGTGCGGGCGAACTGCGGCGCGTCAGCGTGCCGGTCGACCCGACGTTGGAGATCAGTGAGATCGTCACCCGTACGGTCCGGGCGGACGGGCCAGCATTGCTCTTCGAGCGGCCCACCCGGGGCGAGATGCCGGTGGCGATCAACCTGTTCGGCACCGAGAAGCGGATGGCGATGGCCCTCGGGGTCGAGTCGCTGGACGAGATCGGCGCGCGGATCGGCAACATGCTCAAGCCGGAGCTGCCGGTGGGGCTCTCCGGGATGATGGACGGCCTTGGCAAGGTCAAGCAGCTCACGTCGATGCCGCCGAAGAAGGTCAAGACCGCGCCCTGCCAGCAGGTGGTCTACCGGGGCGACGAGGTGGACCTGAACCGGCTGCCCGGGCTCCAGGTCTGGCCCGGTGACGGCGGGATCTTCCACAACTTCGGGCTGACCCATACGAAGCACCCGGAGACCGGCAAGCGCAACCTGGGGCTCTACCGGTTGCAGCAGCACTCGCACAACACCCTCGGGATGCACTGGCAGATCCACAAGAACTCCACCGCGCACCACGCGGTCGCCGAACGGCTCGGCCAGCGCCTGCCGGTGGCGATCGCGATCGGCTGCGACCCGGCGGTCACCTACGCGGCGAGCGCGCCACTACCGGCCGACATCGACGAATACCTTTTCGCTGGGTTCCTGGCCGGCGAACGGGTGGAGCTGGTCGACTGCCTGACCGTGCCGTTGCAGGTGCCGGCGAACGCGCAGATCGTGCTGGAGGGCTACCTGGAACCGGGCGAGCGGATGCCGGAGGGACCCTTCGGCGACCACACCGGCTTCTACACCCCGGTCGAGCCGTTCCCGGTGCTGCACATCGAATGCATGACCATGCAGCGTGACCCGGTCTACCACTCGATCGTCACCTCGCAGCCGCCGCAGGAGGACCACGGCCTGGGCAAGGCCACCGAGCGGATCTTCGCGCCGCTGCTGCGCTTCCTGATCCCCGACATCGTCGACTACGACCTGCCGGCGGCCGGGGTCTTCCACAACTGCGCGATCGTCTCGATCCGTAAGCGCTACCCGAAGCACGCGCAGAAGGTGATGAACGCGATCTGGGGCGCGCACATGATGTCGCTGACCAAGCTGATCGTGATCGTCGACGAGGACTGCGACGTGCACGACTACAACGAGGTGGCCTTCCGCGCCTTCGGCAACGTCGACTACAGCCGGGACATCCTGGTCACCGAAGGGCCGGTCGACCACCTGGATCACGCGTCGTACCAGCAGTTCTGGGGCGGCAAGCTGGGGGTGGACGCGACCCGCAAACTGCCCACCGAGGGCTACACCCGGGGCTGGCCGGAGGAGATGAAGATGTCGCCGGAGGTCACCAGCCTGGTGGACAAGCGCTGGAAGGAGTACGGGATCTGATGGTCGCGGTCGAGCCGGAACAGCAGTCGGGCCGGGTGAAGGCGTTCCTGCGTCTGGTCGCCATCGAGCACTCGGTGTTCGCGCTGCCGTTCGCCTACCTGTCGGCGTTGACCGCGATGCAGGTGAACGGTGGGCGGGTGCGCTGGCTCGACCTGCTGCTCATCACCGTCGCGATGGTCGGTGCGCGTACCTTCGCCATGGCGGCGAACCGGATCATCGACCGCGAGATCGACGCGCGCAATCCGCGTACGGCCAACCGGGAGTTGGTCACCGGGGCGGTGAGTGTCCGTACCGCCTGGACTGGCGCGGGCGTCGCGTTGGTGGTCTTCCTCGGCGCGGCGGCGCTGCTCAACCCGCTCTGCCTGGTGCTCGCCCCGCTGGCGGTGGTGCCGCTGGTGCTCTACCCGTACGGCAAGCGGTTCACCAACTGGCCACACGCGATCCTGGGGGTGGCGCAGGCGGTCGGTCCGGTCGGCGCGTGGCTGGCGGTCACCGGCACGCTCGCCGGTTCCGGCCCGGCCTGGCTGCTGGGTGTGGCGGTCGGGCTGTGGATCGGCGGTTTCGACCTGATCTACGCCTGTCAGGATGTCGAGGTCGACCGGAAGATCGGGGTGCACAGTGTCCCGGCCCGGTACGGCTTGCGCTTCGCCCTGCACGCCTCGACCGTGGCGCACGTGGTGACCTTCGCCCTGTTCATCTGGTTCGGTCAGCTGGTCGGTTACGGCTGGCCGTGGTGGATCGGCCTGGTGCTGACCGCGGTCGCCTTCGGTTACCAGCACGTGGTGGTGAGTCCGACCGACCTGTCCCGGGTCAACCGGGCGTTCTTCACCGCCAACGGGTTCGTCGGCATCGCGCTGTTCGTCTTCGCCCTGCTCGACCTGGTGTTCCGGCTGGGCTTGCGCGCCTGACTGCTGGGCCACTCCGTGCCCCCCCACCGTGTCGGCGCGGCCGCACCGTCCGGGGTGCATAGCGATCGGGACGGTGGTGCTGACCGATGCCCGGCCTTGGTTGCCAAAGTCCGGGTGCCGCTGGCCATTCCCGTCTTGGTGCTCGCCTAGTCCCTAGTCGTGGCGTTCCTGTTAGTCGTGGCGTTCCTGCTCGGCGGCGTAGGCGGCGTAGGCGGTGTTCAGGCGTTCGAGGGGCCCCGGGCCATCGTGGGGCTTCGGCGGGGTGTCGAGGTGGCGCACTCGGAGTTCGTCCATGAGTTCCTCGATGAACGCCGGGCCCGCGTCGCGCATGATCCGCTGCCGGATCTGGAGTTCCTCGGTGCCCGGGCGCCAGTCGAGGCCCCAGTTGCCGAGCGCGTAGAGGACCGGAAGGGTTTGGATGCCGGCCTCCGTGAGGCTGTAACGGGCGCGCTGTCCTCGCGCTGCCGTGCCGCGGGTGAGGATCCCCGCCTCGACGAGTCGCACGAGGCGGTCGGCGAGGATGTTCGAGGCGATGCCCTCGATCGACCCGGTGAGCAGCGCCCGGAAATAGCGGCGGTCGCCGAAGATGACGTCGCGGAGCACGAGCAACGCCCAGCGGTCTCCGAGCACCTCGACGGCCGCGTTGATCGGACACCCGGACCGTGGCTCCACGACTCCTCCTTGACAGGCACTTGGCCCTCAATATAGTGATTGCAAATCGCAACCACTAGGGGAGGAGGGGGTGTGGGCCGTTTCCTGTACTGGATGAACGTGTCCCTCGACCTGCGGATCGAGCAGGTTCCCGGGGATAACGGCGCCGGTGAGTGGCTGCGCATCGACGAGGAACTGCACTGGGAGTTCAACGCGCGGGCGCGAGCGCTCGCGGGCATGGTCCAGGGCCGGATCATCTACGAGACGATGGAGGAGTACTGGCCACGGGCGCGCGAGGACGCGTCGCTGCCGGACTTCATGCGTGAGTACGGCGAGATCTGGACCTCCGCGCCCAAGGTGCTCGTCTCCCGCACCCGCCACAGCGCCGAACACGGCACCCGGATCATCGGCGGGGACGACGCGATCGAGCAACTGGCCGCCCTCAGGGCTGAGACCGATGGCACCGTCGGTGTGGGCGGCGCGGCGCTCGCCACGCAGTTGCTCCGGGCGGGGCTTCTCGACGAACTGCTGCTCTTCACCCACCCGGCGATCCTCGGCTTCGGCCGGCCGCTCTTCGATGACTGGGACCTACCGATCGAGCTCGACCTGCTCGAACAGCGATCGTTCAAGCAGGGCGTCACGATGCATCACTACGCCATCCGGGAGGCGAGCTCGTGCTGAGGCCGGTCGCGGACGGCGTGCTGGTTCACGAAAGCGAATTCCTCCAGAGCAACACCATCGTCGTGCAGGGCCGCGCCGGCGTGCTGCTCATCGATCCCGGGTTGCAGAACCACGAACTGGCCTGCCTCGCGAACGACCTTTCCGCATCGGGCCGGACCGTCGTGGCCGGCTTTTCGACGCATCCGGATTGGGACCACCTGCTCTGGCACACGCAACTCGGCGGAGCGCCCCGTTACGGCACGGCCCGCTGCGCGGCCACTGTCCAGGAACAGCTGTCTGATCCGGACACCAAGGCCCAGATCGCCGAACACCTGGCCGAGACGGAAATCGCCGGGCAGGTCCCGTTGGACCTGTACGGCCTTATCGCCGCCCTGCCCGCCGGGACGGCGCGGATTCCCTGGGACGGCCCCGGAGTCCGGATCACCGAGCATCAGGCACATGCGCCGGGCCACGCGGCGCTGCTCGTCGAGGAGCGCGGAGTTCTCATTGCCGGCGACATGCTCTCCGACGTCCTGGTCCCGATGCTCGACCTGGACAGTGCCGCCGACCCGATCGAGGACTACCTCGCGGCGTTGCGGCTGCTGGAGAGCGTGGCGGCCGATGTCGACGTTGTGATCCCAGGCCACGGGTCGGTCGGCGGAGCCGGTCAGGTGCACGAGCGGATCGAGCGGGACCGGGCGTACGTGCTGGCCTTGCGGGATGGCCGCGAGCCCGGTGACTCGCGGATCGGCCCCTCGGCCCAGCCCGGCTGGGAATGGGTGAGCGATGTGCACCACGGGCAGGTCCAGGCCCTGGCCGAGCGGAGCCGCTGACAGCGAGTGGGGTTCGGCCGGCGTACGGGATCAGGTGCCGGGCTGGCGTACCGGGGGATCAGGTACCGGGGCTGGCGTACCGGGGACTCTCCAGCGACCAGTCGATCGTGCCGCGGATCGAACCGGCCACCGAGTCGAGGTAGTGGCGCAACGGCCGGTCGATCTTCGGGCCGAAGGGGGGTACGGCTGCCTGCAGCTTGGTGAACCGGTCCATGGTCTGCTGCCATCGACGGACCACCATCGAGGAGGCCACCTCGACCGGTACCTGACTCTCGCGGGCGACCGCCAGCACCAGGTTGTGTCCGCCCGAGGTGACCGTGTCCCGGTCCACCGACAACAGGTCGTTGAACCAGGAGAGCAGGTCGTTGCCGGTGGCGGTGATTTCCATGATCAGCGGATGTTGATGGATTGTCGCTGGTAGCGGGGTGCCGGTGGTGAATTCGACCAGGGTGTACGACACGTACGCCGCGGACGTCGCCCGACGCAGGTGGATGTACTCGGTCACGGTCGGGCGTCGGTTCTTCGCCTTGTTGTCCGCCTCCACGAGGATTCCGTCGAGGTGGTGCCGGACCGCGTCGAGAAAACGTGACCGCCACGCGGGCCCCATCCGTTCCCGCGGTGTCCGCCACGCCCGTACCAACATCTGGCGCAGTAACCCGCTGAACGCCGGGTACTGGCGGCGTGGGCCATGCCGCAACATGTGCAGAACCCCGGTGCACAGCCCCCGTACGTCCGGCGCGGTCTCCCCGGGCGGACCGTCGCAGGCGTCGTCGAGCAGGAAGAACCAGGTGAAAAGCGCGGCGATGGTACGAAGATCGGCCGGCGTGGCCTCCGGGTAGAGGCGGCTCGCATAGTGTGCGAAGTTGGCGCGCCGGAGCCGGTCGAGGCGGAGGTCGAGGTCCGGGTTACCGGTCAGCTCGTCGAAGCTGCCCAGCCAGTCGTCGAGCCAGCCCTGTACGGCTGCGGCGTGGGGCGAGATGCGCGACGGTATCGGGCAGTGCGATCGCACCGCCATCAGCCCGGCACGGTCCACGCCGATCGCCTCCACCGGGGAGTTGCAAGGGAAGTTGACAGTATCCCAGGGGCGGCTGGGCGATCACCCCTGGGACAGGGGAAGCTTGGAGCATGCGAAGGCCGTGGGTGGTCGGGGTTTCCGGCGCGTCAGGTACGCCGTACGCGGCGGCAACGATCAATGCGCTGCTCGACGCGGGTGAGGCGGTCGATCTGGTGGTGTCCCGGGCGGCCCGGCTGACGATCCTGGACGAGACGGGCGGGATGTTCCGTGACGGGCACTGGAAGGACGACCTAACCGCCTGGCTGGGGCGGGATCTCGGCGACGCCGACGTGACGTACTGGCCGGCCGGTGATCTGGCCGCCGGGCCGAGCAGCGGATCGTATCCGGTCAAGGGGATGGCGGTCGTGCCGGCGAGTACGGCGGCCTGCGCCGGTATCGCCATCGGCCTGTCCAAGGATCTGTTGCAGCGCGCGGCCGAGGTCAACC
Organism: Micromonospora sp. NPDC003197; assembly: GCF_053590565.1. NCBI lineage: Bacteria > Bacillati > Actinomycetota > Actinomycetes > Micromonosporales > Micromonosporaceae > Micromonospora > Micromonospora sp. NPDC003197. Next base: position 259,506 of record NZ_JBSFTE010000005.1, on the reverse strand, counting down.
TGAAGGAACGTCGCCCGGTGGTGGTGGTGCCAAGGGAGACCCCGGTGACCCGCAGCCACCTGGAACACCTGCTCACTCTGCACGATGCGGGAGCGGTCGTCCTGCCCGCCAGCCCCGGCTTCTACGGTGCGGGGGCCAGCGCCTCGGCTCAACAGTTGGTCGACTTCGTCGCGGGTAAGGTGCTCGACGCGCTCGGCGTACCTCATTCGCTCTTTCGTCGCTGGTCGGGCGCGTTGGGCGCGGCCCGCGAGTCTGGTGCGGTCCGCGCCCGGCCGTGATTGCTGGCCGTACTGCGGTTGGGATCAGTACATTCCGGCAGGGCTGGCGGTGCCGGCACCGGGCGTGTAGCCAGGGCCGGCTGGCGTGGCCGGACCGGGACCGGCCGGGGTGGCCGGACTGGTGCCGGTAGGACGTTGGACGGCGCTCTCATCGATCTCGTCGAGCATGCCCTCGCCTTCCAGCAGGGCGCGTACCTCTGACTCGCGGAACCGACGGTGGCCACCGGGAGTGCGGATACTGCCGATACGACCGGCGGCGGCCCACCGTGTCACGGTCTTCGGGTCGACCCGGAACAGGGCAGCAACTTCGCCCGGTGTCAGTAGACGATCTCCAGTGTCCACAGCCCCCTCCTCGCGTCGCCGAAGCCTCCGGACTGGTAGGTAGGAACCGTCCCCCGGACAGGTGGCTGCCAGAGACCTCGTAAGGGACGTATGGCAATTACAGCATCGTGAGAGTGGCGTGTCCGGCAAACGCGAAAACGCACTTTTTGGGAGGTTGGGCTGCTACGATTTGCGTTATTTAATCTCTTTGTCGCTCATCAAGGTTACCGCCCGCAGGACGGCTCACCCGCCCGGTTAGGGTCACACTCCGTGGATGCCATCGATCTGAGGCTGGTGGAGTTGCTGCGTGGCAACGCCCGGCTCTCCTACGCCGAGCTGGCCCGACAGGTCAGCCTCTCCGCCCCGGCCGTACACGAGCGGGTCGGCAAATTGGAAGCCGGCGGCGTGATCCGTGGCTATCGGGCCGACGTGGAGCCAGAAGCGGTCGGACTGGGCGTGACCGCCCTGATCGGCATCGTCCAGGACTCCGGTGGCGACACCGACGACGTACTCGAAACCATCCGAGCCATGCCCGAGATCGAGTCCTGCTACTTCATGGCCGGCGTGGAATCCTTCCTACTCAAGGCCAGGGTCGGCACCATCGCCGAGTTGGAACTGCTGATCGTACGGCTGAACCGGACCGCCGGCGTGGCGTCGACGCGTACCACGATCGCGCTTTCCACCAAGTGGGAGAACCGGCCACAGCCCATCACCCCCACCTGACCCAGAGCCGGTACGCGCGGCAGGGTTGTTGCCCGACGCGTTCCGCTGGGTTGGCGGGGTCGGTATAAGCGGGTCGCCGGCCAGCGGCCGGGCTGCTGTGGCGGCGCGGAAACTTGTTACGGTCGCGACATGAAACCTCTGGACCGGTGTAACGATGCTGACCGCGCCTGGACGATCGATGCGATCGCCCAGGTGGAGGCGGACGCCAACCGGTCGGCCGACACCCACCTGCTGCCCTTCCCCCTGCCCCGCGACTGGGGAGTCGACCTCTACCTCAAGGACGAGTCGGTGCACCCGACCGGCTCCCTCAAGCACCGCCTGGCCCGGTCCCTGTTCCTGTACGGCCTCTGCAACGGCTGGATCGGCCCCCGAACCACGATCGTGGAGGCGTCGTCCGGGTCCACAGCGGTATCCGAGGCGTACTTCGCCCGGATGCTCGGGCTCCCGTTCATCGCCGTCATGCCCGCCTCCACATCCGGGGAGAAGATCGCCCTGATCGAGTTCCAGGGCGGCCAGTGCCACCTGGTCGACGACCCCGCCAAGGTCGTGATCGAGGCCCGCTGGCTTGCCGAGGACCGGGGTGGGCACTTCATGGACCAGTTCACCTACGCCGAGCGGGCCACCGACTGGCGGGGCAACAACAACATCGCCGAGTCGATCTACACGCAGATGGCGCTCGAACGGCACCCCATCCCGTCCTGGATCGTGGTCGGCGCGGGTACCGGCGGCACCAGCGCCACCATCGGCCGGTACGCCCGTTACCAGCGGCTGCCGACGAAGCTGTGCGTGGTCGACCCGGAGAACTCGGCCTTCTATCCGGCCTGGCGGGACGGCGACTGGTCCATGTCGACCGGCCAGGGCTCGCGGATCGAGGGCATTGGCCGGCCCACGGTCGAACCGTCCTTCCAGCCGGCCGTGGTGGACCGGATGTACCAGGTCCCGGATGCGGCGTCCCTGGCCGCCATGCGGGCGGCCTCCGCCGTACTGGGCCGACGGGTGGGGGGTTCGACCGGCACCAACCTGTGGGGTGCCTTCGGCATCATCGCCCAGATGCGGGCCGCCGGGGAGACCGGCTCGGTGGTGACCCTGCTCTGCGACGGCGGCGAGCGCTACACCGACACCTACTACTCCGACGGGTGGGTAGCCGCTCAAAGCCTCGACCTGGCCCCACACCTGGCCACCGTCGAGCGGTTCCTGGCCACCGGCACCTGGCCATACTGAGATGTTAGGAAGGGCCCCTTCCTATCGCTTTTTGTATAGGAAGGGGCCCTTCCTAACATCAAAGCGGGGGGCTAGCGTGCTGGCGGCTCGCGGCGCTCGGCCAGCCCGGGATAGTGCTCGACGTAGCCGTTGGCATCGAGTTGCAGGTCTGCGGTGAAGCCCTCGCTGGCGAACCGTACGCGGCCCGATCCGAGGGCTGTGTAGACCTGCTCGGCCGGGATCACCACCAGGCTCGGCACCTGCACCCAGACGACGGTGAGCCGGTACGACGTACCCGGCTCGGCGTCGAGCAGGCCGAGTCGGCGTACCGGCAGGGTGTTGAACAGCGGGGCATTGCCAAGGTCGACGTCGATCGCGTTACCGAGTTGGTCGGGGTCCTCGGTGCCCGGCAGCCCGGCGTCCGGGCGTCCGATCGCGCGGAGCGCGGCGGCCAGGTCGCCCTGTTCTGCGGTGTTTGCCCGCCACCGGCCGGCGGCTCGCTCCAGCCGGAGCGTACGCAGCCAGCCGGCGCCCTCGACGCTCACCTCCAGCCGGGCGGCCCCCCAGGTCTCGTCGGTGATCACCTCGTACCGGCAGGTGTAGGGCAGTGGTTCGACGGACAACCCCACGCCCCGAGCGCTGAGGCCGCGCCGGTCATCGAACAATGCCTGGTCGCTGCCGGCGGTGTCGATCCGGGACCAGAAGACTGACTTCGGCATGGTCGGCATGAGCGGAGGTTACCCTCCGTGCGCCTCGCTGGTTTGCCATCTGTACGACGAAGCGCCGTTGCCGGAGATCGGCGGACCATTCCGCTCTCGCTCCGCCGGCAACGGCGCTCGTGTGGTGCTAGGGATCAGTGGGCTAAAAATCAGTGGGTACGCGTCGGGCGGCGCCCGGAGAATCGCCGATCGCCGGTGGTGGCCCGCTCGTCACGGGGCCGGTCGGCCCAGGAACGATCATCGCGTGGGCGCTCGTCCCGGTGGCCGCCCTGAGCACGACCCTCGTGCCGGTACCCGCCCTGGCGATCTCCCGAGTGCCAGCCACCGCCCGACCGGCTGCCTCGCCGCTCGCCGGAGTTTCCGTCACCGAACCGGCGCTCACCCCGGTCGGCCCGGTCCCGGTCACCGGACTGGCGTTCCCCCTGCGGCCGGTCACCGAAGCGGCGTTCCCCCTGCGGCCGGTCTTCGAAGCGACGCTCGCCACGCGGGCGGTCGCCGAAGCGGCGTTCCCCCTGCGGCCGGTCGCCGAACTGACGTTCCCCCTGCGGCCGGTCGCCGAAGCGACGCTCACCCCGGGGGCGGTCCTCGAAGCGACGGTCACCGCCGGGCCGGTCGCCGAAGCGACGCTCGCCACGCGGGCGGTCGCCGTACCGGCGCTCCCCACGGCGCGGCGGTGCCGGTTCGTCGACCACCGGGATGCCGCTGGGTTCCTGGGCCCCGGTCAGCTCGGTCAGGGCGGCGTCACCAGACCGGACCCGGGTCTGCGCCGGCTCGACACCGGCCTTCTCCAGCATCGCCAGCGTCGTACGGCGCTGCTTGGGCAGAACCAGGGTGGCTACCGCGCCGGACTCCCCAGCCCGGGCGGTACGACCCGCGCGGTGCAGGTAGTCCTTCGGGTCCTTCGGCGGGTCGACGTGCACCACGAGGGACACCCCGTCGACGTGAATGCCCCGGGCGGCCACGTCCGTGGCGACCAGGACGTTCATCCGACCCTCTTTGAACTCGGCGAGGGTACGGGTGCGTACCCGCTGGGTCTTGCCGCCGTGCAACGCGCCGGCGCGTACGCCGACCGCCGCGAACTGTTCGACCAGCCGGTCGACGCCCATCTGGGTGCGGGCGAACATCATGGTGCGGCCCTGCCGGGCGGCGATGGACGCGGCCACCGCGAACTTGTCGTGCGGCGGGATCAGCAGCAGGTGGTGGTCCATGGTGGACACCGCAGCGGTCGGCGGGGCGGTCGAGTGGGTGACCGGATCGGTCATGAACCGCTTGACCAGCGTGTCCACGTCGCCGTCGAGGGTTGCCGAGAAGAGCAGCCGCTGCGCGTTTGCCGGGGTCTTGGCCAGCAATTCGGTGACGTCGGGCAGGAAGCCCATGTCGGCCATCTGGTCGGCCTCGTCCAGGACGGTGACCTCGATGTCGTCGAGGTGACACACGCCCCGCGAGATCAGGTCACCGAGCCGACCCGGGGTGGCCACGATGATCTCGACACCGCGACGCAGCGAGTCGATCTGCCGGTCGTACGGCACGCCGCCGACCGCCGTCTTGAGGAACACGCCGACCGACTTGCCCAGCGGCATGAGGGCGTCGTTGACCTGCATGGCGAGTTCCCGCGTCGGCACCAGGACGAGGGCCCGAGGGTGCAGCGACCGGGCGCGTTCGCCTGCGGCCATCCGAGCGAGTACGGGCAGCCCGAAGGCCAGGGTCTTGCCGGAGCCGGTCTGGCCACGGCCGAGTACGTCCCGCCCGGCCAGCGCATCGGGCACGGTGGCCTGCTGGATCGGGAACGGGGTGGTGATGCCTTCTCGGTTGAGCGCCCGGACGAGTTCCTTGGGCAGGCCGAGGGAGGTGAAGTCGGGGGCCGCGACATCGGGGGTCGCGACGTCGGGGGTCGCAGCGGGGGTGGTGGTCGACTCGGTAGCGTCGGCCGGGGTGTCGAGGACGGACGGGAACGTGCTGGGATCAGCGAAGGGCGTCAAGAAAAACCTCTCAAGTGGGGCGCATCTTCGCGATGGCCGCCACGGCACGCAACTCCGCCGGTGATTCGCCCGCAAGATCGCCCAAGGGCGTGTGGTGGGCACGCCAGGTTAGTGATTACCGCCAGTGTACGGGTGTCCGGCGCAGTCGCCACGCGCACGACACTCCCAGTGGGCAGGCTCACCCTTGACAGTGTCGTGCGCAACAGCCGTGGCTACCCTCAGCTGCCCAAGATTCCGTTGAAGACGCTGCTGATGGCGTCGCCAGCCGTGATGGCGAGAACCAAGCCGATTATGACGACGACACCGAGGCCCACCAGCAGCATGATCATCACCTTGGCGTTGCTGCCCACCGAGTCCGGTGTGTCGGCCCATCCTTGCGCCAGGATGTGACCGGTCAGCGAGCCTGAGGTCTCCGACGGATCCCGGAAGGGGAGGGCCATCGTCATCTCGGCGGGACCGGGGCCGTCCGGACTTCCGTACACCCGCCCCGGTGTTGCTTGACGGGGCACCACCGGAGTGTCGTTCCGCGGCGCGGAGGCCTGGGGGTACGGCATCGGCGGCAGTGGGATCGTCGATGAGGACGGGACTGGCGACGACGGGCTGGACGACGACGGGCTGGACGACGGCGGGATAGCCGACGGAGCTGGCGAAGGTGGCACCGACGAAGGCGGCGCTGCTGAGGATGTCCGGCCAGCCGGGAGGCTACCGCCGGGCGTGGTGATCGGCGGCAAGGTGTAGCCGGCCGGACCCGCGACCGACGGGGCAGCAGTCGCCGATGGGACAGCGGCCACCGACGGTGCGGCCATTGCCAGCGGTGCGGTTATTGCCGATGGTGCGGCCATTGCCGATGGTGCGGCCATTGCCGGCGGTGGCGGGAAGGGCGGCACCGGCATCGGGCCGGGCGGTGCCGGGGCTGGCGGTGCCGGTGGGTACGGCGGTGCCGGTGGCGGGGTGGGCGGCGTGGGCGTCGGCGGCGGGGTTGGCGCTGGTGCGGGTGGCGGTGGCGTAGGACCCGGTGGCGTCGGTCCTGGTGGTGGCGGCCCCGGCGGTGACGGACTGGGCGGTGACGGACTGGGCGGCACCGGCTTCGGTGGTGCCGGGAATGGTGCGGGAGTCGGTCCGGGACCGGGCGGGCTGGGCGGTTCCGGGGTTGGCGGCTGGGCTGGGTCCGGGGGCTTGACCGGGTCCGGGGGCCTGACCGGGTCAGGCGGCTCGACCGGATTCGGCTGCTGGGTCGGCGCAGGAAGCTGCACCGGGCTGGCCGTACCAGCCCGGTAGACCTTGGCGCTGCCAGCCGCGGCGGGCGCGGCGGTGCCGTCCTGGTACGCGGTAACGGGCGGCAACTTCGGCATGGACACGGCTGCCCGAGCCGGGATGGATTCGGCCGGGGGGGCGCTGCGCTGGGCGGGTATCACGAGCGGGGCAGCGGCGCTCGGGGCGAGGCCAGGAGAACCGGCCGGCGGGAAAGCCTCCGGCAACGTGTACGTGGGCACCGAGCTACTGGCTGCGGAGGCAGTGGCTGCGGAGGCGGCGGTGGCGGTGGCTGGCACGGAGGCGGTGGCCAAGACCGGCACCGAAGCTGAGGCAGACACCGAGGCTGAGGCTGAGGCAGGCACCGACACTGACGCTAGGGCTGGTACCGGGGCCGGGGCCGGGGCTGGCGACTCTTGTGGCGACTTTGCCGCCTCGTCAGCCGGCATCGAAACGGCGGCAGCGCCGAGATCACCGGCTCGGTACGTCGTACCAGGGGTCACCTCGGCGCGTACCTGCTCGACGTCCTTGGTGCTGGACGAAGCGCGTACCGCCACACTGGCCCGTCCCCGTACGGCTGCCGCCTCGGCCGCGGAGGCTCCGGTCGGTGTGGCCTCCGTGGTGGCGCTTGCCTGTGCCGGCGCAGAGGTTTCCTGGTGTGTGGCCGGCGACTCGGGGCGAGCCGGCCACAGTGCCCCGGCCGGTGGGGCGGGCGGCGGCTCGTACGCCTCGGGCTGGTCCGCCTCGGGATCGTCAGGCAGCGTGGTACCGACCGGTGGCGGTGGCGGCAACGGGGTCAGTTCGGCTGACTCCTCGCTCAGTTCCGCAGCGCTCTCGGGCACTGGACCGGGCGGCGGGGCGGGGGTCGATTCGTACGGTGAACCCTGTCTTTCGTCCATTGCTGCCTCCCGCGCCCAGGCTCGCGCCCGGACCCCCGACGTCGGTCCGGTAGTACTTCGGACTCACGGTGCCATACTCGCGCCCGAGCGCACAGCCGGAGTCGGTACTTGGCGCGTCAGCTGCCGCTCGACTCCGGACCGGCCGAGCCGCCGGTCGGGGTCGGCCCAGCCGAACCGCCGGTCGGCTCCGGGCTGGCGGTCGGTTCAGCCGATGGGGTGGTCGAAGGCGACGTCGTGGCCGGCGGGGTCGTCGGTGGTGTCGTGGGAGGGTTCGACGGGCTGTTGGTGGGGGTCGGCGACGGGCTGGTCGGCGGCTTGGTGGGCGTCGGGGATGGGCCGGTGGTGGGGGGCTTCGTCGGGGTGGGGGACGGACTGGTCGGTGCCGGTACGGCGTCGATCACCCGGGTTGCGGCATAGAGACGCGACCAGGGGACGACCGACCGCTTCACCACGTCGCCAGCGGTGGGGGCGTGCACCATCTTGCCGTCACCGATGTACATGCCGACGTGGTGGACGCTGGTCCAGCTGCTCGTCGAGGCGAAGAACAGCAGGTCACCTGGGAGTAGGTTGTGCCGGGCGACCGGCCGGTTGCGGGTGGCGTAGTACTGGTCCTTGGCCACTCGGGGCAGAGCCCGGTAGTTGGCCTTCGGCGATCGGTAGGCCGCCCACATCAGCCCGGAGCAGTCGAACCGGTTGGGTCCCTCCGCACCCCACAGGTAGGGGTCGCCGAGCTGGGCGAGCGCATAGCTGACGGCGGCCAGCGCGCGGGGGTTGGCGCGCATGCCGTTGACGTCGGTGTCCTTCAGGTATTGCTCGCCGATTCGCTGCTCGGCGGCCTCCTGCTCCCGCTCCAGCGCCTCGATCTGCACGAGGTTGTCCTGCCGGAGCTTGCGGAGCGCAGCCTCCAACCTCTGGTATTCGGCCTCGTTCTTGGTGAACTCCTGGTCGGCGTCCGTGACTGTGGCCTGTGCCGCCATGACCTTCTGACTGGCGGCCTGCTGGGCGTCCCGGGCCCGGCCCAGCTCTCGTACCGGCGCGCTGGTGTCGCCGATGCTGTGCTGCCCCTTCTGCAACCGGTTGAGCGCGCCGAGCCCGTGTAGGTCGCGATCGACCGTGCCGGGTGGCAGGGCGGCGGCCTTCTTCAGCGCCTCGGCGGCTGCGGCATCGGCGACCACCTGCGCCTTGGCCAGGGTCTCGTTCGCCATCCGCAGCTCGTGCTCGGCGGTGGCGAGCCCCACGCGGGCGTTGTCGCGAGACTGGCGCAGAGTGAGCAGATTTTCACCCAGGGTGGCGACCTGGGTTTGCTGGAGGTAGATCTGCGTGGCGAGGGGGCCACTGCCCAGGGTCAGCCCGGTCCCGGGCGTGGAGCCGCCGATCGGGGCACCAGGGAGTTGGACCGGACCGCCCATGGGCAGCGGGCGGGCGCCGCTGTCGGGGACGGTGTTGGGCAGCGCTGGCTCGGCGTACACCGGTGCGGCGAAGGCGAAGGCCACCGCCGCGCCGAGCACGATGGACCAGGCCATAGGTCGGAGAACCGGAGAAATCGTCTCGCTCGATCGGGCCTGCCGCCTGCGCCTGCTGCTCTTGGCCATCCTGCTCCCCGTCCGGCGATGGAAGAGCCGCGCGGCTGGCGCGGCGGGGGTGGTCTGACACCGAGTGTGTCTCGTGTCCTAGTTCGTCTTACCGCAATGCTTCGCCGTTGTCGATTGCCTATCGGGTAACGAGACACTGAGAATCTGGTGAAGTACGTCGCTGCCCGGCGGCCGGGCGTCCGGTCGGTCACCGATGCCACGTACGCTCGGTCGTGGACCGCTGGTGGAAGGGACGGGTTGGCATGGACGCCGGACGCAAGCGTGAGCTGGAAGAGAAGGTATACGCCGGGGAGCGGCTGAGCCGCCAGGACGGCGAGGACCTCTACGCCAGTGACGACCTGGCGTGGCTGGGGCGACTGGCCCACCACCGCCGTACGGAGATGAACGGCGACCGGGTGATGTTCAACGTCAACCGGCACCTCAACCTGACCAACGTGTGCAGTGCCTCCTGCGCGTACTGCTCCTTCCAGCGCAAGCCGGGCGAGAAGGACGCGTACACCATGCGGATCGAGGAGGCCGTCCGCAAGGCCAAGGAGATGCAGGACGAGCAGCTCACCGAGTTGCACATCGTCAACGGCCTGCACCCGACCCTGCCCTGGCGCTACTACCCGAAGGTGCTGCGCGAGCTGAAGGCGGCACTGCCGAACGTCAACCTGAAGGCGTTCACCGCGACCGAGGTGCAGTGGTTCGAGAAGATCAGCGGCCTGTCCGCCGACGAGATCCTCGACGAGCTGATCGACGCCGGGCTGGAGTCGCTGACCGGCGGCGGCGCGGAGATCTTCGACTGGGAGGTACGCCAGCACATCGTCGACCACGCCTGCCACTGGGAGGACTGGTCGCGGATCCACAAGCTGGCCCACTCGAAGGGCCTGCGGACGCCCTCGACCATGCTCTACGGCCACATCGAGGAGCCCCGGCACCGGGTGGACCACGTGCTGCGGCTGCGCGAGTTGCAGGACGAGACCGGCGGCTTCACGGTCTTCATCCCGCTGCGCTACCAGCACGACTTCGTCGACTCGGCGGACGGCAAGATCCGTAACCGGATCCAGGAGCGGACCACGATGGCCTCGCCGGCCGAGTCGTTGAAGACGTTCGCCGTCTCCCGGCTGATGCTCGACAACATTCCGCACGTCAAGTGCTTCTGGGTGATGCACGGTCTGTCGTTGGCCCAGACGTCGCTCAACTTCGGCGTGGACGACCTGGACGGCTCGGTCGTCGAATACAAGATCACCCATGACGCTGACTCGTACGGCACCCCGAACACCATGCACCGCGAGGACCTGCTGAACCTGATCTGGGACGCCGGCTTCCGCCCCGTCGAACGGGACACCCGTTACAACGTGGTACGTGAATACGACGGCCCGCCGTCGCTGGCGGAGCGTCGGTCCGAGCCGCAGCAGGTCTGGGCCTGACCGCCGCCGACTCACCACCGGTATGGGCGGCCGAGGCCGTCCGGGCCAGCTCACGTACCCTCGACTGGTTATGAGCGAGCAGCAGAGCAGCGGCTTTCCCCGGCGGGACGACGACGGACGCATCACGTACCTCACCGACCTGCTCGGGATCATCCTGGCCGGCCTGGTCATCGGTGTGTTGATCCTGGTGCTCTTCGACTGGGTCGTGGTGCTGCTCGGGTTGGACACGTTCGGTCGGGCCAACGGCTGGCTGGCGGTGATCCTCCCGGCGTGGCTCTTCGTCGAGGAGTTCCGCGTCTGGGAGCGGGGGCCGGCCCGGATCGCGGCGGCCCTGGTGGCGGCGATCGTCGGCATCGCCGCCGGGCTGCTCGTCGCCGGGTTGGTCGGCGCCCTGCCGTCGCTGGCTTCCGGTGCGCTCGCGGCGGCGGTCTTCTCGCTGTCGTACGCGTTGGTCTGGTTCGTGGGCGTCCGGTGGCTGAGCCGCCGGATCGGCTGATCGGAAGGAAAGAGCGATGGGTGCCGCGGCGAAGTACACGCTGGGCCGGATTGGCCTGTTCGTGGTGATCGTGCTGGCACTCCTGCCGGTGGAGATCAACCTCTTCCTGAAGCTGATCCTGGCCTTGGCCTTCTCCGCCGCGTTGTCGTTCTTCCTGCTGCGCGGCTGGCGTGACGAGATGGCCCAGGAGATGGCCGACGCGGCCGACCGGCGCAAGGTCGAGAAGGAGCGGTTGCGTAGCGCCCTGGCCGGTGACGACGCCGGTGACGCCGCCGTCGACCAGGCCGGCCAGGCGAAGCAGCCCACTGCCGACCGGGCGCAGGCCGACCAACTCAAGACCGACCAGCCCAAGGCCGACCAGCCCAAGCAGGCGAAGCGGTCCAAGAAGGGGCCGGGCGGGAAGTCAGAGTCGTAGTCGCGAGGCGCGGTCCAGCGTCACCGCCGGATCCTCACCCCCGGTCAGGTCGAGATCGTCGACGATCTTGCCGTCGCCGAGTCGGATGAGCCGATCGCAGCGGGCCGCGATGTGCTGCTCATGGGTGGCGAGCAGAATGGTCATCCCATGCTCGTCGCGTAGCCGGAGCAGCAGGTCGAGGATCTGGCCGCTGGTGGTGGAGTCGAGGTTGCCGGTGGGCTCGTCGGCGAGTAGCAGCCGGGGTGTGCCCATCAGCGCCCGAGCTATCGCCACCCGCTGTTGCTGTCCGCCGGAGAGCTGTGCGGGCAGGGCTCGTTCCCGTCCGGCGAGTCCCACCTCGTCGAGCAGTTCCCGGGCCCGTACGACGGGGTTGGTCCGGTTTCGATAGGGCAGCACCGGCGCGACGACATTGTCCAGTACGGTCAGCGCCGGCAGCAGGTGGTAGCGCTGGAAGACGAAACCGATGCCCCGCCGGTAGCTGGCCAGACAGCCCCGGCGCAGCGACGTTATCTCCGTGCCGCCCACCGTGATCGTGCCGCCGTCGGCCTGCTCGATCGCGCCCACCAGATGTAGCAGAGTCGATTTTCCCGATCCACTCCGGCCGGTGACCGCCACCACCGAACCGGCTTCGATCTCCAGGGTCACTTCGTCGACGGCGGTGATCTGGTCAGTACCGGAGCGGAACTTCTTGACCAGACCGGCGACCCGGACGCTGGCCCCCGTATGGGACGTCATCGTCACTCCTCTGCCAGTAGTCGTGCGGTGGGTAGCCGGCGTAACAGAGCGGCCGGGACGAGGGCGGCCAAGCCGGTGAGCAGGACCCCGGTGAGTGCTGTGCCGACTGCCACCAGAACCAGGACGCCGGGAAGGTCGCCGACCAGCCAGGCCGCGCCGGCCAGTCCGACCGCGGCCCCGGTGACCGCGCCGAGCATTCCGAGGGCGAGTCCCTCGTAGGTGACCAGGCGGCTCAGGGCAGCATTGGTCCAGCCGACGGCCTGTAGGGTGGCCAACTCGGCGGCCCGGTCCCGGATATTCAGATAGAGCACGTCGGCCACGGCGGCGGCACCGAGCAGTACGGTGGCGACGGCGGCGACAGTGTCCGCACCGCGCACGCTCAGCGAGACCACGTCACCGAGCAGACTGCCGACGATGGCGCCCCGGAAGGCGTACGCGGCGGCGGTCACCAGGGTCAGCGCGGCGATCCCGATGCCGAGCGCGCTCGCCCCGAGCAGGGTGCGGCCGGGGGTGCGGGTCAGGTTGACCAGGGCCAGCCCGAGTACGGTGCGGGGCCGCCGGCTGCGCCGGGGTGGGGCGACGGCAGGGCGCAGGGCGGCCGCCGGGTGCGCACGGCTGGCCCGTACCGCCGGGACCGTGCCCGCCGTCAGGGCCAGCAACAACGCCACCGGTACGGCGAGCGCCGCGCGCTGCCAGCCGATGCCGATGCCGAGCGCGGCGGAGACCGGGATCGCCAGAGCGAGGGAGAGCACCCCGGCGGCCAGGCCGAGGGTCGCCACCTCGCCGAGGATCAGCGCCCCGATCCGGCGCGCCGGCCAGCCGAGGCAGGCGAGGATCGCCAGTTCGGACCGGCGGTCCCGGACCGCGGCGGAGACGGCGTTGGCCAGGAACAACGCACAGACCACCAGCACCAGCAGGAACAACACCACGCTTTTGCGATCGACCGACCGGATGATGGTCGAGGCGACGCCCAGCGCAGACCAGTTCTCGGTCAGCCGTAGCTGTGGTCGGCCGAACTTGCCGGCGGCGAGTTCGACGGTCTGCGGTGCGGGCGAGGAGCCGAGGGTGATGTCGACGTCCAGGCCGGTGGTGGTGGCGATCCGCTCGGCGATCAGGCGCACCCGCTCGGCCGAGCGCTCGGTATATCCGGCCACGTCGGATACCCGTACCCGGATGGCGCTGATCGGGGCCTTGAGTTGTGGACTTCCACCGCCCTCCAGGAGCTTCGGGACCGAGGCGAGGGTGGTGAGCAGCAGCGGCGGTGGCGAGAGGTATCCGCCCGGGTTGCCGCTCGGCGCCAGCGGCTGGTCGCCGAGCGCGGTCCGACTGGGTGCGTCGGCACCCTGGGCCGTCGGCGGCTCGTACGTCTCCAGCGGCACCCGGGAGAGGTCGCTGAATCCGGTGAGCTTCTCCGGATCGAACATCCCCACCGGTTCTATGTGCCGGTATGGCGTGGTCATGGATACCTTGGCCAGTGACAGGTCGGTCAGCGGCCGGAAGTTGAGGTCGTCGGCGAGCCAGGGCCGGGGCAGTGAGCTGCCAATCTGCCGTACGTCGGTGAACACTGCCGTTGGCGGGAAGGCGCGGGCCCGGAGTGTGCCGTCGGGCAGTACGTCGTATCCTGTCGGGCCGGCCTGGACCAGTTCGTTCAAGCCACCGGGCACGCCACTGTCGTTCTTCAGCGTGTTGCTGACCTCGGTCCGGTAGCTCGCGGCCAGGTCACTCTGGCTCGCGCCGGCCGGAACGCCGGTGGCCCTGCCCAACGTCTTATCCAGTTTGAGCGGATCCAGCCCGGCCACTTGCGCCGTCGGCAGCCGGGTGTAGTTGGCGTGCAGTGCGCCGTCGACGTACGGACGGCTGGTGGCCAGCACCGGGAACGCCCGGTTCACCGTATTGGACACCTTGAAGTCCTGGGGGACGTCGTCGACCGTGAGGGGGCGCCCGTCAGTGACGGCGCTGGCCAGTCCGACCAGCCGCTCCTCGGCGCCTGGGTCGACGGCGGCCAGCAGCAGCGGCACGCTCATCCGTAGCGGTATCGTCAGCCGATCTGTCGGCGTCGGCGGTGCCTCCGCCGGTCCACGTGGGCCGCCCTGCTCGAAGCGACCATCCGGCAGCAGCCGTGCCATGGTGAGCGACCAGAACTCCCGTTCGGAGGTGTTGGAGATCCTTCCCGCTCCGGAGAGGGACCGTATCGGCTCGCAGATCGTCGCGGTGCCACCGTCCGGCAGCACCTCCCGAATCGGTGGTCCGCACACCTCCGACTCCGGGTACAACTGGCCGTCGCTGTAGCGAAGCTGTTTCCTGCCGCTGGTGAAGAGTTCGTCGAGGATCGGGTAGATCAGCGGATTCCTGGTGACGTAGACATAGTTGGGCTTTGTCGTGGTGGCGGTGGAGAGCCCTCGTTCGGCCAGGAACTTCGAGTCGATCCGGATCACCTGGCGGTCCAGTGACCGGTCGACCGCGTCGGTCAGGTCGAGGGGGATCGGCATGCCGTAGGTGGTGTAGCCCAACATCGCGATCGGTGCGGCGACGTCCACGCCACCGAGCGCCTTCACCTGGTCGTACTGTTGCGTGGTTATGCCGCCGAAGAGGCCGGAGAGATAGTTGGGCTGGACCAGTCGGCGTTCGGCCTCCAGCGGGGTGCGGGCCCCTTTCGGACGGACCAGGATGTCGTACGCCGCCCGGGTGTTCCGTTCGACGGCACCGGTCACTTCGAGTCGGGACGCGGTGGTGGTGCCGGTCAGTACGACGAAGCCGGTGGTCGCCACCAGCACGCCTGCCAGCAGCGCCACCGACCGGCCAGCACGGCCGCGAAGTTGTTGCCAGATGAAGCCGAACATGTCGCGCCTCCCCGTGTGCTGACTCACACTGTGCGCGATACATTGTCACAATGCAAGACCTCGGACAGGAGACGACATGGCGATCCAGCACGCGGTCCTGGCACTGCTCGCCAGCGGGCCAAGCTATGGCTATGAGCTCAAGGGGTCGTTCGAGGCGGCGGTCGGTCCACAGTGGGGGCCGCTGAACATCGGGCACCTCTACCAGATTCTCGACCGACTGTCCCGAGACGGACTGGTGGTTGCCGAACGACAGTCGCAGCCGGTGAAACCAGACCGGGTGGTCTACGAGATCACCCCGGCTGGCCAGCAGGAACTCGACGCCTGGCTGTCCGCGCCGAGCCCGCGCAGCGGCGGATTCCGGGACGACTTCTTCCTCAAGGTCACCGCCGCCGCCCGGTCCGGCTCACCCGACGTGGTACGCACCGTGCTCGGCAATCAGCGCGGCCACCTGCTTCGCGAGTTGCGTAACCTCGACGGGCTGCGCCGCCAGGCGGATGATCCGGTGGTGGGTCTGCTGCTCTCGGCGGCCAGCCGACACGTCGAGGCCGACCTCGCGTTCGTTGAGGACGCCGAGGCTGCGCTGCTCGGCGACGATGGTCGGACCCTGGCCGCCTTGGTTGAGGCCCGTCATGCCGAACGGTCGGCGGATGGCGCTCCCCCTGCCGACGTGCCGATCAGAAGCGCGGGCGGCAGCCGACACGGTTAGGCCGGAACCGAGCGGGAACTACCGTGTGCCCCGCCTCGACGCGAACACGCGCAGAAGCAGGCGCGGGCGAAGGTCGGTTGAGGCTTTGGGAGGTGACTGCGGTGGCGGGAGAGGACGATCCGGAAAAGATCGACGAAAGTGATCCGTTGTACTCGGGAGCGATTACCTGGCGGGTTGGCGAACTGGGCGGTGGAACCCAGGAAGTAGAGGTCAGCGTCGTGGTCGGGGAGGGCACCGAACCGCCACCGCCGGAGGAATATGTTGCCGTCTGCCTGGATTACTACCACGACCCCAGCCTCCCCGGTGCGATGGCGAGCGGGGTACGGGCGAACGGCGTCTGGGTGGGGCCGTCGCACGGCAATCACTACGACGGTGCGTTGGGCGAGGCCTCAGCGCATGAGCACCCCGGTGCGCGGGTCGCGATCGATCTTCCCGGTGACTGGTACCAACTACCGGGCGAGCCGTACCCCCGTCACCTTTACTAGCTAAGTGGCCGACCAGTCGTTGGAACACCGCGTACGTCGAACGAGTCGGATGACGTACGCGGTGTTCCAGCCGAGCGGTACCCGGTTACCAGTCGAGCGGTAGCCGACAGTTACCAGTTGGTGGAGCCGGCGACCTTCGGCCAGGGCTTCCACTCCGGCTTGATCAGGTACGCGACGCCGCCCGGGCCACCGGAGACGCCACCGCTGGCGTTGTAGCGCTTGGTCCGCAGCCAGATCTGCTCGAACTGCTCCCGCTTGTAGACGTTGCGCACCACGTCGTTCGAGGACGAGGCGGGGTCGTTGACGATGACGTCACCGTCGGCGGTGAAGCCGACCACCACGAACAGGTGGCCCGCCGTACCGTAGTTGGCACCGTCCAGCTCGCTGGCCAGGAAGGACTGGCTGGTGATGACCGGGATGCCAGCCTTGATGAAGCGTTCCACCTCGTCCAGCGAGTGCAGCCGGGTCACCTTGGCTTCCAGACCGGGGAACGAGGCGGCGTACGCGGTGTTGAAGGGCCAGTTGCCGGCACCCTCGTACGCGTAGTCGTAGACCATCCGGGCGGCGTGGTTGACCGTGTGGTCCGGGTACTCCGGGTTCACCCACGAGGTGTCCTCGGCCGACGGCTTGCGCCCCCAGTACTCGACGACCATCTCGGTGGAGGTGGGCGAGCACCAGGCCTGGCCGCCGCCGTCGTACTCGGGGTAGTGGCCCTTGTGGATGTTCTGTGAGTAGGTCGGCACGGCCAGCTCCCGGCCCCAGGCGATGCCGCCGGCGCTCGGGGTGACGGTGAACCGGTCCGGGACGTACGAGCTCATCGCACCGAGCATCGTGACCCGGGGGGCGCGCAACTGGTCGGGAGCGCGGTAGAGCGTCAGCTTGAGCTGGTACGCCTGGAGCATCACGCCGTTGGCCACGTCGTCGATGGAGAAGGTGTCGGTCCAGATCGACGACCACGGGTCGCCCTGCCGGTTGACGGTGGTACGCCGGATGTCCTGGTCGCCCGAGGCCCAGCGGCCCATGACGTACCAGGGGGTCTGGTTTCCGGTGTTGTAGGTGCCCTGCATCTCGATCTGGATCCAGGTGCCGGCGGGGGTATCGGCGTTCCAGGAGGCGATCAGTTCGCTGGCGTCGAAGCCGACCTGGGTCACCGGGGAGGTCCAGGTGCTGTACGACCAGGTCTTGGTGAGGCCGGTGTGCGGGTCGGTGTAGTCGGTGGTGCCGACCGGCTTCGCCATGGTGATGCCGGTACGGGCACCGGGCAGGGCGATGGTGCCGGCGTGGGTGCCGCGACGCCAGTCCGCGTAACTGTTCCAGTCCTGGTAGGTGATCTGCTCGTCGTGGGTGATCGGCGCACCGCTGGTGGCACCGGCTCCGGCGGTGCCGAGGGCACCGGGGACGGCGTGTGCTGGTGCGGTGGTGCCGAACAGGGCGAGCGCGGTGACGCCGGCGAGGGCGACCGCGTGCAAACGGGGTCTGGCCATATGGCTACTCCGAGGGGGTTCGGGGGTTTACTGCCGCCACTATCCCGCCCGCAAGGAAGTTTCGCCAGATGTCTATTGGAAGAAGAATCCTGCCGAATGCCGTGATTCGGCGAAGCGGGAGTCGGTTTGGGAAGCATGATCCACACAAAGAAAGAAAGTGATAGATATTGATATGACCATGGATCGATGGTGCAGTTGTTCATCGACAGCGGGCTCCTCCACACCCCCAGGAGGTACGTATGCGCCTACGCGCACCCAGCACCCGATCCACGTCGCCGCGCCGGAGCACCATCCTCGCGGCAGCTCTCGCGATCGGGCTGATCGCCACCGTGACCGGCCCGGTCTCCGCCGACCCGGTTCCCAGCACCCCCGAATCCGCATCGGCGAGCGCCGCCGCCACCCAGTACCGGGTGCTCGGGCCACGTACCCTGGCCGACCGCAACGCGGTCGCCCAGACCGGCGCGGCCATCGACTACAGCGAACACGGCGTGCTGGTCGTCTCCGCCACCGCGACCGAGGCCAAGGCGATCGCGGCGCTCGGCTTCCAGCTGGAGGCCGTACCGGCCCCGTCGACCGGGGACATCGGCACCAACGGGTTCCCGTCCGCCGACTCCAACTACCACGACTACGCCGAGATGACCGCCGTCATCAACCAGGTGGTCTCCGACCACCCGACGATCGCCCGCAAGAGCAGCATCGGCAGCTCGTACGAGGGTCGGGACCTGCCGGTCATCAAGATCTCCGACAACGTCGCCACCGACGAGGACGAGCCGGAGATCCTGTTCAACTCCCAGCAGCACGCCCGCGAGCACCTGACCGTCGAAATGGCGATCTACCTGCTCAACCTCTTCACCGACAACTACGGCACCGACTCGCGGATCACCAACATCGTCAACACCCGCGAGATCTGGATCGTGCCGACCGTCAACCCGGACGGCAGCGAGTACGACATCGCCACCGGCTCCTACCGGTCCTGGCGCAAGAACCGGCAGCCCAACAGCGGCTCGTCGTACGTCGGCACCGACCTGAACCGCAACTGGTCCTACCAGTGGGGCTGCTGCGGTGGCTCGTCCGGCTCCACCTCGTCGGAGACCTACCGTGGCCCGTCCGCCTTCTCCTCCCCGGAAACCGCGGCGCTGCGGAACTTCGTCAACGGCCGAGTCGTCGGTGGCGTCCAGCAGATCAAGGCCAACATCGACTTCCACACCTACTCGGAACTGATCCTCTGGCCGTTCGGCTACACCACGGCGAACACCGCGCCCGGCCTGAACACCGACCAGGAGGCGACCTTCCGCACCCTCGGCCAGCAGATGGCGGCCACCAACAACTACACCCCGGAACAGTCCAGTGACCTCTACATCACCGACGGTGACAGTATCGACTGGATGTGGGGCCAGCACCAGATCTTCGCGTACACCTTCGAGATGTACCCCGGATCGGCCCTCGGCGGCGGCTTCTACCCGCCCGACGAGGTGATCCCCGCGCAGACCTCCCGCAACCGGGAAGCCGTCCTGCTGCTCAGCGAGTACGCCGACTGCCCGTACCGGGTCATCGGTAAGCAGGCCGAGTACTGCGGCGACGGTGGCGGCGGTGGCACCACCGTCTGGTCCGACACCTTCGAGACGGCGACCGGCTGGACCACCAACCCGTCCGGCACCGACACTGCCACCTCCGGGGCGTGGGAACGGGGCGCTGCCCAGGCGACCACCTCCAGCGGGGCCAAGCAACTCGCCCCGTACGCCGGTAGCAACGACCTGGTCACCGGTCGGCTGGCCGGCACCGCCGCCGGTGACTATGACATTGACGGCGGCGTGACCAGTACGCGTTCACCGGCGGTGACCCTGCCGGCCAGCGGTACGTTGACGCTCTCCCTGGCCTGGTATCTCGCGCACGGCTCGAACTCGTCGTCCGCGGACTACTTCCGGGTCAGTGTGGTGCACAGTGGTGGCACCACCGCCCTGCTCACCCAGAACGGGGCGGCCAGCAACCGTAACGGCACCTGGGCGACGGCCAACCTCGACCTGTCGGCGTACGCCGGGCAGTCGGTCCGCATCCTCATCGAGGCGGCCGACGCCAGCGGCGCCAGCCTCGTCGAGGCCGGCGTGGACAACGTCACCATCACCGCCGCCTGATGATAGGAAGGGCCCCTTCCTATCGCATTTTGTATAGGAAGGGGCCCTTCCTAACCGGCCAGCCTCACCGCAGATGCGATTCCTGGACGGGCTCATTGGTCTGTTCCCACATGGACTTCATCTCGTCGAAGGCCTGCTCCATGATCTGCACCATCGCGTCCTTCGCGCGCTCACCATCACGTCGTTGGATCGCCTGCGCCACGTCGGCATGAAGTTGGAGTGCCTGCTCGTCGGGATAGTGTGGCATGAGGTCGTAGTGGTGCCGGCCGGCAAGCACCTCTGCCACCAGTTCCTGCAGCTTGACGAACATCTCGTTGCCGGAGGCGAGCAGGACCCGGCGATGGAACTCGATGTCCAGTCGGAGGAACTCGGGCTCGTTACCGGCCTTGCCGGCCGCCCACATCTTCGCGGCGAGCCCGACGAGATCGCTCGCCTCGTCGGGGCTCGCCCGTTCGGCCGCGAACCAGGCGGCCTGCGGCTCGACCGCGGTACGCAGTTCGGTGATCGAGCGGAGCTGGGTCATCCGGCCGGTGGAGGTGAGTCGCCAGCGGATCACCTGGGGGTCGAACACGTTCCATGCGGTTGCGGGTCGGATCAGGATGCCGACCCGGCGTCGTGTCTCGACGAGGCCCATGGCGGCCAGTACTCGCAGGACCTCGCGGACGACGGATCGGGACACTGTGTACTGCTCGGCAAGGTCGTCGATGTAGAGAACCGACCCGGGTGCCAGTTGGCCCGCGCAGATGGCCGTGCCGACGTGGTGGAGCACGCGGGCGTGCAGGCCGGGCTCCACAGGACCGAGTCGATGGCTTTCATCGACTAATGACGATTTTGTCACCAACAAAGCATACCAGTTGTGATCTAACTCTTGATACATCTGGTTTATCGCCCTAACATCCCCGCATTAAAGCGGATGTAAAGCATCTGCGGCGGGCGCTCCAACGGCGGGGCGACCGAGGAAGGGGAGAAGGACGTGTTGCGACGACAGTCCGTTATCGGAACCTCACTGCTTATGGTCGCTGCCCTTGGCCTGGCAGCCTGCGGGGACGGCGGCGACGGTGCCGGGTCGAAGACGCTGCGGGTGACCTTTGCCAACCACGTGTGGACGGAGAACATCAAGCAGGCGCTGCCCGAGTTCGAGAAGCAGACCGGCCTGACAGTCCAGATCACCCAACTCGGTGAGGACCAGCTCTCGGACCAGTACAACGTCAAGCTCAACGCCGGATCCAGCGATCTCGACGTGATGATGTACCGCCCCCTCCAGGAGGGCAGGCTGTTCGCGAAGAACAAGTACCTCACCGACCTGTCCGACCGGGTCGAGGCGAACAAGGAGTGGGACTTCAGCGACTTCCAGGCTGGCCCAGTGCAGGCCACCACGTACGAGAACAAGGTGGTGGGCGTCCCGATCATCACCGAGCAGGAGGTCCTCTACTACCGCAAGGACCTGCTGGCGAAGGCGGGCCTGACCGCCCCGCCGAAGACCCTCGACGAACTCAAGTCGGCGGCGACGGCGATCGAGGCGGCCAACCCGGGTGTCGCGGGCTTCGTGGCCCGGACCGGAAAGTCGGCGGCAGTCACCCAGTTCTCCAGCTTCCTCTACAGCTTCGGCGGCGACTTCGTCGACGGCAGCGGCAAGGCCGCCGTCAACAGCGAACAGGCCAAGCAGGCGTACGCCTTCTACGGCGGGTTGCTCAAGGATCAGGGCCCCGAGAACGTCAGCACCGACATGAGCTGGTCCGAGGCGATGGCGATCTTCACCCAGGGCAAGGCCGCGTTCTACACCGAGGCCAACTCGCTCTACAAGAACGCCACCGACCCGGCCAAGTCGAAGGTCTCCGACACGGTGGGGTTCGCCCCGTTCCCGGCTGGCCCGGCCGGCTCGAAGCCGTACAACATCCCGTCGTGGGCGCTGGGCATCAACGACGCCTCGAAGAACAAGGACAACGCCTGGAAGTTCATCGAGTGGGCCACCAGCAAGGAGCAGACGCTGGCACAGCAGAAGTCCGGCGTTCCGGGTGGCCGTACCTCGGTGTGGGCGAATCCGGAGGGCACCGCGACCTACCCGAAGGACCTCGCTGACGCCATCGCGGTCAGCACCGCGACCGGCGTCGGCCATGACCGGCCGTTGGTCGTCAAGGTGCCAGAGGCTCGGGAGATCGTCGGTCAGCCGATCGTCGACGCGATCACCGGCAAGGACGTGTCCGCCTCGGCGGACAAGGCCAATGCGGCCTTCCAGAAGTTGCTGGACGACGAGAAGTAAGCCGATGAGCGCCGGTGGCGGAGTGACGCCGCCACCGGCCCAGTACAGGGCCCGCCGAACCCGGAGATCCTCATGGCAGCAGCCACCACAGTCACCAAGACGTCCGACAAGCCCGCCACCTTCTCCGACGCGTCCGCCTGGTCGCGTTGGGCCAACGAACACCGCAAATGGCTTTTCGCCGCGCCGGCCATGGCCTTCGTCGCCGTGCTGATCGTCTTTCCGCTGGCCTGGACCACCTACCTCAGCCTCACCGACGCCGAGGGGTCGGTGCGGGCGGAGTCCGAGTTCGTCGGCATCCAGAACTACCTTGACGTGCTCTCCGACACCGACCGATTCTGGCCCGCCGTGCTGCGGACGGTCGCGTTCACCGGGGTCGCCCTCTTCTTCGAGGTCGTCCTCGGCATGATCATCGCGCTGCTGTTGTGGCGGCCGTTCAAGGGGGAGAAGTGGGTTCGGGTGGCGATCCTCATGCCGCTGGTGGCCACCCCGGTCGCGGTCGGCATGATGTGGCGGCTCATCTTCGACCCCAACATCGGTATGGCGAACCAGATGCTCGGCTGGATCGGGATCGGACCTCAGCCCTGGCTCGCCGGACAACACACCGCGTTGCCGACGACGATATTCATCGACATCTGGCAGTGGACGCCGATGGTCGTACTGATCCTGCTCGCCGGTCTGACCTCGTTGTCCGATGAGCCGGACGAGGCGGCGCGCATCGACGGCGCCAACGCCTGGCAGCGGTTCTGGCGGGTCACCCTGCCGTTGATGAAGTCCACCGTGATCGTCGCGATCCTGCTCCGCGGTATCGACGCGCTGAAGACGTTCGACATCCTGTACGCGACCAAGGGTCGGGGCGGTGGCTCGTTCCACGAGGTCGAGACGTTGAACGTCTACGCCTACGGCCTCAGCTTCGACTACAACGAGTACGGCATCTCTTCGACGGTCCTCATCATCTTCTTCCTGATCATCATCGGTCTGATGTGGGTACTGACCTCCCGCAGGAAGGGCGCGCGCTGATGAAGACCCGAACCTCCTACAAGGCCCTGCGTGTGGTCACTCTGACCCTTGTGGTGATCTCGCTGCTCGCACCGCTGGCCTGGATGGTCGCCGCCTCGTTCAAGACCAACGTCGACATCCACGACACCAGCAAGGCGTTGGTGTTCACGCCCACGCTGGAGAACTACAAGACCGTTCTGCAACAGGCGAACTATTTCCAGTTCATTGTCAACAGCCTCTGGGTCGCCTTCGCCGCCACCCTGTTCTCCCTCATCCTGGGTGTGCCGGCGGCGTACTCCATGAGTCGCTTCAACATGAAGAAGTCCGCGCTCGTGGTGCTGATGGCACGGGTGATCCCGGGCGTCTCCCTGCTGGTGCCCTGGTACTACGTCTTCTCCAACCTGCGCATGGTCGGCGGCTTCACCGTGCTGATCCTCAGCCACATGTTCGTGTCGCTGCCGCTGATCGTGTACATCATGATGGGCTTCTTCGACAGTCTGCCCGCTGAACTCGAAGAATCAGCCCTGGTCGACGGACTGACCCACATCGGCGCGTTCCGTCGCATCACGCTGCCGCTCTCCGCACCCGGTATCGCCACCGCCGGCATCCTGTCGTTCATCTTCTCCTGGAACAACTTCATGTTCGCCCTGGTGTTGTCCGGTGCCGACACCAAGACGCTGCCCGTCGCGATCTTCGACTTCGTCGGCTACGCCAGCATCGACTGGGGTGGACTCATGGCCGCCACGACCGTGGTCACCCTTCCGATCATGGTGATCGCCCTGTTCGTGCAGAAGTACGTCGTTTCCGGCCTCACCGCCGGCGCAACGAAGGGCTGAGGTCACCATGACGAAGATCGCAAGAGTCGAGACCTTCCTCGTTCCGCCCCGGTGGCTCTTCGTCCGGGTCGAGACCGAGTGCGGGATCGTCGGCTGGGGCGAGGCGACCTGCGAGGGCCGCTCCGAGACCGTCCGTACCGCGGTGGAACAGCTCAGCGAACTCCTGATCGGACAGGACGCGCTGCGTATCGAGGACCACTGGCAGGTGATGACCAAGGGAGCGTTCTACCGGGGTGGGCCGATTCTGGCCAGCGCGGTGTCCGGGGTCGACCAGGCGCTCTGGGACATCGCTGGCAAACGGTACGGCGCACCGGTGCATCAGTTGCTCGGTGGACCGGTCCGGGACCGCATCCGGATGTACGGCTGGGTCGGCGGCGACGAGCCGGCCGAGGTCAAGGACCAGATCAGCGCACAGCTGGAAACCGGGCTGACCGCGGTCAAGATGAACGCCTCCGGACGGATGAGCCCGGTGGCGTCGGTCGCCGAACTCGACGAGGTCGTACGGCGAATGGCCGCCGCCCGCGAGGTCCTCGGCGACCACCGCGACGTCGCCGTCGATTTTCACGGCCGGTTCACCCTGGCCAACGCCCGCCGGGTCGCCCCGCTACTCGAGCCCTACCGTCCCTTCTTCCTGGAGGAGCCGGTGGTCCCGGAGAACTCCCACCTGATCGGCGAGTTCGTCCGCTCCACCAGTACGCCGGTCTCCACAGGCGAACGGCTGTACAGCCGCCAGGAGTTCCTGCCCGTCCTCCAGGCCGGCATCGCGGTCGCCCAGCCGGACCTTTCCCACGCCGGCGGCATCACCGAGGTACGCAAGATCGCCGCACTCGCCGAGGTGTATGACGTACAACTCGCCCCGCACTGTCCACTCGGTCCGCTCGCCCTGGCGGCCTGCCTGCAGGTCGGCTTCGCCACGCCCAACTACCTGATCCAGGAACAGAGCATCGGCATCCACTACAACGTCGGAGCCGAGGTGCTCGACTACGTGCTGGACCGGACCCCGTTCCGCTTCGTGTCCGGGCACATCGAGCGGCTCACGGGCCCGGGGCTCGGCATCGAGATCGACGAACACGCCGTACGGGCGGCGGACAAGCGCGGCCACGCCTGGCGCAGTCCGATGTGGCGGCACGCTGACGGCTCCTACGCGGAATGGTGAGCAACGGAATGGTGAGCAACATGACCCTCGATCTCACAGCCGAGCTGAGGACCACCCGACTGCTGGCGGTCATCCGGGGAACCGACACCGCCGCGACGGTCGCCACCGGACTGGCGTTGCTGGCGGAGGGGGTGCGCATCGTCGAGGTCGCCCTCACCACCCCCGGGGCCCCGCTGGCCATCGAAACCCTTCGCGGGCAGGCACCGGCGGGTGCCCTGGTCGGCGCGGGCACCGTACTGACCACCGCCGACGTCGCCGATGTCGCGGCGGCGGGTGCCCAGTTCATCGTCACCCCCGCCCTCGCCGAATCCATTCCCGAGGCGGTCGGTCGGGGACTTCCGGTGTCCGCCGGCGCGCTGACACCGACCGAGGCGTACCGCGCGATCGAGTTGGGGGCGTCCGCGGTCAAGCTCTTTCCGGCGTCGGTGGGCGGACCCGCGTACCTCAAGGCGGTGCGCGAACCTTTCCCGAACATCCCGTTCGTCGCGGTCGGTGGCGTCGGCCTGGCCGAGATGTCCGCCTACCTGAACGTCGGTGCCATCGCCGTCGGCGTCGGTGGCCCACTGGTCGGCGACGCCGCCTCCGGTGGCAGCCTGGCTGACCTGCGTACGCGGGCCCGGGCGTACCTGGCCGCCGCCGAGGGGCACCGGACGTGACGGCCGTACCCGACCTGCTCACCCTGGGCGAGGCCATGGTGTCCTTCCGGTCGGCTGGTCCGCTGGCCGCAGGTGGAGCCCTGAGCATGCACCTGGCCGGCGCGGAGTCCAACGTCGCAATCGGAGTGGCCCGGCTGGGTCACCGGTCCGCCTGGGTCGGTCGCGTGAGCACTGACGAACTGGGCGAGTTCGTGCTCCGGCAACTACGTTCCGAGGGTGTTGGCGTCGGCGACGTACGCCGGGACGCCGAGCGGCCGACCGGTCTCATGTTCCTGGAGCAGCGGACCGTCGACCTGACCCGGGTGCAGTACCACCGGGCCGGGTCCGCCGGGTCGGCACTGCACACCGACGATCTCCGTGAACCACTGGCCGTCGGTGCCCGCATCCTGCACGTCACCGGCATCACCCCGGCCCTGTCCGACAGCGCCAACTCGGCGATGCACTGGGCGGTGGAGACCGCCACCGCCGCCGGGACGCTGGTCTCGCTCGACGTCAACTACCGGGCCCGGCTCTGGTCGCGTGAGCAGGCCCGGGCGGCGCTGACCCCGTTGGCCTCCCACGCCTCGATCGTCATCGCCTCCGCCGATGAACTCGATCTCGTTGGCGAGCCCGGCGCGGACGAGTCCACGGTCGCCGCGAGCCTGCTCGACCAGGGTGCCGAGGCGGTCGTCGTCAAGCTCGGCTCGGCCGGTGCCCGGGCACACACCCCCGATGGCGTACGGCACGCCCCGGCGCTGCCCGTGACGGCGGTCGACACGGTCGGCGCTGGCGACGCGTTCACCGCCGGCTATCTCTCCGGCCGGCTCGACGGCCTCGACGTCGCCGGCTGTCTGCATCGTGGGGTCACGCTCGGCGCTTTCGCGGTCTCCGGCCACGGCGACTGGGAAGGGCTGCCGCGTCGCGACGAACTGTCCCTTCTCGATGGCCACGAGACCGGAACCACCCTTCGCTAGACCACCCGAACCCTGCGGGTAAGAACAGAGAAAGGCATGCCGTGAAGATCATCGGTGCGGACGTCGTCGTCACCAGTCCCGATCGCAACTTCGTCACCCTGAAGCTCACCACGGACGAGGGCATCATCGGCCTGGGTGACGGCACCCTGAACGGACGCGAACTGGCCGTCGTCTCCTATCTGCGTGATCACGTCGCCCCCCTGCTGATCGACCGGGACCCGCACCGCATCGAGGACACCTGGCAGTTCCTGTACCGATCGGCGTACTGGCGACGCGGGCCGGTCACCATGGCCGCCATCGCCGCCGTGGACGTGGCCCTGTGGGACATCAAAGCCAAGGTCGCCGGCATGCCCCTCTACCAACTGCTCGGTGGTGCCTCCCGTACCGGCATCATGGCCTATGGGCACGCCTCCGGGCGGGACATCCCGGAGCTGTTCGACTCCATCCGCCGACACCTCGACCTCGGCTACCGGTCGATCCGCATTCAGACCTCGGTGCCGGGCATCAACGCCGTCTACGGCGTCGCCGCAAACCCCAGCATCGACGGCAAGCGGTACGACTACGAGCCGGCGCAGCGGATTCCGTTGCCCGCCGAGGAGGACTGGGACACCCGCGCCTACCTGCGCCACCTGCCCACCGTCTTCGAGGCGGTACGCAACGAGTTCGGTCCCGAACTGCCGCTGCTGCACGACGGCCACCACCGGATGACCCCCATCCAGGCCGCGAAACTCGGCAAGGCGCTCGAACCGTACGACCTGTTCTGGCTGGAGGACTGCACCCCGGCGGAGAACCAGGAGGCGCTGCGGCTGGTCCGCCAGCACACCACCACCCCGCTGGCCATCGGTGAGGTCTTCAACACTGTCTGGGACTACCAGACGCTGATCCGGGAACAGCTGATCGACTACGTCCGGTCGGCCGTCACCCACACTGGTGGGATCACCGCCATGCGGAAACTTCTCGACTTCGCGGCGCAGTACCAGATCAAGTCCGGCATCCACGGGCCGACCGACATCTCCCCGGTCGGGATGGCGGCGGCCCTGCACCTGGACCTGGCGATCCACAACTTCGGCATCCAGGAATACATGCAGCACGGACCCCTGACCAACGAGGTCTTCCGGCAGTCGTTCACGTTCAGCGACGGCTACCTGCACCCCGGCGACGAGCCGGGACTCGGTGTCGAGCTTGACGAGGAGGCCGCGGCGAGGTTCCCCTACCTGCCGGCCTACCTGCCGTTCAACCGGTTGAAGGACGGGACCGTCCATGACTGGTGACGGGCACTCGTCCGGTGCCTGCGAAGATCCACAACCTACCCGGCACGTGGTCGTGATGGGTGTCTCCGGGGCGGGGAAGACGACCGTGGCCAAAGGCATCAGCGCCCTGGCCAACCTGCGGTTCGCGGAGGCAGACGAGTTCCATTCCGAGGTCAACGTGGCCAGGATGCGCGCCGGTGTACCCCTTGGCGACGCCGACCGTTGGCCCTGGCTGCGTGACCTGGCCGCCTGGATGGCCGCTCGATCCGCAGAGGGGGTGTCCACGGTGCTGGCCTGCTCGGCGCTGAGACGGTCGTACCGTGACGTGCTGCGGCAGGGGCCACCGAGTATCGACTTCGTGCATCTCGCCGGGCATGCCGAAGTCATCCGGGGTCGGATGTCCCAGCGGTCCGAGCACTACATGCCGGCCAGCCTGCTGGACTCCCAGATCGCGACCCTCGAACCCCTACACCCAGACGAGAACGGCCTGGAACTCGACGTTTCCCTGCCGCCGGACGCATTGATCTCGGCGGCCGTCAGCCGACTCGGCCTCTGCCCGGCCGAGACGAGATGACGGCCAGGCACCAGCCGGTGCCAGCCGCTGCCGTTGGTGCGCTACGGTGCTAGCGACCAACCTGCAGCGAAGCCGGTGCGAATCCGGCGCTGTCCCGCAACTGTGATACCCCGTACCTCCGGCCCTGGCCGGGGATCTTCGGCCCGCCGCCGGGCGTGCCGAGGCAGGGGTGAGCCAGGTCGCCTGCGGTGTGGTCGCGACCAACGTTCTCGAGGAAGAGCGTCTCGCAGGCGGGCCTCGGGCACACCCGGTCCCTGTCGGCGAAGCAACGAATCCTCGACCGACAGGAGGACCATGAAGAGGCGTACGTCATTGGTTTTCGCCGCCGCGTTCGCGGCGGTCGTGGCGCTCGGCGGGTGTGCCGACAGCGCGAAGGACCAGCCATCGGGTGGGGCCAACGC
Source organism: Micromonospora sp. NPDC003197 (assembly GCF_053590565.1). NCBI lineage: Bacteria > Bacillati > Actinomycetota > Actinomycetes > Micromonosporales > Micromonosporaceae > Micromonospora > Micromonospora sp. NPDC003197. Next base: position 230,757 of record NZ_JBSFTE010000005.1, on the reverse strand, counting down.
TGCCGCCGGGTTCCCGGTGACCGTCGGTACGGTCACCCTCGACCAGCGACCCGAGAAGATCGTCTCCCTCTCGCCGGCCACCACCGAGATGCTCTTCGCGATCGGGGCGGGCAAGCAGGTGGTGGCCGTGGACGACCAGTCCAACTACCCGCCAGAAGCGCCCAAGAGCGACTTGTCCGGCTTCACCCCGAACGCCGAGGCGATCGCCGCGAAGAACCCCGACCTGGTGGTGATCTCCAATGATCTCAACAAGATCGTCGATCAGCTCACCAAACTGAAGATCCCGGTCTACCTGGCTTCGGCGGCGCAGCAGTTGGACGACACGTACGCCCAGCTCGCCGACCTGGGCAAGCTCACCGGGCATGCCGACGAGGCGACCGCGCTCAGCCAGCGGATGAAGGACGACATCGCCAAGCTGACCAAGGATCTGCCGCAGCGGGCCGAGAAGCTCACCTACTACTTCGAACTCGGCCCGGAGTACTACTCGCTGACCAGCAAGACCTACGTTGGCGCGATCTTCGCCCAGTTCGGGCTGGAGAACATCGCCGATGCGTCGGACGCCAACGGCAGCCACGGTGGCTATCCGCAGCTCTCCCAGGAAGTGATCGTCAAGGCCGACCCGGACTTTATCTTCCTGTCTGACACCAAGTGCTGCCAGCAGAGCCCGGAGACGGTCAAGGCCCGCAGCGGCTGGGCCGGTATCACCGCCGTGAAGAACAACCAGGTGATCCCGCTGGACGACGACGTCGCGTCGCGCTGGGGGCCGCGTGTGGTCGATCTGGTACGCGCCATCGCTGACGCGGTGGCCAAGGTGCCGGCGTGACGTTGCGCCGAGTTCGTGGTTTGGAAGGGGCCCTTCCTATACAAAAAACGGTAAGAAGGGGCCCTTCCTTACACCCAAGCCGGGGGGTGCGGGCGGCGGGATTGCGGCCGGGGTGGCTGGTTGGCGGGATTGTTGCCGTCTTCGTCGCCCTGGTTGTCGGGGTGGCGCTCGGGCCGGTCAGCCTGCCGCCGGGCAGCGTTGCTATCGAACTGCTCAACCTGCTGCCCGGGGTGCAGTTCGACAGTGGCCTGACCGAGCGCGAGATTGCGATCGTCACCGAGCTGCGGCTGCCCCGGGTGGTGCTCGGGCTGCTCGTCGGCGGGATGCTCGCCCTGGCCGGCGGCTGCTACCAGGGAGTTTTTCGTAACCCGCTGGCCGATCCGCACCTGCTCGGGGTGGCGGCCGGTGCCGGGCTGGCGGTCACCGCCGTGATCGCCCTCGGGGCGGGCGGTGGCGAGATCGGTGGGCTGCCGATCACCGCCCCGCTGGCCGCGTTCGTCGGCGCGATGGGGGCGGTGCTGATGACGTACGGGCTGGGTGCGGCGGGCGGCCGGGACCGCTCCCCGAGCACGCTGATCCTCGCCGGGGTGGCGGTCTCCGCCTTCCTCTCCGCCGGGCAGACCTACCTGTTGCAGCGCAACGCCGACAGCATCCAGCAGGTCTACTCGTGGCTGCTCGGCCGGCTGGCCACCGCCGGTTGGCGCGACGTGCTGGTGCTGCTGCCGTACGCGGTGATCACCGCGATCGTGGTGCTGCTGCATCGCCGGGAACTCGACACCCTGTCGGTGGGTGACGAGGAGGCGACCAGCCTCGGCCTGCACCCGCAGCGGTCCCGCTATCTGCTGATCGCCGCCGCCTCGCTCGGCACCGCCGCCGCCGTGTCGGTCTCCGGGCTGATCGGTTTCGTCGGGATCATCGTGCCGCACGCCGTACGGCTGCTCGCCGGGTCGAGCTACCGCGTCATCCTGCCGCTGTCGATGCTCTTCGGTGGGGCGTTCCTGGCCCTCACCGATGTGGTGGCCCGGACCGCCGCCGCCCCGGCGGAGATCCCGATCGGCGTGGTCACCGCCTTCTTCGGCGCGCCGTTCTTCGTGCTCGTGCTGCGTACCACGAGGCAGGCGTCGACATGAGCGAGGCAGGCGGCGTCATGAGCGAGGCAGGTGCCGACATGAGCGAGGCAGGCGTCGACATGACGGCAGGACCAGCGGTGGAGGCCGTCGACCTGCGGGTCACCCTGGACGGGGCGCGCATCCTGGACGGCGTCGACCTGACCGTCGCGGTCGGCGAGTGGGTGACCATCATCGGCCCGAACGGTGCCGGCAAGTCGACCCTGTTGCGCGCCGTCGGCGGCTTGCTGCCCGCCTCCGGCGCGGTCTCCCTCTTCGGTACGCCGAGCGCGAAGCTGCACCGCCGTCAGCGGGCCCGGGTGGTCGCCACGGTCGCCCAGTCCCCGGTCGTCCCACCCGGGATGGCGGTCTTCGACTACGTGCTGCTCGGGCGGACGCCGTACATTCCGCCGCTGGGGCGGGAGTCGGCGGCTGACCTGGCGGCGGTGCACGACGTACTGGATCGGTTGGATTTGACCCGGTTCGCTGGTCGCCCACTTGCGACACTGTCGGGCGGTGAGCGGCAGCGGGTGTTCCTGGCCCGAGCACTGGCCCAGGGGGCGACTCTGCTGCTGTTGGACGAGCCGACCAGCGCGTTGGACATCGGTAACCAGCAGGAGGTGCTGGAGCTGGTCGACCAGTTGCGCCGGGACCACGGGCTGACGGTGCTGGCCACGATGCACGAGTTGTCGATCGCCGGGGAGTACGCCGATCGGATGGTGCTGCTGGCCGGGGGCAAGGTGGTGGCGGCCGGTCCGCCGCGCGAGGTGCTCACCGAGGAGTTGCTCGCCACCCACTACCGAGCCCGGGTACGGGTGGTCGACGGTGCCCACGGTCCGCTGGTGGTGCCGGTCCGGGGCTGATGCCGAGCTGATTCCGAGTTGGCTGCCGATCGCAGCGAGCGCCCGTCAGTTCTGGAGCGTCAGGTAACCACGGGAGAAGGCAGCGGCTACGGCGGCTGCCCGATCGTTGACGCCGAGCTTCGCGTACGCGTGCAGCAGGTGCGTCTTGACCGTCGCTTCGCTGATGAAGAGCTGCCGCGCCGCCTCGCGGTTGGTCATGCCTCGGGCGATCAGTTCCAGGACCTCCAGTTCACGTTGTGACAGCGGCTCGGCAGCGGGCTGACGCATCTGCCGCATGAGCCGGGTCGCCACAGCGGGGGAGAGCACCGCCTGTCCCTGGGCGGCGGCCTCCACCGCCCGGAACAGTTCTTCCCTCGGCGCGTCCTTCAGCAGGTAACCGGTGGCCCCGGCCTCGATGGCGGGGAGCACGTCGCTGTCGGTGTCGTACGTGGTGAGCACCAGCACGCGGGCCGGCACCCCGCGTTTTGCCAGTTCCTTGATGGCGGTGACGCCGTCGGTCCTCGGCATCCGCAGGTCCATCAGGATCACGTCGGGTTGGAGCTGTTCCCCGACGGCGATGGCCTCCGCGCCGTCACCGGCCTCGCCGAGTACGTCGAAGCGCGGGTCCGCACTGAACATGCCACGTAACCCGTCCCGTACCACCGGGTGGTCGTCGACGATCAGGAGTGAGATCACTGGGTGCCTCCGCGCGGTATCGCCGGTACGGTCGCCGAGATCGCCGTCCCGCCACCCGGCTCCGATTCGATCTCCAGCCGGCCGGCGAGGCGCTGCACTCGTTGCCGCATTCCGGCGAGCCCGAACCCGCCGTTTGGGGAGTCGTTGCTGCGCTTGGCGGTCGGCTCGAAGCCGACCCCGTCGTCCCGTACGTCGAGGGTCACCAAATCCTCCATGTACGACAGGGTCAGGCCCACCCGGTTGGCCTGCGCGTGCTTGGCCACGTTGGCGAGTGCCTCCTGCGCCGCCCGTAGCAACGTCACCTCAACGTCGGCGTGCATGGGTCGAGGGTCGCCGGTGGTGGTCAGCGCCGCGTCGATGTGGTGTACCTCCGACCAGCGTCGGGTCACGTCGCTGATCGCCTCCGGGAGTCGGGCCTCGGCAAGCACCTCCGGCTGCACCGCGTGCACGGTCCGGCGGGCCTCGGCGAGACTGTCGCGGGCCAGGTTCATCGCGTTCGTGACGTGCCGCTGCCAACTCGCCGGCTGCGCTGCCGGCCTGCCAGTCGTCCGGTCGGTCGTCTGCACGGCCAACCTGCTGGTCGCCCCTGCGGCCGTCCATGCGGCAGGCTGGTTGGCTGTCTGCTCGGCGGCTTGGAGTTGGGTGAGGATGCCGGCGAGGCCCTGGGCCAGGGTGTCGTGGATCTCCCGCGCCATCCGCTGCCGCTCGTCCAGCACCCCGGCCTCGCGCGCTTGAACGAGCAGTTGGGCGTGTAGTCCGGCGTTCTCCTCCAGCGCCGCCTCCAGCTTGACGTTGGCTTCGTGCAGCTCGACGAGTGCCTGTCTCTGTTGGTGGTTGCGTTGGTAGCCCAGGTCTGCGAAGTGGAAGAACGATGCGGCCAGCACCATGGTGACCAGGGAGATGGTCGCCCAGTTAGTCCAGCCGTCGGCCCTGATGTCCGCCACACCACCCGTGTACGACATGCCCATGATCAGCGAAGTGGCGGCAACGCCGACGTACCGCCAGTGATGGTGCAGAAACAGGAACGCGTGGACGTAGCCGATGAAGGTGAAGATGCCGTACGCGGGCGCGAGCGCCACCAGCGTGGCCCCCAGCACCATCAGCCCCACGTAGGACAGGCCCATCAGCGGGATGTTCTGGTGCCACTGCGAGTGGGCGTGGAACCAGGCGACCCAGATCGTGGTCACGAGCGTGAGGCCGAGCACCACCGGGAGGTGGGTTTGCCCGTCCCAGATGGGTTGCAGCAGCGTGACGACGGTGCTGGCCACCATGAGGACGTACGGGAGAACCTTGATGACCGCGAACTCCCGGCGCTCATAGCGGTCGAACTTCTCGCGCAGCTCGGCCTCGATGCTCACGACCTACTCCCAGCGGAAGTATCGCGCGGCCAGCCCGCCGGCCACGATCGTCCACCCCAGCATGACGGCCACGTGCAGCAGCTGTGGCCCTTGGCCAGCGGTGGCGTCCTGCAATGATTGCACGCCCGCACCGAGTGGAGTGAAGTCGCTGATCGTGCGCAGGACGTCGGGCATCGCGTCGCGAGGCAGCCAGAGGCCGGCGAAGAAGACGATCGGAAAGAACAGCAGGGTGCCGATCGCACCAGCGCTCTTGCCGGTCGGTGCGAGCGAGGCGACGAGCAGCCCGATCGCGAACATCGCCAGCGCGGTCAGCACATAGCTGACCAGGTAGGCCGGGATCTGCCGGGGGAGGCTCACGTCGAACGCCAGCCAACCGATGGCCAGCAGCACCGCCATCGTCACCAGGGACATGATCGTGGACATCAGCAGTTGTGCGCCGAGCAGCACCGCAGGCTTGACCGGGGTGGTCCGCATCCGGCGCAGCATGCCCTTTTCGCGGTAGGTGGCGGACAACTGGGACAGGCTGTTGAGCGCGAACATGGCGACGCCCATCGCGACGATGATCGGCACGTACAGGCTGATCACCCGTACCCCGGTCTCGTCGGGTTCGCGGAACGAGGGAATCGCACCGAAAATGGCCAGCAGGATCGGCGGGAACGCGAGCGTGAAGAAGACGAGGATCGGCTCCCGGAAGAACAGTTTGGTCTCGGTGACGGTGAGCCGGGACAGAGTGGACATGCGGGTCTCCTCAGGCGTCGATGCGGCGGCCGGTGAGCGCGACGAACGCGTCTTCCAGCGAGGTCTGTTCGACCCGCAGGTCGGCGGCGGTGATCTGGTTACGGGCGAGCACGGTGGTCACGGCGAGCAGCAGGTTTTCCGTACCGGTCACCACGAGTTGGCTGCCGGCCTGCTCGACCGAGGTGACCTCGGGCAGCGCGGTCAGTACCGCCGGGTTCAGCGGTACGGAAGGCCGGAACCGGATGCGCTGCTGGTTGTCGACCCGCGAGACCAGCCCGGCCGGGGTGTCGAGGGCGACGAGACGGCCGGAGTTGATCAAAGCTAGCCGGTCGCAGAGCCGCTCCGCCTCCTCCATGAAGTGCGTGACCAGCAGGATCGTCACGCCCCGGTCGCGGACGCCCTCGATGAGGTCCCACGTGTCCCGCCGCGCCTGCGGGTCGAGGCCGGTGGTGAGCTCGTCGAGCACCGCCACCCTCGGGTTGCCGACCAGCGCGAGCGCGATCGACAGCCGCTGCTTCTGTCCGCCGGACAACCTCCGGAACTGGGTGTCGAGCTTGTCGGTGAGGTTCAGGGTCTCGATCAGCTCGCGCCAGTCGGCCGGCTTCCGATAGAAGGAGCTGTACAGCTCCATCGCCTCGCCGACCTTGAGTTTTTCCGGCAGATTGCTGGCCTGGAGTTGCGCGCCGAGTAGCTGCCGCAGCTCACCGGTGTCGCGTTGCGGGTCGATGTCGCAGACCCGAATGTTCCCGCCGTCCGGGGTGCGTAGTCCCTCGATGCACTCGACGGTCGTGGTCTTGCCGGCCCCGTTGGGGCCGAGGATGCCGAAGATCTCGCCCGGCTCGACAGCGAAACTGACCCCGTCCACCACCGTGTGGTCGCCGTAGCGCTTGACGAGGCTTTCTACCTCGATGATTGCCATGACTGAAGCGTGCCGTCGGGCAGGGCGCGCCGAATCGACTGCACAGTTAGGACTGATGTGGAACGCGGTGGGTGCTCCCCGTAGCCAACTGGTTGATGCGTACGTCAGCTGAAGCGGCGGCCCTCGTCGCGGCGGTACGCCCAAACCGCCAGCGCGGCCAGTACGACGATCCAGCCGACCAGGGCGATCAGCGAGACCGGGTTGGGGCTGAAGTCGCCGACGGCGGTCCACATCAGCTCCACCGCACCTCGGGTGGGCAGGTAGGGCGCGATGATCTCGATGAAGCCGGGTGCGTTGCCGGGGGCGGAGAGTAGCCCACCGCCGAAGGCCAGCGGGAAGAAGAGCACCTGGGCGACGGCGAGCGCCGCCTTGCTGGGCAGGGCGTAGCCGATGGCGAGCCCCATCAGGGTGAACGGGATCGAGATGAGCACCACCGAGCCCAGCCCGGCCAGGAGGCCGCCCCAGGTGATCGTCGCTTCGGTCCCCACCGCCGCGATGATCACCACCGGGATGATCGGCAGGATCAGCATCAACAGGCCGGCGAGGATGCGGCCGGCGAAGCGTGGGAACGCCCCCGCCGGCAGGGTCCGGGTGTACGGATCCCAGGGCTGGGCGCGGTCCTCGGACACGCCGATGCCGTACTGGAAGAGGTTGCTGGTCATGACCGCGAAGGTCACCATCGACGCGGTGGCGTAGGTGGCGGCGACCGGGTCGTCCCCGGCGAACGGCACCACGAAGAACAGCATGGAGACGGCGGGGAAGAAGGCGCTGCCGATCACCGCGATGGGGATGCGGATGGTCTCCAGGAGTTGGTATCTGGTGTGGACGAGGGTGAGGTGCACGTCGGGTCTCCCGGTCAGGCGGCGATTGGCTGGTCGGTGCGCGCGGTGATGGTCAGGAACGCCTCCTCCAGGGAGGTGGGCCGGATCTCCAGGTTGGCGAAGTCGACGCCGGCGGTGACCAGTTCGCGAACCAGCTGGTCGGCGTCGGTGGTCAGCAGGTGGGTACGACCGTCGGTGCGCTCGATGCTGACCACACCGGCCAGTCGGGGCAGTTCGACGGTGGTGTCCAGGCTGACCCGGCGAGCCCCGACGACGCCCCGGATCGCGTCGACGGTGTCGTCGGCCAGCACCCGGCCCTGCCCGATCACCACGACCCGTTGGGCGAGCGCCTCGATCTCCTCCAGGTAGTGGCTAGTGAGCAGTACCGTTCCGCCCTCGGCGTGGAAGCTGCGGATGCCGTCCCAGAGGGTGTGCCGGGCCTCCACGTCCAGGCCGGTGGTCGGTTCGTCGAGGAAGACCAGCTGGGGACGGCCGACGAAGGCGAGGGCGACGGCGAGCCGCCGCTTCTGCCCGCCGGACATGCCACCGGTCTGCCGTTTGGCGAGATCGGCGAGGCCGAACCGGTCGAGGAGTTCGGCCCGGGGCACCGGGGCGGGGTAGTGGGCGGAGACGAAGTCGACCACCTCACCGACCCGCAGGGTCGGCGGCAGGCCGGTCTCCTGCGGGGTGACCCCGATCCGCTGGCGGCGGGCCGGGTCCCGGGGATCGCCGCCGAAGAGTTCGACTCGGCCGGAGGTGGCCCGGCGGATGCCGACGAGCAGGCTCATCAGGGTGCTCTTGCCGGCTCCGTTGGGGCCGAGCAGCCCCACGAGTTCGCCGCTGCTGACGTCGAGATCGACGTGGTCCAGGGCCAGGACGTCGCCGAACCGGCGGGTGACCTGGTCAGCGCGGGCGAGGATCATCTTGCTCCTTGGCGTCGGGAAGGGCGAGCAGGGCGCGTACCGCTGCGGTGTATTCCTCGAAGGCCAGCCGACCGCGCCGGCTGAGGGCGACGAGGGTCGCCGGCGTACGACCGTGGTGGGTCTTGGTGATGTCGACGTAGCCGGCGTCTTCGAGCTTGCGCAGGTGTACGGAGAGGTTGCCGGCGGTCATCTGGAGGATGTCCTGGAGCCGGGGGAAGGTGATCTGGTCGTCTTCGGCGAGGGTCGCCAGGGTGGCGACGACCCGGAGCCGGGCCTGGGCGTGGATGACCGGGTCGAGTTCGGGTGGGGGTGCGCTCATGACTTCCGCCGAATTGCGGCGACCGTGCCGGCGAGCAGCAGGCTGCCCCCGCCGCCGAGCGCGATGATCAGGGCGTGCCAGCCCGGCCCGGCGATCAACCCGGCGACGTTGAGCACGATGATCCAGACACCGAGCCAGAACAGGTTGCGGTCGAGCCAGATCGCGCCACCGGCCATGAGCAGTACGCCGACGAGGCCGACCGCGCTGGCCGCCCAGAGCAGCCCTTGTAGGTCGTCGGGGAGCAGGGGGCTGATCTTGCTGTTGACGGCGAAGAGGCTGACGTTGCCGAAGAACCAGGCCAGGCCGTACCACGTGCCACGTTGGGAGGAGGCCCCGACGACCTGCCCGTACGCCTTTGCCCCGGCTCCGCCGGTGATGATGCCGGCGGCGGCCAACAGTACGAAGAGGACGGTCAGCGGCAGCCACTCGGGCAGGTCGACGAAGACCCGACCATCGGGGCCGAAGCGGAGGAAGAACAGCCCGAAGCCGACCAGCCACGCCACGCCCCACGGCCAGTGGAACAGGCGCGGGTCGGGGTTGAGTCGTCGGGACACCTCGGCCTGCTGCTCGGTGATCAGACGTAGTGCCTCGGCCGGGTCGGCGAGCGGGGTGTCGTCATCGCTGTGGCTCACGTAAAGAACTTTAAAACACAAAGTCCATGACGCGGCAAACGGGGGTCGGCGACGCCGACCCCCGGATTACCGCCCGCTGCCTCTTCTGGCAGCTCAGCTGTGCTTTCTTTGGCTGCTCAGCCCTGCTTGTGGGGCTGGCCTGACTGCGATATCGAGGCCAGCACCGGAGCGCCGGGAGCCGGGGTCATCGGCAGCGGACCAGCCGTCGTGCCCCGAAGGCTCGGGCTGTCACCCGTGCCACCGTTCGGGCCACACAACGCCGTGACGGCGAAGTCGAACATCGCGGCACTGATCGGATCAGGCTCGCCGGGAATCCAGTAGTGGGTCAGGTTCGCCGCGAACGTGACCTGCCGGCGGCCGTCCGACGAGTGCAGCGAGAGCATGCTGTGGCCGAACACCATCCCGTCGTGACCCCACACCGTGCCGCAGGGCAGGGACAACCCCACCAGGCCCAGGCCGTAGCCGCCGCTCGCCGGGATGGCGCGCATCTGCGCCAACTCCGCCGGACGCAGCAGTCGGCCGCCCAGCAACGCCCGGAAGAAGTGGTTCACGTTGGCCGGGGTCGAGATCAGCGCGCCGGCCGTACTCCCCCAGGACATGTTGTAGACGCTGAAGTCCCGCAGCTCACCTTCGTACCAGGGAACGTAGCCCTTGGCGTGCGGACCGATGATCCGGGTGTGGGTGCCGGGGAAGTACGTCTGCCACAGGCCCAGCGGCTGGATGATCCGACGGTAGATCTCGAACTGGGCGGAGCGTCCGGTGACCTCCTCCAGGATCAACCCGGCCAGGATGTAGTTGGTGTTCGAGTAGGCGAAGCTTGCGCCAGGGGTGTTGGTCGGCGGCATGTCGAGCCCGATCCGGGCCAACTCGCGGGGATCGAACGTGGCGTTGGCGTGCCGTACCACGTCCTCGGGGGTGGCGAAGAGGACCCGGTCGTAGGTGCCGATGCCGCTGGTGTGGTTGAGCAGCATCCGCACGGTCACCCCGTCGACCGCGAACTCGGGCAGGTACGTCCCGACCGGCGCGTCGAGCGCGACCCGTCCCTCCCCGACAAGCTGGAGTACGACGGTCGCCACGAACGTCTTGGTGATGCTGCCGATCCGATGCTGGAGTTCGGGGCGCATCGGCCTGCCGGTGTCGAGGTCGGCGGTGCCGCTCGCGCCCCGCCAGCTGGCTCGGTCGTCGCGTACCTCGGCGAACGCCCCCACCATGCCGGCGTCGGTGACCCGGTTGAGGGCGGCTTGTAGCTCGCTGCCGGGCAACCCGCCGTGCTGCCCCTGAGCCGGAACCGGGGTACTCGTGGCGGGGTCGGTGGCGGCTGACGTTGCGGTGGCGGCGGCCGGCGTTGCTGCGGTGGTGAGCATGGCCACCGCGAGCACAGCGGCCCCAGCGGCTCGGGTCACCTTCCCTGGTAATCCCTGCACAGTGCCTCCCCTATGGAGAATTTCGATGCGGGCTGCTGTCTCGACCCATTTGACCAAAAGCGCGCAAACTCTCCCAGCCGCGTAGATATGACGTGTCGTATCTTGGCATCTTCGTTCGGGCCGGGCGGCTTGCGCCTCCGCTCGGCACTCGACTTTCACCGGGCGCCAGTGCCCGTGCGTGAACCGTTTTGCTGGGGCCTGCGGATAACAGGGTGATGATTCCTGGCTCCGCGAAAGGTCGTGCATGAATCGTTCCAGACAAGTCGAGGCTGCCGACGTCGGCACACTGACGGACGCGGCCATCATCGAGCGGTCCGTTCGGGATCCCGAGAGATTTGCAGTGATCTTTGACCGGCACGCACCGTACATTCATCGCTATCTGGCGAGACGACTCGGCTCCGGGATCGCAGACGATCTGGTCGCCGAGACGTTCTTAGCGGCGTTCCGTCGTCGGAAGCGATTCGACACCACCTATTCGGATGCCCGGCCGTGGCTTTACGGAATCGCCACCAACCTCGTCAGCCAGCGCCGGCGCGAGGAGGAACGCGAATACCGGCTGCGGCAGGCGTACGTCCCGACGGCGAGCGAAGCCTCGCACGCCGACCGGGTCGCCACCGTGGTCACCGCGCAGTCGCTGCGCCAGACGTTGTTCGACGCCCTGGCCAAGCTTTCCGACGGCGATCGTGACGTGCTGTTGCTGATCGCCTGGGAGGAACTGACCTACGACCAGGTAGCGGCGGCATTGGCGATCCCGGTCGGCACCGTGCGCTCACGACTCAACCGCGCCCGCAAGCTGCTCCGCGAGACCTTGAGCAGCGATCCCACCAACGCAATCGAGGAGACCCTGAGCAATGGATGATCTGCGACTGCTCCGGGAAGTCGGCCAGGAGACCCCGCCGGCAACCCCCGCACAGTTGGCCTCGGCCCGTAGCCAGCTGTTGGCCGCAGCGACCGCCGCGTCCCCGGCACCCGGGACTGTCGGGCGTGCGAACCGCTGGAACTGGCGGTTCATGTTCGGCGGGTTGGCGGCCGCAGGCGTCGCGGCGGCGGTTGCCGGGGTGGTCGTGCTCGCCCCCGGTGCGCCCGACGGCGGTAGCACCCCGGATGCCCCGGTGGCCCAAGCCGATCCCGCATGGGTGCTGATGAGCGCGGCGACCACAGCGCGCCAGTTGCCCGACATCACCCCCCAGCCCCACCAGTTCGTCTATCGGCGGAGCCAGGACGGCCCGGAGATCTACGAGAGTTGGCTGTCGGTGGACGGGACTCGGGACGGTCTGGTGAAGAAGACGTCCGGCGGCGGCAGCGAACAGTCGGTCATTCCGGGTTGCCGGAACGGGCGGGCCGCCGTGGTGAAGGGGGGTCAGGTGATCGTGGGGCGGACCGAGCCCTGCACCCCGGACCCCGCGTACCACCCCGACCTGCCCACCGACGCCGCCGCCATGAAGGCGTACCTGCTCAAGAACGCGAGTGGCGAGGGCGAGGCGAACTCCATCGCCAAGGACGTGGCCAGCCTCGCCGCAGACTATCTACGTCCGCAGTCGCGCGCGGCGCTGTACGAAGCCGCGGCGACGGTGCCGGGTCTGCGAGTGGTCAAGGACGCCACGGACAGCATGGGCCGGTCCGGTATCGGCATTGCCTGGCCCACCAAGACGGCGGACGGCGGGAAGGAAATGGTCATGGTCTTCGACGCCAAGACCTATGCCTTCCTCGGCTTCGCAAAAACGTCCGCTGAGTTGGCCCTCACCGTCGTCGACAGGGTTGGCCAGACCGGCTGACCTTCCGTACCACCCGGGCGGGCTGCCCCAGAGGGGCGGCCCGCCCGGTCCTTCAGCAGAGCAGGAAGATTGCCCGCTCGGGCCGCCAGCGCCGGTTTGGCGTGGTCAACCCCGGTGACACGGGCCGACCGCCCCGGAAGTAAGGCCGTCCGACCTGGGCGGACTCCCCGAAGATCTTCTACGGTGGGTGCGTGGCGCGCAGTGTGTACCTGACCAGCGTGGGATCCGGCGGTGGAAAATCGACCATCGCCCTCGGGCTCGCGGAGTTACTGTCCCGACAGGTCGAGCGGATCGGCGCGTTCCGGCCGCTGGTCAGCGGAACCGGCCCCGACCCGATACTCGCCCTGCTCAGCGAGCGCTACCGGATCGACCTGCCGCTGACTGACCTGAGCGGCACCAGCTACGCGGAGGCGACCGCGCTGGTCGCCGACGGGCGGCGCGAGGAACTCATCGGCAGCATCGTCGAGCGGTATCGGGAGGTCGAACGGCGCTGCCCCGCAGTGGTCGTGGTGGGCAGCGACTTCGCCGACGGCGGCGACGCGGCCGGCCCCCGTGAGCTGGCCTTCAACGCCCGGCTGGCCACCGAGTTCGGCAGCGTGGTGGTGCCCGTCATCGACGGCTTCGGGCAGGATCCGGCCGCGATCGCGGCGGCGGCGCGTGGGGCGTACCACGATTTGGCGGACCTCGGGGCGACGGTGCTGGCGGTGATCGCCAACCGGGTGTCCGGCCCGATGACGCTGCCCGAGCTGCCCGTGCCCACGTACGCCATCCCGGAGGTGCCGACCGTGTCGGCGCCGACGGTGGCCGAGGTGGCGGCGGCCCTCGGCGGCACCCTGCTCGCCGGTGACGACGACGCCCTCAGCCGCGACGTGCTCGACTACGTGGTCGGGGCGGCACAGTTGCCGACGTTGCTGGACCACCTCACCGAGGGCGCGCTGGTGATCATGCCGGGCGACCGGGACGACCTCCTGGTCGGCACGAGCGCGGCGCACGTGGCCGGGCAGGTCTCGGTGGCCGGAATGGTGCTCACCCTCGGCGAGCAGCCGGACCCACGGGCGATGCGGCTGGTCGAGGCGCTGAAGCCCGGGCTCGCCGTGATCTCGGTAGCCAGCGACAGCTACGACACGGTCGCCGCCTCCAGCCGCATCGAGGGGCGGCTCAGTGCGGCCAACCCGCGCAAGGTGGAGGCCGCGCTCGGCGCGTTCGAACGCTGCGTCGACACCGACGACCTGGCCCGCCGGCTGCGGGTCAGCCGCTCCGAGCGGGTCACCCCGATGATGTTCGAGTACGACCTGATCGACCGCGCCCGGACCCGGCGTCGGCACCTGGTGCTGCCCGAGGGGGCGGAGGAACGGATCCTGCGGGCGACGGAGATCCTGCTGCGCCGGGGCGTCGCCGACATCACCCTGCTCGGCCGCCCCGACGACATCACCCGGCGTACCCGTGAACTGGGCATCGACATCGGCGGCGCGCAGGTCGTCGACCCCGCCGCCAGCGAGTGGCGCGACGAGTTCGCCGCCGTGTACGCCGAGCTGCGCGCGCACCGGGGCGTCACCGCCGAGCTGGCCTACGACATCGTCGCGCAGCCCAACTATTTCGGCACGCTGATGGTGCAGACGGGCCGCGCCGACGGAATGGTCTCCGGTGCCACCCACACCACCGCCGCCACCATTCGCCCCGCCTTCGAGGTCATCCGGACCGTGCCGGGCGTCTCGGTCTCCTCCAGCGTCTTCTTCATGCTGCTCGCCGACCGGGTGCTGGTCTACGGCGACTGCGCCGTCAACCCCGACCCGGACGCCGCGCAGCTCGCCGACATCGCCATCTCGTCGGCGGACACCGCCGCCCGGTTCGGCATCGAACCGAGGGTCGCCATGCTTTCCTACTCCACCGGCAGCTCGGGCGCGGGCGTTGATGTGGAGAAGGTCGCGGCGGCCACCAAGCTGGTCCGGGAGCGCCGGCCCGACCTGCTCGTCGAGGGGCCCATCCAGTACGACGCGGCCATCGACCCGGCGGTGGCGGCCACGAAGCTGCCCGGCAGCGAGGTCGCCGGCCGGGCCACGGTCTTCATCTTCCCGGACCTGAACACCGGCAACAACACGTACAAGGCGGTGCAGCGTTCCGCCGGGGCAGTGGCCGTCGGCCCGGTCATGCAGGGCCTACGCCGGCCGGTGAACGACCTGTCCCGGGGTGCCACCGTGCCGGACATCGTCAACACCGTGGCGATCACCGCCATCCAGGCCGCTGTCGAGGAGTCGTCATGATCGCGCCGCCCGTCGGTGCCGCCGCCCCGCAGGATGCACCCGCCGGCCGGGTCCTCGTCCTCAACTGCGGGTCGTCGTCGGTGAAGTTCCGGCTCTTCGACGGCGAGCGGGTAGTCGACAAGGGCACTGTGGAGCGGATCGGGGAGGCCGGCGGCGGACCGGTCGACCACGAGACGGCCGTCCGGGGCATCCTCGACGGGCTCGACCTGCACGGACTGACCGCCGTCGGGCATCGGGTGGTGCACGGCGGGATGCGGTTCGGCGAGCCGGTGCTGATCGACGACAAGGTGCTGACCGCCATCCGCGACCTGATCCCGCTTGCGCCGCTGCACAACCCGGCCAACCTGACCGGCATCGAGGTCGCCCGGGCGGCACTGCCGGACGTACCGCACGTCGCCGTCTTCGACACCGCGTTCCACACCACGCTGCCCGAGACCGCCGCGACCTACGCGATCGACCGGGACACCGCCGAGCGTTACGGCATCCGGCGGTACGGATTCCACGGCACCTCACACGCGTACGTGTCGAGGCGTACCGCCGAACTGCTCGGCCGCCCGTGCGCGGAGGTGAACACGATCACCCTGCACCTCGGCAACGGGGCGAGCGCCTGCGCGGTGGCCGGTGGCCGGAGCGTCGCCACCTCGATGGGGATGTCCCCGCTGGAGGGCCTGGTGATGGGCACCCGCAGCGGCGACCTGGACCCGACCGTCATCTTCCACCTGCGCCGCGAGGGCGGACTCTCGGTCGACGAGATCGACGACCTGCTCAACCACCGCAGCGGGCTGCTCGGCCTGGCTGGCGTCAACGACATGCGCGAGGTGCTCGCCCGCCGGGCCGGCGGCGACGCGGCGGCGACCCTCGCCTTCGACGTCTACTGCCGGCGGATCACCGGCTACGTCGGGGCGTACTACGCCCTGCTCGGTCGGGTGGACGCGATCACCTTCACCGCCGGTGTCGGCGAGCACGCCGCGCCGATACGCGCCGCAGCCCTGGCCGGGCTGGACCGCCTCGGCATCGCCGTGGACCCGCAGCGCAACGCCGGCACCGGCGACCGGGTCATCTCGCCGCCAGACTCGGAGGTGACCGTCTGCGTGATCGGCACCGACGAGGAACGCGAGATCGCCCTTCAAACCCGCACGGTGGCCGACACGGCTGGCTGACCAGGGGCGTGGGGGGCGGCGCGTTCACAAACCTTGGGCTCGAATGTCGAGCTTCCCAACCTGGCCAGACAACTAAACCCTTATAACCCACAAAGTACGTGAATCAGACGTCCCTAAGTGGGGTTTCGTGTTCGCGGCCACCCCGCCCCTGGTTGGCGACGGGGAGTCAGGGCGTAGGCATGAGGCCGATGGCGGCCAGCAGAGTTGGGATGGCCAGCAGGATCACGCCCAGCACCACGGGTGCCCCGAGCACACCGAGGACGGCGACGCCTTTCCGAAGCCCGAAGCGCCGCGAGTAGGAGATCGTCAGGACGCCGTAACCAATTGCAAGCACCAGGAAGAAGAGCACGTAACCGATTCCGGCGATGTCGATCTGGTTGGCGGTACCCGCCAGGCCCGAGACCATGCCGACGGCTTGCGCCACGCTGCCGACGGCGTACACGCCCAGCAAAGTAAACGCTCCCCACAACAACACGCCCAGAAGTGCTGGAGAAAGAACCCTCGGGCGTTTGGCGACCGACAACAGTGCCACCGCCGCTCCCACCATCTTCAGCCCGGCGACAAGCCAGTTCATTACGGCGATCGCGGAAGCGTACTCGGTATAGGGGCCGTCGTCGAAGCGGTCGGTCATTTCGAAGACGACGTTGACGACTGCGAACCCGATGCAACAAAGGGCCATCAGACGAGCGATGACGACGACACCGGTGCCGGGCCGTGCAGGGGCTAGGGGACGATCGCTGGCGAGAGCCGTGGAAGTCATGGCGCCACCCAACACGAATCCTGCAGCCGACTCCTCCCTCCCGCGAGGGAGATCGACATCGCGGGTTAGCGCCGGAGAGGGAGTCTCGGGAACGGGCGGAACGTGAGCGCGCTACGCCATATCGGCGTCACGACGAACATCTGTAGCCACGTCATGCCGGCCGAACTGGCGCTGTCTCGCCAGCGGCGCGGTGACCACCGGAGCGGGGCGCGGGTGCTCGGCCCGGGCGACGTTCTCCATGCCATGCTTCGAGACAAGACCGCCTATCAGCCCTGATCAGTTCACGTTACCCGGAACCCCAGCGGCCGATGCCACGCGTCGAGAGCAGACCCCATCGCTAAGCCAGGCGCTGCTGCACCCTCTAAAGAGCAACTGGACGGGGGAGTCGCCATCCGGAGAACTGCTCCCCAAGGGGGTGACCAGCCCTACTCGGCTGCGTAGGCCCGCAACAATTCAGCGGTGTACGCCGTGGCCAGTGCCTGCACGAAATCACTGGGAAGCGCGCCCCTGAGCGCGTCAACGGCCAAGGCAACGCCAGGGGAACGTGGCCGGCTGAACAGTTCGTTCAGGTGCTCCACACCCTCCCGCACACTGACACCGGCCATCTCATCAGCGGCGATCTCCCGCAGCCGCCGGCCGACCTGATCGGCCGGTTCAGCCTGCATCAGGCGAATGACGTCGCTCGCGTCCTTTGCCTTGAGCCGGTCCCTGCGGCCACGGGCGGCATCGTCGAACCGCTGCCGTAGCTTGTGCGCCTTGGCCACGAACAGCGCCGCTGCTCCAGCCACCGGGACCATCACCGCACGGTCGTCAACCTCCGGCTCCAAACTGGAGATCAACACGTCACTCTGGTCTGCTACCGCTGCTTCCAACCCGGGTGTCCTGCGTGCAGCGTTCCTGCCGTGATCAGGAAGGTGCGCCGAGCGGCGCCCCTGACCGGCTAGTGCCTCGGGTACAAGCAGGTCGACCGGAACCTCCACGGTCCTGCCCTCGACTACTGTCGAAGTGGACCAGATTCCGGGCTCATCGGTTAGGTAGAACCCAGCAGCCCGCATGGCGCCAATGATTTCTGGCTCAGCCCCAAGGACCCGAGGGTCCAGTGCCAGGTCTGCATCGGTGGTGAACGGGGCGACGCTCGCATCCAACTCGGCACCACCCGTGCGGACGTAGATTGCCTGAGCCCCTGCCAAGATGATTGCCTTGCGATGGTCCGCCAGAGCATCGA
The DNA here is from genome assembly GCF_053590565.1 of Micromonospora sp. NPDC003197. Taxonomy (NCBI): domain Bacteria; kingdom Bacillati; phylum Actinomycetota; class Actinomycetes; order Micromonosporales; family Micromonosporaceae; genus Micromonospora; species Micromonospora sp. NPDC003197. Next base: position 212,975 of record NZ_JBSFTE010000005.1, on the reverse strand, counting down.
GGGCATCAAGTAGTACTCGTCGTGCTGCTACGTACAGCGGAGCGGTCGCGGGGCCAGTCATGCGCACGGATTTTATACATCGGACACCGGTAAACCTGGTAAACGCCACTCACGCTCGTGCCCGCGCATCCAGTCCAGCACAGCCTCGCCCTCAGCCGGCAGTCGGCCGTTGCCCCCCAAGCAATCCAGCACCAACTGACTCAATGCGACATGTCGCATGCCCTGGACATCTCGGGTGCGCTCGACTTGGTAGGGGTCGTCCTCTGCACGTAACAACACAACATCTGCCCCGCGCTGCGCTGGAAGTAGATGAGCTAACCGACGCGCCTCGTCTGGGTCACGGACATAGAGGACCAGCTGTGTTGGCGCAACGACCGGAGCGATCTCCGCTGCGGCGAACGAACCCGTGACCACCATATCCAGCCTGTTTCCCGTGATTTTTCGATACAGGGTCTCCGCACCCATCGGCGAGATGAACAACCCGGTGGCGTTGTTGAGGAACAGGTTGTAACGCTCAGCTGCAGCCAGGAGCAGCGCCGGCCAGTCGACATCCATGACCATTCCACGCCGGCTTCGCTCGATCATTGCTTGGTCATCAAGAGATTCCAGCAGCTTGGAGACGTAGCCTGCGGTCAGGCCGCTCACGTTGGCGAGGTCCGTCAACCGATATGGCGGAGCGAAGTCGACAAGCAACCGAACCAACCGACGCGCCTTGGCCCCGTGCAACCGAGCCGGCGGTTTGGGGGACGGGTTGGGATCCCGATCAGCTCCCTGCAATCTGATGTAGACAGCTGGACGATCAATCCGAAAACGGATGTTGCCGGTCAAATCAAGATAGGACCAATCGGACTCCTCTAGGAGGGCTCGCGTCCGGGGACTCAGCCAGGGCGCAACCACCAAGACCGATGCGCCGCGCATCAACCGGCGTACAGGTCCAGACAGGCTCTCGCGCATCTTGGTGATGTTCCGAGGTGTGATCGAACTTCTCGCCTCGACCAGGATCAGCCCGTAGCCACTGTTCTGCTCTCGGAGCTGCCACAGTGCTTCGGGAGCCTCGAACGGCCCCTGCCCGTCCAGAACCGCGTCGCTTAGCTCGAAGTGCGGAGGCAGTAGCTCGCGCAACGCCAACCTCGCCTGTGTGAGAACCTCGGCCTCTGACCCCATCAACATGGTAAAAAGTTTCCCACGTGGCCGAGTTTCTTGTTCCCAGAAACTCGGCTTGTCAGGAAAATTTATGGCGCACCGGGGTAGTTTTATGCGCCAGGAAACTCGACTGAACCGACGGAGAGCCCTTGGGTGAGCCCCTCTGGCCGTGGGCCCTTGGGGAGGTCTGCCAGCGCCATTTGGCGTGGTTGGCGCTGGGCGAGTATGGCGACCGCCCCCCCGGCGCAGGTGGCCAGGGGCGGTCGGGTGGCGGGGGCGGAGTCAGTGGGCGTGACGGATCGTCTTGGTGGCGGTGACGAAGGTGGCCCAGGCGGTGGGGGTGAAGGTGAGGGCCGGGCCGGTCTGGTCTTTGCTGTCGCGTACGGCGACGATGCTGGTGAGGTTGTCGGCGACCTCGACGCACGCGCCGTTGTTGCTGCCGCTGCGGGTGCTCTTGCGCCAGTGTGCGCCGGACAGGTTAGCCATGGTGCACTTCCGCGATGATTTTGCTGACCATGCCCTTCGATTGTTGCGCGGTGCGTCTTGTGGCTCGTTCGATGCTACGCACTTTCAGGGGGGCGGCGGGGCTTGGCAAAGTCGGGACTGTGTCCGGTTTGCGGGATTGGGGCAGTGCGCCTTGCCCCCTCGGTCTTGGTGATCATGACGCTATGGACCTAACCCGTCGGTTTTAACGTCCATAGGGTCATGATCGCCTGGTCGGGGCGGAGTGAGTTCGTCGATATCCGGGCCGCAGCGTCAGTGTCGATGGTTTGTGAATAGGTGTTGCTGTCGGGGCTACAGCAAGTGTTCACAAACCCTGAGTTGGGGGCGGGGGTAAGTGGGTGCTGGTCTGAACATGACTTATCCGGCTGTTCCTGGTAGCAGTCCGTGTCGGTAACCTGTGCATGCGTCTGGAACATTGCCGATGTTGGAGCGAGGGTGGAAAGGTAAGGAGACCGCTCTTGTCGATCAGTCCGCTCGTTCGTCGTCGTAGGTTGGCCCGAGAGCTGCGCGAACTGCGCGAGGGTGCTGGGCTCACCGCAGAGGAGTTGGCCCGCAGGATCGGGATGTCGCGGCCGAAGCTGTCCCGCTTCGAGACTGCGGATCGAGTGCCCTCGGTGTCGGACGTCAACGCGATCCTCAGCGAGTTCGGCATCGACGGCGAACGCTGGCACGAGCTGGTGCAGATGGCCAAGGATGCTGGCGAACGTGGTTGGTGGGAGTCGTACGGCGCGGACATGGGCGAACGTCAGGCCATCTACGCAAACCTGGAGCACGGCGCGGTCAGCGTGCGGGAGTATCAGCTCTTCGTGGTCCCAGGTCTGTTGCAGACCCCGGAGTACACCCGGGCTCGGGCGGTCGCATCCAAACAGGCTCGGTTGCCGAACACGAACTTGGAGCGGTCCGTCGACGCCAAAATGATGCGGCAACGAATGCTGGCCCGGCCGGGTGGACCGCGCTATGAGGCAGTGATTGAAGAGGTGGCGGTGTGTCGTCCAGCCGTGCCGCCCGCAGTGATGCGTGAGCAATTGTTGCACCTGGCGACGCTGGCGGAGAGTTCGGACGGGATGACCGTGCGGGTCCTGCCGCAGCGAGCTGAATTGCGCGACTTCTGGTTGCCGCGCAGCCCGTTCAGCCTCTACCGCTTCCACGGTGGTGATCCGGATGCGGTCGCTGTCGACACTGAGAGTGTGGATTTGGTCTATACCGAGACCGGCGATGTCGCGCCGTACGCGGACCTCTACGACCGCATTTGGGAGGCCGCCCTCTCCGGCCCGGAAAGCGCGGCACTGCTTCGGCGTGAAGCAGACAGGATCGCCCAGCGAGGAGAATCAACACCATGAACAACTACCTGCCCTCAGACTGGCGGAAGTCCAAGCGGTCCAACGCCAATGACAACTGCGTGGAGGTGAACGTGCAGCCGGCTGGTGTGGGTATTCGTGACAGTAAGGCCGGCGCTGGCGGTCCTCACCTCGACTTCCCCCGGTCGGCGTTCGCCGCCTTCATCAGGGAGGTCCAGACAGGCGGGCTCGTGCCTTAGCGCAAGCTCTCGGCGACAGAAGGCGGTGCCCGATCGGGTGCCGCCTTCCTGCGTTTCAGGGATACGCGAAGTCGATCACGCTCGGTGCTTGCGCAACCCCACAGCGCGATGTAAAGCTGGCACGGTCTCGCTCGTGGAACATTCCACAATCCTGAGATGCGCTATGTGAGGCATATTTCTGATCTTGGCCTCGCATCCGCAGAGAGGTGGTAGCGCATGCGTGCTGTCGTTCGTCGTCTTTTGGGGACACGTGACGCCGGGAACGGTCGACACCGGTCCAGGCCGCCGGAAACTGAGCGACCGCATTCTGGGCGGTCGCAGGTGGACCGGGCGGGGACCGGGCCGGGGGTGCGAACGGCGTACCGGTCGGAGGTGCGTACCCCGATGCCACCCTGGCAGGTACGCGAGACCCGGTTCAGTCGACGCGGTCGGCGCGGGGTGGATGCTGTCGAGGTCGGTGACTTCCTCGAACGGGTCGCCGACGACCTGGCCCTGCTCTACGACGAGGTGGCCCGGAGTTGGGAGGAGACGCGCCAGATCAAGGATGCGCTCCGGGACTGGCAGTCCCGACAGGCCCGAAGCATGCATGACCTGGTGGGTGACCGATGATCGGGCGACCGAGGTACGTCGCGCACGTGCCGTTCACGGCGGTAGACCTGGAAGCGGCGAAGCACTTCGCTCGGGCACTGGCCCGATCGGTGACGTTCCTGCCGGACGTGGACCAGGGCAACGCTTCGCTGTCCGAAGAGGACGACGCGGCCGTACAGTATCGGCTCTTCTGCGACCGGAAGCTCGACGACGGGCGACGCTGCATGCTGGGGGCCGACCACGACGTGCCGTGTACGGCGGGGCGGCGACGGTGACCGACCCTCGCGTGCTCGACCCGATGGTGGTCGACTGTCCCGACTGCGACGGGATGACATTCCGGCTGGTGCCCTGCCGCTGCCGTACAGACCAAAGCGCGGCGGATCAAACCCGAGCCGGCGAGCCCTATCCGGACTGTCGGCTCTGTGCCGGGGCGGGCAGCGTGGCCACCGGTTGTAATCGGTGCGGGCAGACCGGTCGACGGCGAGCGCAACTCGTGCTCACCATGGCCAACCTCGACACCGGGGCGGTCGCCTCACACAACGTGGTGCCCGGCGGGTACGAGCCGACGCCCGACCCGGACAGCGGCTGGTGGATCGAGCTGACCCCGCTGGTGAGCGAGCTGGCCGACACCGTCGGCGTCACCGCCTGGCGGAGCGTGCTGACCGGGGCGGTCGAACCTGTCGTCCGGTTACCGAGACAGTGGCGACCACACCTGCCCGCCGCACGGCGGCACGCGCTGGAGGCGAAGGCGCTCGCCGCCCACAGCTACTACCCGTGGCGGGTCTACCTCGGACACAGCGACGTTGCCGCAGCCACCGCTATCGTCCCGCCCGACCTCGACCGTGGGCTCGACCGGCTGTGTGTCATCGCCGGGCTGCTCTGTCTCGACCTGGTGGTGGAAGCCCGCCGGACCAGCGACGGCGGGCTGCGCTGGAGCATCGGCTATCGGGCGGCCGACGCCGAGGTGCCGGCCCAGCCGGGTGGCGAGGCGGCCGACCTGCGCGAGGCGGTGGCGGTCACCACCGTACGACGGGCGTTGGACGGCGTGGTCACCTCCCGGCGGCCCGCGCCCGCATCGGCGTACCTGGTCCAGCCAGCCGCCGTGCCGACTCCCCGGCGGCCGGCGACCGAGCTTGACCAGCTCGAACGCCGGATCGTCGCCGACTGTGCCCGGCCGAGCCGACGCGGCGACGATGTGGCCGGCGCGCAGGCGATCTGGCGGGACGGGCGCTGGTGGTACGCCGTGCTCCGGATGGTCGGGACCACCGAGACCCTGGTTGAACGGGAAAGCGGGCAAACGGTACGCCGGATCAGCCCGGTGCTGCGGCGTGATCCGGAACCGCCCGCCCCGAGCTGGCAGGGGGAGCCGATCACCGAACTGCCCTGCCCGGACTGTGATCCGGCCAGTGGCGTGCAGGTCTGCCACTGTGCGATTGCCGGGCAGCGGCCCGAGTCGGGCTGCCCGTTCTGCGACGGCACCGGCCAGCACCGCTCGGTGCTGCCCTGCCCGACCTGCGCGGGCACCCACCGAATCCACTCCGGACTGGTCGTCACCATCACCGACCTGCGCGGACGGGCGGTGCACCTGAACTGGCGGGCCGGCGATCCCGTCGACGTCGAATGGTTGACCCTGCACCCCGATGGTCGGCCGGTGGTCCGGCTTCCCGCGCGCCACCAGCTTGCCACCTGGGCCGACACATTCCGGGTACGCCCCGAGGACCTCACCGAACTCGACGGCGGCCACCCGATCGATCAGGACCTGCTCGACGGGATCGTCATCCTGCCGGACTCCGACGCCGACGTGTTCGCCCAGCACCTCCGGGCGGCCGGGCCCTGGTGGCCGTCGGCTCGACTGTTGGTGCTCGCCGCCCGACCGGCCGCACCGCCGCTGGCCGACCTGATCCGGCTCGCCCTGGGGCTGGGGCTGAACGCCATCATCACCGTCGAAAACCACCGGTACGCCGAGGGCAACCCGCTTCGGGTGCACGGCGAATGGTGGAGCATCGAACTCGGCACCCCCGGCCGTACCGAGTCGCCGATGCATCCGACCCTGGAAGCGGCGATCGCGTACTGCCTCGAATACCTCGACATCGCGGTGTTGGAGGCGGTGCCGACCGACCCGGGGGAGCCGCTTGTCGTCCCGCAGTCAGCCGCCGCCAGCCCGGTCGCATCCGACCCGACGGTCGATCCCGCATCGGCGATCCGATGGCTGGGCGAACAGCATCCGGGGCAGCCGGTCACCGTGCAACTCGACCGGCACGAGTGTCGGGTGTTCGTACCCGATGGAAGCCGGACCGGGCAGGTGATCGTCGCCGCCGACCTTGCTGCGGCGCTGGACGCGCTCGGGCTCGACAGTTCATGATCAGCATCCCCGTATCGTGGTGGCCATGACCGATGCCCCGGCCGGAGGCGCTCCCGTCGAGCCCGTGAAGATTTTGCTGGCCGAGGACCAGGGAATGATGCGTGGTGCGCTCGCCCTGCTGCTCGACCTCGAAGATGACATGACGGTCGTGGCCCAGGTTGCCGAGGGCGACCAGATCGTGCCGGTCGCGTTGGAGGTCCGGCCCGACGTCGCGGTCCTGGACATCGAGCTTCCCCACCGCAGCGGCCTGGATGCCGCTGCCGACCTGCGTACTCAACTGCCCACCTGCAAGGTGCTCATCATTACGACGTTCAGCCGTCCCGGCTATCTGCGTCGGGCAATGGAAGTCGGGGCGAGGGGTTTCCTGTCCAAGGACGGACCGGTCGATCAGTTGGCCGCGTCGATCCGCCGGGTGCTTAATGGTGAGTCGGTAATTGATCCCACGCTGGCGGCTGCCGCGCTGAGCGCCGGACCGAGCCCGCTGACCGCCCGGGAACGGGAGGTACTGGCGGCCGGACTGGGCGGCGCGACGGTGGCGGACATCGCGGCGAAGCTGTGGCTGTCGGAGAACACCGTACGTAACTACCTGTCGTCGGCGATCGGCAAGACCGGAGCAAGAAACCGTACGGAGGCCGCCCGGATCGCCGACGAACGCGGCTGGCTCTGAGTTCTTCGTTTGGCTCTGAGTCCTTTGTTTGGCTCTGAGTCCTTTGTTCGGGCGCTGGCGGCAATGACATTTGTCCTGCCGGAGTCCGGATATTTTCGTCTACAAGGCACCTGAGCTGCGCTCATATCGTTCTTGGCATGACGAAGACACACGACGCGGCACCGATGGTGAACTTCGCCGGCGCGGTCCGGACCTTCGGCGACGTACGGGCGGTCGCCGGGCTCGACCTCACCATCGGGCGGGGCGAGCGGGTCGCCCTGCTCGGGCGCAACGGCGCGGGCAAGTCGACCTCGATCAGTCTGCTGCTGGGCCTGGACGAGCCGACCGCCGGCCAGGTGCGACTCTTCGGGGAAACCCCGCAGCGGGCGGTACGCGCCGGACGGGTCGGTGCGATGCTCCAGGACAGCAAGCCCGTACCCCGGGTCACGGTGCGCGAGCTGGTGACCTTCGTGGCCAGCAGCTACCCGAAGCCGATGCCGGTCGACGAGGCCCTGGCCCTGGCCGGGCTCACCGACCTCGCCGGCCGCCGGGTGGACCGACTCTCCGGCGGTCAGGCGCAGCGGGTCTCCTTCGCCGTCGCCCTCGTCGGCGACCCGGACCTGCTGGTCCTCGACGAGCCGACCGCCGCGCTCGACGTGGCGGCCCGGCGCGCGTTCTGGGAGTCGATGCAGGCGTTCACCCAGCGGGGCAAGACCGTCCTCTTCTCCACGCACTACCTGGAGGAGGCGGACCAGAATGCCGACCGAGTCGTGGTCATCGACCGGGGACGGGTCGTTGCCGACGGCAGCAACACCGAGATCAAGCAGGCCGTCGGGGCGAGTCTCGTCTCCTTCGACCTTCAGGGTCGCCCGGCGCCCGCCGGCCTGGAGTCGCTGCCCGGGGTGCTCTCGGTGGCCCAGCGCGATGGTCGGGTGCTCCTGCGGACCTCCGACTCCGACGCGACCGTGCATGCCCTCGCGCTGCTCGGACCGGTACGGGGCCTCGAAGTGACCTCCGCCGGACTGGAGGACGCCTTCCTGACCCTCACCGCCACCCCGCCTTCCTGACGCTCGTCTCGTTCCTCACTTCTTCTTCGTACCAACCCTGAAAGCAGGCTCGTGATGCTCGGCCAGATCACCCCGGTCTACCAGTACGTCAAGCTGGAAGTCCGTCGTACCTTCCGGGACACCGGGTTCGTCATCTTCGGCATCGGCACCCCCGTGCTGATGTACCTGATGTTCACCAACGTCGGCGGCAAGGCCGACGGCTCCTCCGGCTGGGCAGTCACCGCGATGGTGGGCCTAGCCGCGTACGGTGCGCTGAGCGCCGGACTGACCGCCGGCACGGCGGTGGCCGAGGACAAGGCCGTCGGTTGGCTACGTCAACTGCGGATCACCCCGTTGACCTCGGCCCAGGCGGTCGTCGGGCGGGCCGTGACCGGTTCGCTGATGGTGCTGCCGGCGATCGTGGTGGTGCTGCTCACCGGGGCGATCGTCAACGGCGTACGCCTCGGGCTTGGCCAGTGGGTGATGCTGACTCTGCTGCTGTGGATCGGCTCGGTGCCGTTCACCATGCTCGGCCTGGCCAACGGGTACGCCCTCTCCGCCCAGACCACCAACGTGACCAACATCGTGACCAACCTGTTCCTGGCCTTCCTCGGTGGTCTGTGGTTCCCGGTGTCGGAGTTCCCCGACTGGCTGGCCGCCATTGCCCGGTGGACTCCGGGGCACCGCTTCGGGGAGCTGGGCTGGGACACCGTGCAGGGTGCCGCAGTGGGGCTCGACACCGTACTCGTCCTGGTCGGCTGGCTGGTGGTGTTCGGCGCGTACGCCGGCTACGCGTACCGTCGGGCCGGCCGTCGCGCCTGACCGGCGGTTGCGCCTGACCGGGCGAGTTGAGTCGAGGCAGAAGAAACAGGATCGAGTCGAGCGGGATGGGCATGAAGAAGCGCTGGTGGCCGAATCCGAACATCAACGCAAACGTCGGCGAGCTGCCGGAGCTGACCAGCGGGGCCGCCTTCCTGCCGTGGCTGATGCTGACCGCCGGTTCCGTCGCCGACCTGATCCGAGGCGAAGTGTCCCCGCCCTGGCTGGGCGGTGCCGGCCTACTGGCCTTCGTCACCCTCTATGTCGTGGTGGCGTACCGGGCGTTTGATCCTCGCCGCAGCGCCAACCGGACCACGCTGATACTGCTCGCCGCGCAGGCTGCCGTCACCTACCCGCTTGCCCTGGCGTACGGCGGCAGCTGGATCCAGCTGTTCATGCCGTTGGCGCTGGCCTGTGGTGCCGTACTCCGAGGTCAGCACCTCATCATGGCGCTGATCGTCCTGGGTGGCTCGGCGGGAGTGATCTCCGGGGAGCGGGACCACGACCCGTTGGCCGCGATGATCAACGGGTACGGCACCTTCATCTCCGGCCTGGTGACAGCAGCCATCATCAGTCTCGCCGCGACTACGGCGGAGCTGCGCCGGACCCGGGAGGAACTGGCCCGGTCCGCAGTGGACCAGGAACGCCTTCGCTTCGCCCGCGACCTGCACGACCTGCTCGGACACAGCATGTCAGTCATCGTGGTGAAGGCCGAAGCGGTACGCCGACTGATGGACCGTAACCCGGCGCAGGCGCTCGCCCAGGCGTCCGACATCGAGACCGTCGGTCGGCAGGCGCTGACCGAGATCCGGGAAGCCGTCTCGGGGTATCGCGAAAGCAACCTGGCCGCCGAACTGGACCGCGCCCGGTCGGCGCTGACCACGGCAGGGGTCACGCAGGACGTTCAGCTCACCGGCCCACCGCTCGCCCCGGATGCCGAGACCGTGCTCAGTTGGGTGGTACGCGAGGCCACGACGAACATCATCCGGCACAGCGACGCCACCCAGGTCGAGATCGTCCTGACGCACGACCCCGAGCGAATCCGACTGGAGATCACGGACAACGGCACCACCTCACCGTCGCCCTCGCCCACCGCCTCGCCCTCCCCCACCACCTCGCCCTCGTCCTCGTCCTCACCCTCGTCCTCGTCCCGCCCGACGGGCCAGCCTGCCGAGGGCTCCGGCAACGGGCTGAAAGGCTTGGGGGAACGGCTTGCCGAGGCGGGCGGAACGCTGGTGGCCCAGGCCGGGCCGCACGGCGGTTTCCAGGTGCTAGCCGAACTGCCTAAACCTCTGTGATGGGTGCTGCCACCGGACAGTGTCGGCGGCGACTCGCAGTATTTCCAAGAACGCCGATGTCCGGTATGTTCCGGGGCCATGCGGCTACGTGTGCTCTCAGCTCTCGCCCTCTCCGTCGCGGTGCTGGCCACCACCTCCGGCTTCACCTGGCGACCCGATCCGAGCTGGCAGCTGTCCGAGACCGGCTCGACCGCCCGGCTACGCGGGCTCGCCCCGGTCAGCGCACGGGTGGCCTGGGCCAGCGGCAGTGGCGGCACCGTGCTGCGTACCGTCGATGGTGGTCGGAGTTGGCAGCAGGTCGGCCCCGCAGGAGTGTCAGCCCTGCAGTTCCGCGACATCGAGGCGTTCGACGCCGACCATGCCGTGATCCTCTCCATCGGTGCGGGCGGCGAATCGCGGATCTACCGAACCTCCGACGGTGGGCAGAACTGGACCGAGACGTTCCGCAACGACGACGAACGCGCCTTCTACGACTGCATGGCCTTCTTCGACCGGCGGCACGGCCTGGCCCTCTCCGACCCGGTCGACGGCAAGTTCCGGATCCTGTCCACCTCGGACGGCGGGCAGTCCTGGGCAGTGCTGCCGTCGACGGGCATGCCGGCGGCACTGGAGGGCGAGTTCGCCTTCGCGGCCAGCGGCACCTGCCTGATCACCGCCGACCGTGGCCCCGACGTGGCCTGGTTCGCCACCGGAGGTGGCAGCGAGTCACGGGTGTTCCGTACCGACGACCGGGGGCGTACCTGGCGGGTGACGGACACGCCGGTGCCGAGCGGCCCGTCGGCCGGCATCTACACGTTGGCGTTCCGCGACCCCCGGCACGGCATCGCGCTGGGCGGCGACTACGCGACGCCGACCAGCGCCCCGGACGGCGCGGCGGTGAGCCGGGACGGTGGCCGCAGCTGGACGTTGGCCGGTCGGCAGCCCGGCGAGTACCGGTCCGGGGCGGCCTGGGTCACCCGGGGCGGTGGGCAGACGGCGCTGACCGTCGGCCCGACCGGCAGCGACGTCAGCTACGACGGTGGGCGTAACTGGCAGCGGTTCGACACCGGCAGCTTCGACTCGGTGGAATGCGTGGCCGACGGCACCTGCTGGGCCTCCGGCGAGGGCGGCCGGATCGCGATGTTGCGCCAGGCATCATGATCTATGCTTGTCGCCCTGTTCCTGGGAGGGATCAATGGGCGTCTGGCCACGTAACCGCACCCTCGTTTCTGCCATTGCAGTTTCCGTCCTGGCACTGTCGGTCGTGCCCGTATCTGCTGCAGCTGCGACGGTGCCACCAACTTCGAGGCCGTTCGATTTCGACGGTGACGGGCGGGACGAGCTCGTCGTTGCTGGCTCCGTCGCTGTCAGACCCGGCCTCGCCGGCAAGGCCGTCATCGTCGACTATTCCAGTCGGTTGCCTCATGGCTATCTGATAACTCCGGTCTATGCCTCGACCTCGGCCGGCTTTGGGGACACGCTGGCAGCCGGGGACCTTAACGGCGACGGTTACGGCGATCTCGTGGTGGCGCATCTCGGCGAGTACGCGGTGCCGGAGGATTCGAGTACCGCGTGCGCTGGCGGAATCTGGATCTACTATGGCGGTCCGCAGGGCCTCGATTCGACCGATCCCCAGCACCTGACCCAGGACACGCCAGGCGTACCCGGAACATCAACGGGCTATGCGTTCTTTGGCAGCAGCCTTGCGGTTGGGGATCTCAACGGTGACGGGTTCGCCGACCTGGCGGTCGGCACGCCCGGCGAAGCGGTCGATGGGAAGGCATCTGCGGGAACGGTGACGGTGTTTGCTGGCAGTGCCGCTGGCGTGACCATCGACGGCGTACGGCAGTTGACCCAGGACAGCCCGGGTATGCCGGACGTGGTGGAAGCACACGACACATTCGGAAGTGGACTGGCAATCGGTGACGTGACCGGAGACGGATATCCAGACCTGGCCATCGGTGCTGCCGGCGAAGGTTACTACCCAGGGGGTCACGGAAACGGTTTGGTCACGCTGCTGCCCGGCGGCCCGGCGGGGCCAACGACCACCGGGTCCACCACCCTTTCCGGCGGGCTCGACATCAACGCCGCGACCCTCGGCGAGGTTATCAAGATCGCCGACATCAACCGGGATGGCTACGGCGATCTGATTGGCGCCATTCCCCGCTCCGTCAACGGCGCGGTGATCTATATGCCGGGCACCGAAGCTGGTCTGACCAAGGAGGGTGTTCGACGCCTTGAGCCCAGGAAGGAGTATTTCGGAGAGCGGGGCGGAGACCACTTCGGCCATTCGATTTCCACCGGCGACGTTACCGGTGACGGCTACGTAGACGTGTTGGTCGGCGCGTTTCAGGAGGACATCGGCTCCGCCGAGAACGCGGGCGCGGTGTACCTGTTGGTCGGTGGCCCGGACGGCCTGAGCTGGAGCCGGCGGGTCGTCTACCACCAGGGGCAGGTAGTGGGACGGAACAAGGGGGGAGAGGTTGCCGAGACGAACGACTGGCTCGGTGATTCAGTTGCCGTTCTGAACCTCGACGGCGTCGGCCCGCTCGACATCGTGGTCAGCGCCTCGAATGAGGGCAGCAATTTAGAGGCCGGGGCGCTGATGCGATTGAGCGTGTGGCTGCCGGTGCCACGTCGAGGAACGCCGTTGCCCGAGGTCCGTTATGGTCCTCTGCTGACGGACGCGATCTTCTATTGTGCTGACCTTGCCCACTCGGGTGCGCTTGTCGGCAGCATGGGCCGGAACCTGCTCAACTGAGGTCGCCCGCGACGCTGAGGCGTTAGGAAGGGCCCCTTCTTATGCAAAATGCGATAAGAAGGGGCCCTTCCTAACATCAAAGCGGGGTGGGGAGGGGGGCGGCGTGTACGACGGCGAGCCGGGAGACGGCCCGGGTCAGCACCACGTAGAGGCGGTGCAGGCCGCGCGGCTCGGCGGCCACGATCTGCGCCGGCTCGACGACGATGACGTGGTCGTACTCCAGGCCCTTGACCAGGGTGGCCGGGACGACGGTGACCCGTGCGGTGGAGTCGACATCCTCGGCGGTGGACACCTCGATCCCGGCGTCGGCTAGGACCGTGTGCAACCGCTCGACTGACGCGTCGGCGGCGATCACCGCCACCGAGCCGTCATACGCCAGCGCGGCCCGCACCTCGGCCGCCGTCGCATCGTCCACCCCGGAAGGCTCGGCCACGGTACGGATGTCGAGCGCCCCATCACGCCGCAGCGACTCGGCCGGCGGTACGTCCACCGCCAGCGCCGGCAGCAGCCGGTTGGCGAATGCCACCACCGCTGCGGGCACCCGGAACCCGACGGTCAGCGGGACCACGGCCGCGTCCGGCTTGCCGAGGTGGGTCAGGGACACCCGCCAGTCGGTGGCGGCCCACGGGGCGGTGCCCTGGGCGAGGTCCCCCAGCAGGGTGATCGACCCGTGCTCGCTGCGCCGGGCCACCGCCCGGCACTGCATCGGGGACAGGTCCTGCGCCTCGTCCACCACCACGTGTCCGAAGCTGCTCGTACGTTCGATCAGCCCGACTGCCTCGTCGATCAGTACGGCGTCGGCGGCGCTCCATTTCGCGGCCTTGGCCGACCGGGGCGGCTTGGACCAGACCAGTAGTGCCTGCTCCTCGGCGGTGAGCAGGTCATCGGCGGCGCTGGCCAGCGCAGCGGCGTCGGAGAAGAGGGTGAACAGCAGCCCGTCCGGGGTGACCGCCGGCCAGACCGCGTCCAGGAATTCGGCGACCGGTTTCGCCTTGCCCATTCTGCGTAGCCACGCGTCGCTGGGCGAGTCTCCCCGTCGGGCCTCGGACTGCCGTTGCAGCAGGCCCACCACCCGGGCGCGGACCCGCTCGCGGCCGGTGCCGTAGGGCAGCCCTTCGCGGCGGGCCTCGTCGACCACCCGACGCAGCGCGTCCGCCCCGATCCGCCAACGGTAGGAACCGTCGGATACGACGATCGGCTCTTCGGGCTTGCGGACGTACCCGGATAGGGCCCGGCGGAGCACGTCGGCCATCCGGGCGTCGTGCTTGACCACGGCGGCGGCCGGGTCGTCGGTGGCGCGGACCGGGAGCCGCGCGACCAGGTCCTCGACGGTGGCCTGGGCGACCTCCACCTCGCCGAGCGCGGGCAGCACCGCCGAGATGTACGACAGGAACGCCCGGTTGGGCCCGACGACGAGTACGCCGGAGCGGCGTAGCCGTTCCCGGTGCAGGTAGAGCAGGTACGCGGCCCGGTGCAGGCCGACGGCGGTCTTCCCGGTGCCGGGGGCACCCTGTACGCAGATCGAGTCGGCGAGGTCGGCGCGGACGAGTTCGTCCTGCTCGGGCTGGATGGTGGCGACGATGTCACGCATCGGCCCGACGCGGGGGCGCTCGATTTCGGCGGTGAGGATGCGGGAGGCGGTGCCCAGTTCCTCGCCCCGGTCCAGGTGCTCGTCTTCGAAGCTGGTCAGTACGCCCGCGCCGAAGCCGAACCGGCGTCGGGTCGCCACGCCCTGCGGGTCGCGCACGCTGGCTCGGTAGAACGATCGGGAGACCGGGGCCCGCCAGTCCAGCACCAGCGGCTCGCCCACCTCGTCGGTGATGTGCCGCCGCCCGATGTGGTACGACCGGCCCGCATGATCGCCGTGATCAATGGCGGCCTCGGGAGTGTCTGCGGCAGCACCTTCAGGGGCGCTATCGATGGCGGGGCCGAAGTCGAGTTTGCCGAAGAAGAGCGGGGTGTTCGGATCGTCGGCGAGTTCGGCGACCCGACGGGACAGGGTGCGCCCGAGCATCTCCGCGGCGTACGGGTCGCCGGCCACCTGGGCACCGGAGCTGAACAGCGCCTCGGCGCGTTCCCGCATCCGGTGCAGAGCAGCCCGGGAAAGATCAAGATGGGCCCGTTCGGCGGCCAGTTGACTGTCGAGATCGTCTGCGGCAGGAGGGTCGGAGGCAGGGGTGTCGGATCGTTGGGCGGACAGGGTCATGCGACGACCTTTCGGTGCGTTCGTATTGATCGCTTGACCTGGGCCGCCCGGCTGCTCCGTCGACGCGGTGCCGGCTGTGCCCAATAGAGGGAGGCGCTTGCCTCGCGCGGCCGTCGATCCTACGCCGCGACGTGTCCGGGAGCGAAGGATTTAGGGGCATCGTGGGATGCGGGTTACGCCACTGTCCGCCCGGCTGGCTGAGCGGTGTCCGGAAGGGCCGGATACGGTCGACTCATGACGGACTCTCGGCGACCCCGGGTAGGGCACATCCAGTTTCTCAACTGTCTGCCGATCTACTGGGGGTTGATGCGCTCCGGCGCGTTGATCGACGTCGACCTGCACAAGGACAGCCCGGAACGGCTCAGCGCGGATCTGGTCGCCGGGAATCTGGACATCGGGCCCATTTCGCACGTCGAATATCTGCGGCACGCCGACGAGCTGCTGCTCCTGCCGGACCTGGCGGTGGGCAGCGACGGTCCGGTGCTCTCGGTCAACGTGGTCTCCACCCGACCGCTGACTGAACTCGGCGGTGCCAAGGTGGCGCTCGGCTCGACCTCCCGTACCGGGGTGCTGCTCGCCCAGATGCTGCTGGCCGAGCGGTACGGCGTGGACCCCGAATACTTCAGCTGCCCGCCCGACCTGACCCAGATGCTGCTGGAGGCGGATGCCGGGGTGCTGATCGGCGATGTGGCGCTGCGCGCGCTCTACGAGGCGCCGGGTCGTGGACTGGAGGTCACCGACCTCGGGCAGGCCTGGCGGGAGTGGACCGGGCTGCCCATGGTCTTCGCCGTCTGGGCGGTACGCAGGGACTTCGCCGCCGCCCACCCGGGCCTGGTCAAGGAGGTACACGAGGCGTTCCTGCGCTCCCGGGACCTCTGCGTCGCCGAGCTGGACGAGGTGGCCGAGGCCGCCGCCCGATGGGAGTCGTTCGACGCGGCCACCCTGGCGAACTACTTCCGGGTGTTGGACTTCTCGCTCGGTGACCGTCAGGTGGCGGGCCTACGGGAGTTCGCCCGGCGGGCTGCCGCACGGGGTGCCGTACCGGAGTTGCCCGCCGACGGTCCGGCCTTCTTCACCGGCTAGCGAGCGGGCAAGTCCGGCCGGGTCAGACGCCGGCGCTGGCGCTGGCGCTCGCGGAGGCAGTAGCGCTGGCGGCGGCCCTGAGCTGCTTGGCGACGCCCTGGCAGATCGTGGCGCCGTGCTCGTATCCCTTGCTGGCCGGGTAGCGGGCCATTACCCCCATCGTCCAGCCGTCGCCGATCGCCAGGCAATTTATGTGCCAGGTGCCCTCGTCGTCACGGACCACCCAGCCGTTCTTGATGGCGATTTCCTCGCGTTCGGCGGCGGGGAAGGCCTTACGGATGCCGAAGTCGCCGACGCCTCGGACCTCGCGCATCTCGTTCAGTAACCACTTGGTCCAGTTGGGGCCAGCTGCCCGGCCGTCGGCGATGCAGGCACCCATTCGGGTGATGTCCCGGGGGGAGAGCCGGGTGATGCTCCAGTTGTTTTGATGGGTGCTGCTGTCGGTCAGCTTGCAGATGCTGATCAGGCGTTTCACCGTGGCGGAGCCACCGACCTGGTTCCAGAGGGCGGAGGCGGCATCGTTGTCACTGTCCCGGACCATGATGGTCACCTGGTTGAGGCGGGCCTTGGTCGGCTCCTGGCCCTTCTCGTCCAGCCGGCGCAGGTAGTCGGCCGCGATCCATGCCTTGATGAGCGAGGCAGTGGTGCTGGTCTGCGCCATGTTGTCGGAGCCCCAGATCTCCCCCGAGCGGGTGTCCTGCATGGCCCAGGAGTACCAGCCGGTGGTGTCGATCTCGACAGGCCCCGCCTTGATGGGCAGCGGCGGCGGGGGTGGGGGCGTCGTGGGGGTGGGGGTTGGCCGTGCACCAGGATCGGAACCCTCTTGGCTCTGGCTGGTCGACTCGCCCCAGGTGGCGGCGGCGGAGATCGCGAACGGTGATCCGGGTAGCAACCGCAGTGCACCCACCACGAACACCACCAGTACGCCAGTGATGATGGCGAGGCGCAGCGGTGTCGCGTCACCACTGCGGGGCCGAGCCTTCCGAGGGTTGACTGCCATTAGTCCTTTCCAATTGGTAGGGGCGCGTTCAGCGCCATTCAATTGGTTGGGGGAGCTTAAACGCCAGTGTTGGGGCGGGCGGTGACCAGTTGACTGGCCACGCTCGCGCAGGCCTGCGCACCGTAGTCGAGGCCGTTCGCTGTCGGATAGCGCATCAGTACGGACAGCACCCAGTCGTCGGCGATGGCGAGGCACGTGACGTGCCACGACTGATCAGCGCCGATCGCCGTCCAACCGTTCTTGATACTGATCCGGGTCCCGGACGTGATCTCCTCCGGCAGGCCGTCGATGATGCCCCAGCGGCCGCCACCCCGTCGAGCCTCTTGGTCGGCTGGCGCGGTGGTGCCGCGTACCTTGCTCATTTCGTTCAGCACCCATTCGGTCCACTTCGGACCGGCTGCTGTCCCGTTCCTGACGCACTCTCCCAGGCGTACCGCGTCCCGGGCGGAGATCTGAGTGTAACTCCACCAGATAGTGGTCCCTCGGGGCGCGATTGCCTTGGTCTCGGTCAGACCGCACATTTTGATCATGCGAGTGATGATCTTATCTTTTCCGCCGCCGTTGTACAGCGCGTTGGTCGCGTCGTCGTCGCTGTCCCGGATCGCGGCACTGGCCCACTTCAACAGCTGCGGTGTGGGCGACCGGTCACCCAGGACCCGCAACACGTCGGAGACGATCCAGATCTTGATCATCGACTCGGTCGAACTGGTGGCGGTCAGGTTCTGGGAACCGGAGATCGTGCCTGTCTGTCGTTCGAGCAGTGCCCAGGACAGGAAGCCGTCCGTGTCGACCGACACCGTGGCCGGTGCCAGCGTAGGCGGGGCCGGGGTCGCCGCCGACGGAGCTGGCGTCTGGCCCGTGCCGACGGTTCCCCCGTCGTCGCGGCTGGTCAGCTCGGCGTACGCGGTGGGGATCAGCACCGCACCCCCGAGGACGACTGCCGCGAGCGTGAGCGCCAACGTGAGACGGGAACGCATGGTCGGGGAACTCCACGGGTTGGGGCCGAGTGGCCGGGGTGTGCGGCGGTGTCGGGGTGGCCTCCGGGCAGGTTTGGGGGGCTTGGGCACGCGCCATGGACCTCCCGCGAGGTTCTCGCGAGTGGTTGAGGCAGTTGGTTGTATGGATGCTTCAGGAGGGGCGCACCCGCAGGACTGGGGTTCGTCGTTGCGTGATTGCCCTGGTCAGGAGCTGGTCGAAGTTTACGTCCCTGATTGCGACACGCCAGAGCGCAACGGGCCCAGGTTTCCGGGGACGCGTATCTCCTGATCACTCCTGAGGCTGCTGGGGCCGGCGATGTGCGCCGATGTGACCAGCGTCATTGGTCGATTTAGGACTGGTTTGCGGGGTCGGCGACGACGTCGCTGCGCTGAGTGGTCACCTGGTTGCTGAGCGTCTCTTTTGTGACACATCTTGGCTTCGCGGTATGAGAGCTGTAACACTTGTTACGTGTACGGCAACGACTTCCCCAGCGTTGACGAGGGATCGGCCAGCGGCCTGCTCGATCAGGTGGAGGCGGCAGAGGCGGACCTGCGGGTTGCCGCTGCCCGTGGACTACCGGCCAACGGTGCGCCCAGTGTCGGCACCGATCTTCAGGCGTACTTCGACGCTGTCATCGCAGCGGATCAGAAGGTTGAGCCGCGCGACTGGATGCCGGATTCATACCGAAAAACCCTGATTCGGCAAATTGCGCAGCATGCTCACTCCGAGATCATCGGCATGCAGCCGGAAGGCAACTGGATCAGCCGAGCACCATCGCTCAAGCGCAAGGCGATCCTGCTCGCCAAGGTCCAGGACGAGGCCGGACACGGCCTCTATCTCTACGCCGCGGCGGAGACCCTCGGCGTGACCCGGGAAGAACTGGTCGACCTGCTCCTCGAAGGCCGGCAGAAATACAGCTCGATCTTCAATTACCCGACGCTGACCTGGGCGGACGTCGGTGCGATCGGCTGGCTCGTGGACGGGGCGGCGATCGTCAACCAGGTGCCGCTGTGCCGCTGCTCGTACGGACCCTACGCCCGCGCCATGATCAGAGTCTGCAAGGAGGAGTCGTTCCATCAGCGACAGGGCTACGAAATTCTGTACGTCCTGTCCCACGGCACCCCAGCCCAGAAGGCCATGGCCCAGGACGCGCTCGACCGCTGGTGGTATCCGTCGCTGGCCATGTTCGGCCCGCCGGACGCCGACTCGACCCACTCCGCCCAGTCAATGGCCTGGAAGATCAAGCGGTTCTCCAACGACGAACTGCGGCAGCGGTTCGTCGACATGTGCGTGCAGCAGGCCGAGGTCCTCGGCCTTCGGCTGCCCGACCCCGACCTGCGGTGGAACGAGCAGCGGCAGGCCTACGACTTCACCCAGCCGGACTACGCCGAGCTGATGCGGGTCATCTCCGGAGACGGACCGTGCAACCGGCAGCGGATGGAGCACCGCCGCCGGGCGCACGCCGAAGGCGCATGGGTACGCGAGGCCGCCGCCGCGTACGCCGCCAAGCAGGCGGCCAAGCAGGCAGACCGAGTCGAGGTGGCAGCGTGAGTGAGCAGGTCTCCCCGTTGTGGGAGGTTTTCGTCCGGGCCCGGCGCGGGCTGGCCCACAGCCATGTCGGCAGCCTGCACGCCCCGGACGCGACACTGGCGCTACGCAACGCCCGTGACCTCTACACCCGCCGCCAGGAGGGGGTGTCGATCTGGGTGGTGCCGGCCAGCCAGATCACCGCCTCCAGTCCGGACGAGAAGGACGCCTTCTTCGACCCGGCGGCGGACAAGGTCTATCGCCACCCCACCTTCTACGAGGTGCCCGACGGAGCGGCCCACCTGTGAAGAAGGACCTGACCGAACTTCTGTTCCGGCTCGGCGACGACGCGCTGATCGCCGCCCAGCGGCTGGGTGAGTGGGTGTCCGTCGCACCCGAGATGGAAGAGGACATCGCGCTGGCCAACATCGCCCTCGACCAGGTCGGTGCGGCTCGGCTGCTGTTGTCGTACGCCGGGGAGCTGATGACCGAGGCGGGCGAGTCACCGGCGACGGCCGGCGACGGCGAGGTCACCGAGGACACCTTGGCCTACCTGCGTGACGACCGGGAGTTCCGCAACTGCCTGCTGGTGGAGCTGCCCAACGGCGACTTCGCGGTCACCATTGCCAAGCTGTTCTTCCTGTCGGCCTACCAGCGGCTGCGCTACGACCAGCTGGTCGCCGCCAGCGACGAGCGGCTCGCCGGCATCGCCGCCAAAGCCCGCAAGGAGTCGGCCTACCATCTCGACCACGGTATGCAGTGGGTGATCCGCCTGGGCGACGGTACGGCGGAATCGCATCGGCGGATGCAGGCGGCGGTCGACGAGATCTGGCCGTACACCCATGAGCTCTTCCAGACCGACGACCTGACCCGTCGGCTCGATGAGGCCGGACTCGATGCCGCGCCGGCCGCCCTGCGGGACGCCTGGTTGGCGATCGTGGAGCCGGTCCTGGCGCAGGCGACCCTGGACCGACCCGCCGACGGTTGGGCTCCGGCCGGCGGCCGGGCGGGACTGCACACCGAACACCTCTCCTATCTGCTGGCCGAGATGCAGGTCCTGCACCGGGCCCACCCCGGCGCTAGATGGTGAGCGCGAGGAGTGAGCGGAGCGAGC